>CAZDGN010000011.1:0-51335 GCA_964505265.1 uncultured Rickettsia sp.
GCGCGTTTGCATGGCATGCAAAAGGTCACGAGTTCGAATCTCGTTATCTCCACCATGCTTCGCTCTTACGAGCTACGCATGGCACGCCAGTGCCAAAGTAGATCGTTAGAGCGAAGCATGCCAAGCGAAGCCCGAAGGGCGAAGATTGGCTAGTTTGAATCTATCATTTCCCTTGCAAAATAAATCTAATCAGCTTCGCTATTGGCATAAATTTATTAAACCCTCTACCCTATTTCTTGAAAATTAAATAAGTCGCAATCACAATCAAAACGAAACCAAGTAAATGATTCCAAAGTAATTTTTCTTTTAAATAAAAAATTGAAAAAATGCAAAAAACCGTTAAAGAAATTACCTCTTGGATAGTTTTTAGTTCGATGGCGGTAAATTTTCCATAACCATAGCGATTGGCCGGCACTTGTAATGCATATTCGGGCAAGGCAATCAGCCAGCTCACTAAAATCACTTGCCACAATGCTACATCACGAAATTTGAGATGACCATACCAAGCAAAGGTCATAAAAATATTTGATAAAGTTAGTAAAATAATTGTTTGCATAAAATAAAAAAATTTAACTTAATCCTTGCCATCTAAAATATAAACCTTACACTAACTTTACAAATTAAATTTTTGTTTTTTAAATAAAATTTAATCATAAAGATTAATCGAGCTCAAAACTCGGTTTCATCATATCGCGGGGTAGAGCAGCCCGGTAGCTTGTCAGGCTCATAACCTGAAGGTCGTTGGTTCAAATCCAGCCCCCGCAACCAATCTTTCTTAAAAAAATAAGCTTCCAAAAAAAATCGGTGTCTTACGACCTTTAGGTTCCTGAAGGGCAAATAACAAAAAACAAATTTGTTTTTTGTTATGCGGCCGAAAAAATCTTCGTGAAATGAGTAAAGTAAGCAGACTTTACGAAATTGAGCGATTAGATTTTTCGTGGGCGTTGGTTCAAATCTCAAGCCCCTTAAAAATCTATCAATATTTGTTGGTCTGTACCAAGAATTTTAAAATTAACTTAAACCTATATACGAGATTAATTAATTTATTTTTTCTTTTTTATCAAAGATATACTTTTAGTATATTAGTAATTTTTGTTGTTGCTTCGTCTATTATTTTTTGAATTTCATCTTCACCTTCCTGCAAACTTGAATATATTTTATTTTGATGTTCAATACGAGCTTTATTATCTTTTAAATTATTTTCTATATCCCTAATTAGCCAATTTGAAGAATTTTTTATATATATAACAACTTTTAATAAACGCTCCAATTCTTCAGCAATTTTTAATTTAGAAAAATGCAATGAAGATTTGATTTTTAACAATCTAATTTTTTGTATTAAATCAATCTTATTTTGAAGTCTTTCTTGGCATACATAATACGAATCTTTTAATTTATTTCTTTCATTTTCATTATTACCTAAAGGGCGAGATTTTCCTTCATCGAAGTGAGCGGGATTACGAGACCATTCAATTAATTCCTTTAATTGAATGGTAGTATTTATAATTTCATCTGCTAAATTAGATTTCTTTTCTTTTTTCCAAGTGTTTAGCGCGAACCAACCCACTAATACAGCAACAAGGGTGAAAAAAGCTCCAATTCCCTCTATAAAAATTTGAACAATTTGCAAATAATCACACATTTTTTTATAAATTTTTAATTTTTAACAAATTCAATTAATTTAACTATCGCTCTTCCAATTTCAATTAATTTTTTAGTATCGAATTTCTTGATTTTTAACCAACGATATATTTTTTTATCAAGCGAATATTTTCCTTAGATACCCCATATTCTTTTGCAAGACCTTCCCAGTCCGCTAGAGATGATCGTGTTTGTTCAATAATTTCGGTAATGCGATTTTTGGATAATTTAGCTTCGAGCCCTAATTTGATTAAATGATCAATGCGAGGATTTTTTCCCTCGCCCATGACCATTGTACTTTGTTCGCCATTTGGTCCTGATGAAAAAGTTAAATCGTAAGCGGGTGAAAGTTTCCACTCACCTTTTGCATTCATTAAAAAACTAAAATTTTTCGAATGATCATCGCGGTTGTGAGCAAGAACATTAAATACCGCCAGTTGGTAAAGTTTTTCAATTTCTCGAGCATCTTTGGTAAGCATGCTAGTAAGCGTAATCAAATCTTGATAATCCAACGATGGAACTCTAAAATTAGAGTGTAATAAGCCACATATGCTGTGCATATGCAGATGTTTTTTGGCATTTCTATCGAATCTTTTAACCGCAAAATATCCCCCAGTTTTTTTGCTGGCAAATAAGTGAATATCAGGCATTAATATTCCCGCATTTTTCGCCATTAATGCATAAACATATTCGATTACTCCAGCATCTGCAACATCTTGTGAACTACTAAATTTAACAATCCATGGCGAAAATTCATCTGGCAAATCACGAGCGCCGTGAATAATTGTTTTGCGATCATTATTTAGACCTATCAAAGCCTTTGGTCGAGCTCCCGCTGATGAACCATTTAAATTTAAAAGATTTTCTATTACCTCATCAGATGCTCCATCTAAAACCTCTTGAGATTGCTTAGCCAATTCATCCAAATTAATGTTATCAATAATTTCCTTAGAGCTATAATCTGGTTCATAAACTAAAGCACCAAAACCATTCAATCCTACAAATGCTAACCGATCAAGCGGCGAAATACTCGAAGAAATTATCCCAAAAGATCTGGCAAAACGGTCAAAAAGTAATCGCCCCCAACCATCGGCAAGGCTATCATTAAATACTCCGCACAATCCTTCAAATAAATTATTATCAAAACTAAATACACTAGATTTTAATGGTAGATGAAATGGCGAAATATTAAGATTTTTTTCAATAAAATCGAGGTGATATTGAAAAAAAATCTGCCGATTATTTATCGCCAAACGACCGACAGGAATGATTCCATCGCCAAAATTTAGACCAACCTTTATTTCTTTTATAGCGATTTTCATTTGCGATTTCCTCTTTTGCGAATGCTGATTTTGTTGGCTTTAAGCACATCATCAATTGAAGAAAATTCAGTGTTTTTTAGCTCAATTGATTTTACAATATTATCTAGACCACCTAGAACCATTTGAAGTTTCAAGAATGACTCCAAAGAAATCTGACTCTTTTGTTCGAATTTGCGTAAAGTTGGCAAGGCAACTCCTGAACGCAGGGCTAAACCTTGTTGAGTCAATCCCAATACCAGACGCTGTTTGCGGGCATTTTCAGCAATTTTTTCTTGAGCTTTGGCTACCGAATTTAATGATATCATTGTATTAATTATAATAGATTTTTTACAAAAAGTAATATGATAATATTAGTTCTAATTTAGTTTTAAATCAATAATTTTTAATGCAATTTTAACAATAAATTATTTTTAAAATTGGTTTAATAAATATATTTTATTGTTGTTTGATAAGATTTTTGATCAATTTTAATGTTATTCCTTTATTTTGTTTAATGAATTTAACTTAACAATTCCCTGCCCTAATTTTTTTCAAGGAGTTTTTGCAAAATCAAATTTAAGCGGTGCCATTTTTTGATTGGCAAGATTGGAATTCCTGCCACAATCGACATCGGCTCGATATCACGCATTACTCCGCTCATGCCAGCAATCTTGACGCCGTCACCAATGGTAATATGACCCGCAAGACTACAATTTCCGCCAATTTGGACATATTTTCCAATTTTACAACTGCCAGCAACTCCGCTTGAACCTGCCATTACTGTGCCTCGACCAATTTCAACATTATGCGCAATTTGGCATAAATTATCAATTTTAACCTCATCATGAATAATGGTATTTTCAAGGGCTCCGCGGTCGATACAACTATTGGCACCAATTTCAACATTATTGCCAATTTGCACGATACCAATTTGCAAAATTTTAAAATTAACACCATTATTATGAACAAAGCCAAAGCCTTCTTGACCAATTTTTACGCCATTTAAAAAAATACAATTATCGCCAATAACTGCAAAAGAAATCACTGAGTTGGCACCGATTATACAATTATCGCCGATTTTAACATTATCAGCAATAACTGCGCCAGCATTGATTTGAGCATTTTTACCGATTTCAACATTGCTACCAATAAAAACATTTGGGGCAATTTGAGAATTTTCGCCAATCTTGGCGGTTGGATGAATATTTTGTGAAGCAAAATTTGCAGGCTTGACCTCGTAAAAATGGCTTACAATTTGAGCATAAGCAAAATATGGGTTTTTAACGACAATGCCAAGCATTGAAGATGGAAGTTTGCTGATATTTTTTTCTTCGATAAAGCAAAATCCAGCTTTTGAAGCTAAAAATTTATCTTGATATTGCCCTGAACTTAAAAAAGAAATGTCGTTTTCTGTGGCATTGGGAAGTGATTTAATATCGTGAATTTTTGTTTCATGATTAACATTTTTATGTGGCACGCCTCGAGATATTTCCAAGACTTCATGAAGATTTAAACTTTGAAATTTCTTTCTAAAAAAACGATGATTAATTGTTTCCATATTTAAGTTTTTTTATTTTTAAGATTAGAATGAAGAGGTCGGTAATAAATCTCCGATATATATCTCCTGCCCTTTTCGCCCCGCTTTAATTGAACCACAATATCGATCACATTTTTAATGTAATTGAGAATATCATCTGGAGGCATTCCAAGACCCGCCTGCATTACCATTAATTTAAGCTGTTCAATTGCCATTTGTGGAGTATCGGCGTGAAGCGTTGAAATTGATCCAGGGTGTCCGGTATTTATCGCTCGAAGAAAACTAAAAGCTTCCGATCCACGAAGCTCACCCACGATAATACGCTCAGGACGAAGGCGCAAGCATGCCTCAATCAAATCTTGACTGTTAACTTTTGCCCTACCTTGACCACCCTTTGAAGCAAGCAAATGCACCCGATTTGGATGAGAATTAAGGTCAATCTCGCGAGCATCTTCAACCGTAATCAGCCTTTCTTCATGAGGAATTGAACGAATAACCGCATTGGTAAAAGTGGTTTTACCAGTCGAAGTACCGCCCGAAATGATAATGTTTTTTTTATAAATTACCGCCCTTGAAATAAATTCTTTGATTCGATTTAATTCAAGTAATTTGCTTAAGATTAAGGAATTTTTATCTTCAATCTCGCCAACTGATGCGGTATCAAACATTCCCATTTTATCGTAATCATCAAGCGACCATTTTAAGGGCGAAGGCTTACGAATAGACATTACCACATGACCCAGCTCACAAGCGGGTGGAAATACGATTTGCACCCGAAAACCATTGGGTAAAGTTGCCGATAAAAGCGGCTCTTCTTCACTAAGCCTTTGCTCGGTTGCCTGGGCAATAAGTCTTCCAAGGGTTTTAAGATGCTCAACATCGAAATTTGGCATTTCTTCGCGATACATATCTCCTCTAATTTCAACCCAGACCTCCTTGGGGCGATTAATAGAAATTTCGCTCACACCGTCTCGGGCAAAAATTTGATTTAATGGCGACAAAAATGATTCTAAAGCATCAACGCTCATGATTAATAAATATAATAAATTCCTATTAGAAAAATTTTTCCATCATTATTTTTAATATTATTCGATGAATTTGCAAATGTTATTTGGTTATTTAAATCAATTATTTTTGATAAAGAATTTTTAAATTTAAAATTAGTAAATTCGATATAAGAAATTAGATTTTTTTTAATTTTGTAATCAATACCAAATGATTTTACAAAATATTTATTGCCTTGAAAATTACTGTTTAGCGAGGTTAAACTTGCCTTAATTGGACCAATTTCATAAGCTAAGCCGCTAGTGAAATAATAAGAATTAGAAAATTTATTCGCAGAATTATTTGCGCAATTTTGTGCTAATAAATTTTTATTTTCATCGTAATTGCAGGCATAAGCGCCGTTTTTGGCATTTAAGGATTTACCCCAAGAGCCAAAGGAAGAGCCAATTTTAAAACCAAAATAACTCAAACTTCCGCCAAAATCATAAGAAAATAAATTTTCTCTAAAAATATTTTGAAATTTTTTTGACTTACCATATTCGGCGGTTGAAGATAAGGCAATATTTAAATTATCGTAATCAGCAATATAATTTACCCCGAAGCTATAAATATTATTGATTTTGTTGTCGTGGCTTTGTGGTGCGGTTTTGGCGGTAAAACCTTGATTATTTGTAGATGGCGTTAATGAAAAACCTAATTGAAAATCATTAATTTTTTGTGAATAAAAACTCAGTTTCAAAGCATCTTCTAAGCCCTCAAAACTGTCATCCTTAAGAGCACGAAAATTATTTTTATTAAAATCTGAAAGCTTAATTTTGCCATTATAATTATTTGAATAATCTTGCGGATAAAAGCCCGTTGCATAACCGCTATGACCAATTGGCGACTGGGCTAGTAAAATAAATTTTGGCTGAATAAAATTTTGACAAGCTAAATTATTGATAGCATTATTACATAAATTATTTTGAGATGAAAAAACCGGTAAATTTATATATTCCAAATATTTTCCATTGATGCCACCAGCACCACGAGCAAAGCGAGCTGGTCCTTGTTTCATTTTTTGATTGACTGCCAAATAATTTCCAATTTCAAATTTGAAATAATCATTTTCAACATAGCCAAAAAATTGGTCAAGATTTACCCGCTCAAAACGCTGATTTGTGTTAATATTTACCTCAAATTTTGCAGTTGCCCCAACAGTTCCAATATTGTTATTTGCAAATTTATAAGCTGATTTTAAATAAACCTGGTTATCAAAACCAAGATTAAATTGATTATTTATGTAATTCTTAGAAAAATTATCTGGCAAAGTTTTTTGCTGTAAAATATTATTTTGCTTACTAAAAGCCATTGTCGAATTAACCAATCCAGAATATTCGAAATGATATTGATTTGGATTTAGTTTTTTTTGATTAACATAAGGCGAAATAGTTTGGCAATAGGCTCTATTACAAAGCTGAAAGCAAAAAAATATAAATAAAAAGCAGAGTTTTTGAAAATTCATGTATAATTAATTCTTAAGTTTTATTGATTTTATTTTTAAAAGTAATTTTTTTCAACATAAATTATGGTTTATTTACCGCATTGGCCGATTCCTTCGACACTTGGCAAAAAAACAATTGATTTTGAAACGGTTTTTGAAAGAGCTAAAATTGTTTTAAATAGACTTGGCAATCCACACCAAAAAATACCTCCCGTTATTCATATCGCAGGCACTAACGGCAAAGGGTCAACTTCAAATATGGTCGCTAAAATTTTTCAATCACACAATTACAAGGTTCATCTTTATACCTCCCCTCACCTTCATAATTGCAACGAAAGAATCGTAATTAATGGCGAAATGATTTCAGATGCCGATTTATATTTATGCCTTGAAGAGGTTCGACTTGCAAGTTATGGTGTCGATTTAACCTTTATGGAAGGCTTTACCATTGGTGCTTTCGTGGCATTTGCAAAATTTCCTGCCGATATTTTAGTTTTAGAATGTGGAATGGGTGCAAGAATTGACATTACCAACATTGTTGAAAATAAAATTGCCAGCATCATAACTTCAATTTCACTAGATCACCAAGAATATTTAGGCAATAGTTTAGAAGAAATCGCTTTACAAAAATGCTATGTTGCCAAGGCTTTCGTTCCTTTAATTGTAAGTCCTCAAGCTCATAATGTCAGAAATATAATTCATAATTTTGCTCAAGCAATTAATGCCCCGATTTATCAATATGGCGATGATTTTTTTGTCGAAAAAATCATCGATGAAGACAATAAAATCAGTGGTAATTTTAATTTTTATTGGAATGATGAATTATTGTTGCCAAATTTAAATTCGCCAAATTTACTTGGCGATCATCAATATTATAATTGTGCCTCGGGAATTGCTTGCGCCATGGCTTTAAGCGATAAATATAATTTCAACAATGAAGATATAAATCGTGCAATTTCTTCAGTAAAATGGCCAAGTAGACTTGAAAAAATTGAGAATAATTTATTAAATTTACTCAAAAATTCTCAAAGCGAAATTTGGATTGATGGCGCTCACAACGAGGGTGGCGCTTTTGTTTTAAATCAATGGCTTGAATCTCAAAGCTTGAAAAAAAACTATGTTCTTTGTGGTTTTAGCAAGGGCAAATGCAAGATAAATTTTTTAAATAAATTTAATACTAAAATTACAAAACTTGTTGCTATAAGAGTAGATATGGAGCCATATCCTGAGGAAAGCCAAGTTATATGCGAAATTGCCAGAAAAAATAATCTTGAAATTATTGATGGCGAAAACTTATTTGAAGCAGTTAAATTAATTTCTCAAATTAATGGCGATGAAGCGGTTAGAATTATAATTTGCGGATCGCTTCATTTGGCAAGAGATGTTAAGAGCTATAATCGCTAAATTAATAATTTAAACTTTAAAAATATGTTTTAGATCATCTATTAAAAAATTAAAATCTTTTTGATGATTACCTTTAATTTCGCTAGCAATGATATTGGCAGAAGCCAATGAATTCGTCCAGCCTAATGATCCGTGTCCAACATTTAAATATAAATTTTCAAGACCATTAACCACCCCAATTAAGGGTGTTGAGTTGAAGCGATATGGTCGAAAAGATGACCATTCTTTAACCTTTGAAATATCGCCATATCCTGAAAAGCATTCTTTGATATTTTTATGTAAAAAATTAAGATTTTTCTTAGAAATTTTGGCATCAAATTTGCCAATTTCAACAGTTCCCGCAACTCTAAAAATATTACCAATGCGTGAATATACAATTTTATTTTGATTATCAGTAAGGCTAATATTTGGAGCTAAAAAATCTTGATTATCGCACTCAATTGATAGGCTGTATCCCTTAACAGGATAAATTCCGTGTTGAATTTTTATGCCATTTAGTAAATGCAACGAACCAGCCCCGAGGCAATAAATATAACGGTCAGCATAAAAAACCTTTTTATCAGTATTAATTCCTGTAATTTTTTCGTAATTAGTAAAAAGATTTTTAATGTGATGTTCAAAATGAAATTTAACCCCATATTTTTTTTTGCAAATCGATGCCAAAATATTAACAAATTTATTGCAATCGCCGCTTTTATCGGCAGGAAAATATATTGACCCGTAAAGATTTTTTTGATTGTATAATTTTTCTAAACAAGGTTCAATTTTAATGGTTTCTTCACTATCAAATGCATGAAATTTTATGGCAGAATTATGAAATTTTTCAAGCCGGTTATAATCTTCATCGAATAATTTTTTATTGCGATAAAAATGTAAAATTCCAGAATTTTTTAAATTAAATTTATCACCATTTTCGAACTCAACCTCCTCCTTTAAAAGATCTTCCATTAAATGCTTAGAATTATTAGAAATTTTAAAAATATTTTTGCTAATTTTTAATAATTTTTCATTGCTTGAATTTTTTAAAAAATTATAAAACCAACGATAAAATTCTTTATTGTTAAAATCATTAATGGTGGTATGTGAATAAGGATTAAAGCTACCTTTAATTAGTGAAAAAATCGATGATTTTTTTGACCAGGGTTCTATATGAGAATAGCTTAACTGCCCGCCATTTGCATAAGAACAGCCTTCACCAACATTATCAGACATCTCGATAACTTCAACTTCATAACCTGATTTTGCTAAATAATAAGCGGTGGTAACTCCAATTACACCTGCTCCTAAAACTATTACTTTCATTTCAAAAAAGAAATATTAAAATTAAAAATTAAACCAGTTTTTTCGAAAAAAATAATGAAAAATATCTATAATATTCCATCAAATTATCATTTTATCAATTCGCTTTCGCATTTTGTTATCAATAATTTTAACTATAAATTTTCAGAATTAAAGATATTTTTACCAAATCAACGATTATTAAGGAAATTCAGGGAAAGCCTTGATAAATCAATGATTGTAGAAGTAAATCAAATAAAAATTAAAGCCATCTCAGAATTATCAATTAATGATTTTTACGATTTTTTACCTAATAAATTAATTGAAAACATAATTCAAGAAATTAATCAAATTAAAATTTTAAATAAAATTGATGCAATTTTTTTTATTTTAAAAGAATTTTCAAACCAAGAAAAATTAAAAGAAATTACCAAAAATCCAAGTTTTGCTAAGAAATATAAAATTGCTAAAAATATTTTTGAAATTATTAATGAAATCCATCTTAATCAAGTTGATTTATCGAAGGTTTTGGCATTGCAAAACAATTCAGATTATGCTTTTGACGAACAGCTTACCGTGGATTTCTTTGTAAATTTTTTTCTTGATACTCAAAAAAAATTGGCATTAAAAAATCTGATGCTTCCAACTCAATATCATAATTTTTTAATACAAAAATATGTCGAAATTCTTGAAAAATCTGAAACATTAAACATCAAGCAAAACCTTGTCATAGCTGGCTCTACTGGCAGTATAAAATCAAGCCAACAATTAATTAAAGCCATTAAAAATTACAAATTTGGTAAGGTATTTTTTTATGGTTTCAATAATTTTTTAGATTTAAATTTAAATAAAATTTCAGAAATTCACCCACAATTTTATTTAACAAAATTAATCGAATTTTTAGAAATAGATTTTAAGGAAATTCAAAATTACAAACAAACTCAATTTCAATCCTCTATAGACTCAAGAGTTGATTTTTTTAATAAAATTTATCATTTTGATAACAAAAATATCATTAAAATTGACGAAGTTTTAACCAAGGATTTAACCACTAATGTCGAGTTGTTTGAAGCACAAAATCAAATGATTGAAGCTAAGTTTATTGCTAAAATTTGCCAAGAAAATTCCAAAAATTCTAACTTAAAAATCGGAATTATTGTAAATAATCAAAATTTAAAATTAATTTTAAAAAATTATTTAAGACAATATAAAATCTTGTTTAACGATACATCATCTCAAGACTCTTCAAATCTAGAATTGTTAAATTTTTTTGAATTAATTTTTGTCAATAAATTTGAAGAATTTAATTCGCATAATTTTTTAAGCCTGCTAAAACATTCAATTTTTAAAAAGAATTTTGATGTAGATTTAATTAATAATTTCGAAATTGATATTTTACGACAAGAAAGAGCAGATCTTGGACTAGAAGGATTGTTTGCTAAAATTAAAAACACTAAATATCAAAAATTCATCGAAGAAATTTTTCATAATCTTCCAAAAAATAAAAATCTAAAATCATTAATCAAATCATTAGAATATTTTGCCAATGATGATTTTAATAATTTACTTAATAAATCAAAAGCCGGCAATGAAATAGCTGATTTTCTTAGAAATTTACAAAAAATTTTTGGTGCCGATTTTGTTTTTGAAAATCTCGATGACTTAAAAATTTTATTTGGCGAAATTTCTTATTTTGAAAAGAATGATCCTGATGCAAAAATTGAGATATTAACACCAATTGAAGCGAGAAATTTAAGCTTTGATATTGTTATAGTATCATCACTTAATCAAGATGATTTTCCATCAAGTCCCAGTCATGATTGGATCGGCAATAAAATCAAAAAGGAGCTGGGAATTTATAAGGTTTTGCAAAAAATTGGGCAAAATAATTTTGATTTTTGTAATTATTTAGCCAATTCTAAAATTATTCTCACCAATAGCCAAGGTTCGATGGGAAAAGAATTGGTAGAGTCGGTTTTTTTAACTAAATTACAAACACATTTATTAAAAAATCAAATAACTCTTAATAAAACTAATTTCTATAACTTAAAATTTTTTAACATCGACAAAAATAGAAAAATTTTTCTACAATATCCTTCGATAAATGTCGAAAAAAAATTTCTTCCAGTCAAATATTCAGCCACAGACATTGGCGATCTAATCGAAAATTCTTACGCAATTTATATTAAAAAAATTTTAAAATTAGAACCTTTAAAAATTATTGATTATCAGGCTTCTGCACCAGAGTTCGGCTCCTTTTTTCATAAGGCTTTAGAGCTATATGTTAATGACAATAATTTTACTAATTTTGAAAAGATTTTCGCCGAATATTTTACTTCAAAATTTGCAAAGATTACTTGGTTTCCCAAATTTTCTCGGATTTTTAACGATTTTTTAAAAGAAAATTTGGCTTTTGAAAATTCCAAAAATTTTACTGAATTGCCAATAGTATTTTTCATTAACAACATTAAAATATCTGGAAAAATTGATAGAATTGCCATTATCGACAATAAAGTCCAAATT
Organism: uncultured Rickettsia sp.; assembly: GCA_964505265.1. Taxonomy (GTDB): domain Bacteria; phylum Pseudomonadota; class Alphaproteobacteria; order Rickettsiales; family UBA1997; genus CAILUF01. The sequence goes on from CAZDGN010000011.1 coordinate 12,173, forward strand.
ATCGATTACAAAACTGGCGAACCGCCTTCCAAAAAACAAGTTCTTTCAGGTAAGAATCCGCAATTAATAATTTATGCTTTGGGCTTGTCCAAAACCTTAACATCATCACAAAATATTGGTAAAATTATTTATTGGAAATTAAAAATTAACGATAACAAACCCAAATCAATTCTGGATAAACCAGAGGAAATCAATATTATTCTCGATATTTGTCAAAATGAATTACATAAAATTTTTGATTTTTATATGAGTGATAAAAATTATTTTTTTGCCACCAATAATATTGAAAATGATTATTTTCAAAACTTAAGCAGAATTCAAGAGTGGAAAAATTAGAATTATACAGATACAAATTAAATATTGAATATGATGGCAGTTTTTATTGCGGATTCCAAATGCAATATGAAGAAGGTTTAAAAACCATTGAAGGTGAATTATTGCGAAGCATTACAAATTTTGCCAATTATTCCACAAAAATTACCGCATCGGGTCGAACCGATGCAGGAGTTCACGCCATTTGCCAAACCATAAATTTCGACTTACCAAAAAAATATAATTCTCACCAAATGATTATGGGTTTAAATTTTTATCTCAAAGAAGAAAATATTTGCGTATTAAGTGCTGATTTAGTTGATAAAAATTTTTCGGCAAGATTTGATGCAAAAATGCGACATTATCGGTATATTATCCTTAATCGTAAGGCTCCAGCGATTTTAGATAAAAATCGATTATGGCATGTTGGAGGAAAAAAATTAGATATACAAGCGATGCAAAAAGCTGGAAATTATTTGCTTGGTGAACATGATTTTTCGGCTTTTCGCGATGCTCAATGCCAAGCCAAATCGCCAATTAAAACTATTGAAACCATTAAAATATTTGAAGATTCAAATGAAAAAATATTTATAGAAATAAGTGCCAAATCTTTTTTGCATCATATGGTAAGAAATATAGTTGGAACTTTATATTGGGTTGGAAGTGGAAAAATTAACGAGCAAGAAATTATAAAAATTCTGCAATCTAAAGATCGCGCAAAATCTGGACCAAATGCCCCAGCTTGTGGATTATATTTTTTGGCTAGCGATTATTAATTAATGTGATAATATTTTTTCCACCTCAAGAGCAGCCATACATCCAGTGCCAGCAGCGGTAATTGCTTGGCGATAAATTTTATCTTGAATGTCGCCAGCGGCAAAAACTCCTTTGATATTTGTGGCGGTTGAATTTGACTTGGTAATAATATAACCTTCATTATCGATTTCTAATCCAGTATTTTTGAAGATTTCAGAATTTGGCTTATGACCAATTGCAATAAATACCCCATCGATTTTCATTTCAAAAATTTTGCCTTCAACGGTGTTTTTGAGTTTAACACCAGTGACTGATTTTGGATTTTCAGAACCCAAAACTTCGTGAAGTTCACTATTCCAGATTACTTGGATTTTTTTGTTGGAAAATAAGCGATCTTGCATAATTTTTTCGCCACGAAATTTATCGCGACGATGAACAACATAAACTTTTGAAGCATGATTGGTAAGATAAATTGCTTCTTCGATGGCACTATTTCCGCCACCAACCACTATAACCTCTTTATTTTTGAAGAAAAAACCATCGCAAGTAGCGCAACCCGAAACTCCGTATCCTTGGAATTTTTTTTCTGATTCTAAACCTAGCCAACGAGCCTGGGCACCTGTGCAAATTATAACGGCATCGGCAATATATTGATCTCCAGATTCACCAATTAAAGTAAAAGGAGATTTGGCAAAATCAACTTTTGCAACATGATCGTAAATAATATTGGTGCCAACATGACGGGCTTGAGCCTCCATCTGCTCCATTAACCAAGGTCCTTGAATTGCCGAAGCAAAACCCGGATAGTTTTCAACATCGGTGGTGATAGTTAATTGTCCACCCGGTTGATTGCCATTAATTAAAATTGGCTGAAGATTGGCTCTTGCACAATAGATTGCAGCACTATATCCAGCAGGACCCGAACCAATTATTGCAACTTTAGTTTTGTGTGTATTAGTCATAGTTTTTTAATTAATTCATAAACATGCCACCATTGACATGTATTGTTGAGCCAGTAATGTAAGAAGCTTCTTGGCTTGATAAAAAGGCAACCGCATTAGCAATATCTTGGGCATCACCCATTCTTCCAGCAGGGATTTTTGACAAAATAGCAGTTTTTTGTTGATCATTTAAAATATCGGTCATTGGGCTTTGAATGAAACCCGGTGCCACACAATTGATGGTGATATTTCTTGAAGCCACTTCTTGAGCCATAGCTTTGGTCATACCAATCATACCAGATTTGGAAGCCACATAATTTGCTTGCCCAGGATTGCCAGTCAAGGCAACAACTGAAGCGATATTTATTATTCGACCATATTTATTTTTAATCATTTTTTTGATGGCATTGCGATTTAAAATAAAAGTGGATTTTAAATTTACATTAACCACATTTTCAAAATCTTCAGTTTTCATTCTAAGTATTAAACTATCTTTAGTGATACCAGCATTGCAAATAATTATGTCAATAGGTTTTTGATTAAGATTTTCGGCATTATCAAATAGTTCTTCAACTTGCTTTGTATCAGATAAATCGCAAGTCAAATATTTACAATCACCATGAATTTCGCTGGCAAGCTGTTTAAGTTTCTCTTCTTTAGTTCCTGAAATAATAAGATTTGCCCCCAAATTGGCTAAAGTTTTAGCAATTGCACAGCCAATTCCACCAGTTGCCCCGGTAACTAAGGCAGATTTTCCATTTAAATTAAACATATTTTTAGTTATTTATGATTTCAATTAATTTTTGCATTTTTTCAATGTCTTTTTTATCGTAACCAACATCACTTGGTTTTTTAGTTGGTTTAACAATTTTATTTTTATTATTCTCATCGTCAACCTGTTTTTTTACAATTATGTCAGAATCAATCTCATCTGCATAGTTACTTATAATTTCATTTTCAATTTTCGGTTTAACCACCTCGTCAATTTTAATGAGATCATCAACATTTTTTTTAGCTATAGAAAAGAAGCCACGAACAACTGGATCAACTAGATCTCCAGATTTAGAAACTATACCAGATGAATAAGAATTTATATACCAAGAAGGCAAGCGGTATTTATTTTTTGCTACAATTTTTTGCCCAAGAGCATAATCAAAAAAGCAATTATAAAGCGAATAAAGTGCTCCGAATATAATTAATGATTTTACAATTCCAAGTAAAATCCCAAGTGTGCGATTTAAATAAATATTCATCGAATCACTTAAATCATTAGCTAAACGCATTGTTGAAAATAGAAAAACTACAAAAGTAAAAACAAAAAGACCAATGCGAATTGAAATATTCATAACCAATTTGCTATCAAAAAAACTAGCCATCAAATCGCATAAAATCGGTGATAACAAATAAGAAATTGCAAAAGATAAGACCCAATTAATTAGTGAAAAAAATTCCTTTACAATGCCGCGATAAAATGCTATTAAAACTATAACTGCACTAATAACAAAAAATATAAAGTCGAATGTAGTAAAAGTCATTTTTTTGAAATTATTTATTAAAAAGACGAATAAAAGGTAAGTTTTTAACTATGGATTTTAAATCTAAAATATTGTGATTTGAATCAAAGACTATATCATCAATTTTATTAGAAAAATTTATAATTTTGGTTTTAGCTTTTATTTTATATTCATTGAATTTTAAAATCTTTTCTATCTCTTTATCAATAAATTTTTGAGTATTAATATGATTTGTCGAATTATCATTTAAAAAATACATAAAACTTCTAATTAAAATCTTGGATAAGATAATTCTTTTACTGTAAAAATTAAAATCACTTGATTTATCATTACATAACTTCCATAAATAATCTGCAACAAAATATACCTCTTTAAAGGCTTGATTTATAGGCTTTAAACCGCATTGATTAAAATCATTTAATGGGTTTTTTGGAACCAAATAAAAATTTAACAATCTTTTAAATGCATCCTTATTATTTTCATCAATTTTAAGTAATTGAAAAATTAGATAATTAATTTTGGCATTAAGTTTTAAGCCATTAAAATCGAGGTTTTTAATTGAAATTTCAGCTAGGGTTTCACAACGATTTTTACTAATAAAACTAATTAATGAGTAAATTCCATCTTCAAAAATTATTGGCATTTGATTCGGCAAAACCTCTTGATTGGGAAAAGTTTTTTTTATGGCAAACTCAATGGCTGAGTCGTTCCACCCTTCAAAAACTGATATTTCCAAGAAATTTTTTAAAATTTTTAATTTTATTTCGTCGCTATCAATAATCACAAATAAATATTTAACATTTAAAAAAAGATTTTATAATTAATTTTCATAATTAAATTTATAATGCTATATAAAGTAATTTTTTTATTTTTAATCTCAATATTTTATTTATAAAATGACCGAAAATTTTACATCGCCAAAATTACTTCCAGTTCATAAAAGATTTGATGTAATTTTTAAAAAAGGTAAAGGTATGTATATTTATGACAACAAGCATAAATACCTTGATTTTGGTGCTGGAATTGCCGTTAATGCACTTGGTCATTGTCATAAAAAAATGGTAAAAGCATTAACAAAGCAGGCTAAAAAATTATGGCACATTTCTAATATTTATAATTCGCTTGAGCTTAATAATTATGCCAACAAACTGGTTGCCAATTCTGATTTTGCCGATTATGTTTTTTTCTGCAACTCTGGAGCTGAAAGTATTGAATGCGCCATCAAAATGACTCGTCGGCATTTTTATGTTTTAAATCAATCTTATAAAAATCGAATAATTACCTTTAAGGGTGCTTTTCATGGCAGAACTATTGCCACAATTTCAGCAGCAAGTAAGCCAAAATATCTCGAAGGTTTCGAGCCCAAATTAGAGGGTTTTGATAATGTTGAATTTGGCGATATTGATGCCGTAAAATCAGCAATTACCAAAAATACTGCAGGAATATTAATTGAACCAATCCAAGGCGAAGAAGGAATTAGGGTTGCCGATAAAAAATTTATCAAAAACTTAAGAAAATTATGCGATGAACATGGTCTTCTTTTAATATTTGACGAAGTTCAATGCGGAATGGGAAGGACTGGTAAGCTATTTGCACATGAATTTTTCGAAACAAAACCAGATATAGTTTGTATTGCCAAAGCTATTGGTGGTGGCTTTCCTCTGGGCGCATGTCTTGCCTCAATAAAGTCAGCAAATGGAATGGTGGCTGGAGTTCATGGCACAACTTATGGAGGCAACCCTTTAGCTATGGCAGTTGCTGATGCAGTTTTAACCGAATTAACTAGCAAAAATTTCTTAAAAAATGTTGTTAAAAATGGAGATTTTTTAAAAAATCAATTAATAAAATTACAAGATCAATTTCCTAATTTAATTGCCGAGGTTAGAGGTGAAGGTTTGATGCTTGGAATTAAAATTAATGATAAAATTGAAAATAACTTAGTTGTTAAGCAATTTCTAAAAAACCATCTATTAACTATTCCAGCTGGAGAAAATGTTATCAGAATATTGCCACCACTAATTATTGAATCAAAACATGTTAAAGAAGGGATTGCCAAAATGAAAAAATCGCTTATGGAATTAGACAATCAATCAATAAATTAATTATATCAAAATTTAAAAATTGATAAATTTAATTTGATTTATCGATTTGTTGTTTAAATATAAATTTCTTTATATTTTTAGTTGAGGATTGAGCAATTTCCTGATCTTTACTGACCCTTATATCAAAATATTGATCATCGCTAGAATTATTTAATGCATTAGTTGTGTCAGTAATTGGTTTTTCAATAGCTTCAGAATCAATAATTTTAAATTTTTCAACAGAAGGAACTTGAGTCGAATTAGATTTTTCATTTTGCTGTTTGAATATAAATTTCTTAGGATTTTGAGTTTTATTCAAAACCTCTTCGCCATTTTTAGTAGCCTTATTATCTATTTTCTTATTTGCTAAAGTGCTGTTTAAAACATTAATTGGTAAAGGTTCTTGAGAATTAACTTTTTCAGTAATTGGTTTTTCATCAAACGAATTATTTAAAACACTCGGATTCTTGTTAATATTAACATTATTTTCTTGCATTTGAATAAACTTAAATTTCTTAACAGGAATATTTTGAATTGGAGTTAAGTTTTTATTAGCATCGGAAATTTTAGTAAATTTTTCTTCTATGACAGGCTCTGATTTTTGCTCTATTTCCTTTTTTAAATTATATTTTTCTTCAGGAATCATAATTTCATCATTTTTACTTTTATTAACCTCACTGGGTGATAATGTCAAATCTTTAACTAAAATTGATTCTTTGTCAGAAATTGATTTTTTATTTTCAAATGGAGTTATAGCTTGCGGCTCTTCAAAAATATTACTGCCTAAAACATCACCAGAAACCTCAGAGGAAGCTGCTGGAACTAATTTATTTATTGCAATTTTTTTTGATATGGCATTGGTTTTAAATGGCAACGGCTCATCTTCTTCATCTGGCTTTGATTTAAAAACTAATGGAGCTGATTTAGATACATAATCTAGAAAACCATGAAGTAAAGTTTGAATTTTTTCATTATCTTGATTATTAGCAATAACCATTGCATCAGCAATTTGTCCTTTTAAAATTAATGTATCAACAGTTTTAATTAATTTACCATCTTCAATTAAAATATTTAAACAGTCATCACATTTTGATGAAGCGGCATGTATAATTACAGTTTCATTTTGTGAATTGAAAATTCCTGGCTTTGCCCCATTTTTTAATAAATATTCTACCACTTCTGGACTTGCCGACAAAGAAGCTCTCATTAATGGGGTATAGCCTTCATTATCAGTTAAATTGGGATTAGCACCATTTTCTATTAAAATTTTAACAATATCCAAATTGCCTTCTCTAGAGGCAATATGAAGCGCGGTTGCTCCACCCTTATTTTTTTGATTTACAATAATTACACCAGCTTTAGAAAAAAACCTAGTTCCCTCGGCATCATTATTGGAAACCGCAGACATTAAGTTAGAAATTCCTGCAAATTGTTCAGAATTTTGATTATATAAACTCTCAATTTGTGCCATTATTTTATTAGAATATACAAAGGAAATCATTATGAATGATAATATTATCAAATACTTTTTAAAATTAGGATTTTCAAGCTCTAAAACTGCAGTTATTTCTTTATTTTTCATAATTTTTTTTATAAATTAAGTTTTTATAAATTATAGGAATTTTAAAACTAATTTATTAAAATAATTTTGGGTATTTATTGAAAAAAAAATTGTTTGTTTCAAAATAAATTTTAAAAAAAATGGGGACCTTATTTCCATCGATTCTGCAGTTCTTTAATAAAATTTCTTTTTTGAGGAACGAATTCCTTCTCTACCCATGTTTTTGCACCATTTTTTAGAAGATATTTAACCACTAATTCGTGTTTATTTCGATAAGCTATCGACAAAGCAGTAAAACCATCATTATCCATTTCATTAATGTTAACACCTTTTTTAACCAATAAATCAACCGCCGGTAAAAAACCATTTTTTGCCGCTAACATCAAATATGTTCGACCAAATACATCAATGTAAAACATATCAGCATTATTTTTTTCAAGTAAATCAAGTGAAGTAAAATCATTCATTTCAATTGCTAAATGCACAGGATTATAGCCCAATCGATTTGGCAAATTTGGGTCAGCACCCTTAGCTAAAACCGATGCAATAATTGAATATTTTCTAAGAAAAATAGCATAGGTTAAAACAGTATCTCCTTGATCATTAGAAATATTAGGATTTAAAACATATTTGAAAGCCTCGTTAAAATAAGAAACACTTCCCATTGAAATTGCGGAAAATAAAATATCAATATATTCCTTAGGTGTGTAAATAAAGGGGATATGATAGTTATCTTCGGAACGACTTCGACTTAAAATCGGAATGGCAGGAAGTTCATCTTGGGCAAATGGCGTAAGAGATTTTTTTATTGGAATAACATTATCATTTTCTAAAATTTCTTCTTCACTTTTATCATCATTATCAATTAAATCATTCAAATATAACCTTCTTGATTCGTTGAGTTTTTTTTGAAATTCTTGCTCTTTTTGTTGCTCTTCTTGCTTAGTTTCATTTTTAAAATTTTTCTTCTCAACATCTTGAATTGCAGAACTTATTTTATTTGACTTGCTTTTTTTAATTACATTATTTTTTGGCTTCTTAACGGCATTTACAGAATTTTTAATTTCAGAATTACTATTTGAAATAATTGGTTTTTTGGCATTCTTATCTTTAATATTTTGCTCCTTACTAGTGACCATTTCAACTTCTTTTTTTGGCTCCTTATTGGCTACAAACTCAACTTCATTGTTCGGTTTTTTTGGTAAAACTTCAGCATTTTGTGTATTAGATTTCTGAAAATCTTCCTTGATTTTTTTAATATATTCACGAGCTTCTGGTGGGGCTAATTTTTCGTCAAATTCAAGAAGTTTTTTTTTCATCATTTCATTAGCTTTTTTATATTCATCTTCAATATTTCCGTTTTTCATTAAAATTTTGTTTTGACGCTCAACATTATCAAGTCCAAGAGATTCAAGATCTTGATTAATATTGTAGGTTTTAGTTGGCTCTTCAATTAATTTATTTATTTCTAATTTTTTTGTTGAAGAAAAAGCCTCGGAAAAATAAAAAATTGTTAAAATTGGTAAAAATTTTTTAATTAACTTCATTGACTATTTGATTTTAATTTATTTTTACAAACTGGGTCAAAACCTGTGTTTTTATTAAAGGGATTACATCTTAAAATTCGCCAAACTCCAGATAAAACCCCAAAAATAATTCCTTTTTGATTAATAGCTTCAATCATATAATTTGAACAAGTGGGTTGAAATCTACAATGATTGGATTTTAAAAAAAATGTTAAAAACACTTGATAAAACCTAACTAGGGAAATTAGGATTTTTTTAAGCAAATTGTTTAAGAAATTAATTTTAGCCATTCCTCTTCATTTAAAATTTTAATATTTAATTCTTGGGCTTTTTTTAGCTTTGAACCGGCTTCATTTCCAGCTACCAAAAAATCAGTTTTAGCCGAAATCGAGCCAACAACTCGCATTTGCAGATCTTCGGCAATTTTTTTGGCCTCCGACCTACTCATTTTGTCCATTGTTCCAGTAAAAACTATTGATTTTCCTGCAAGCGGAGAGTTAGATAGGATTTTTTTTACAGCCAAAATATCTAATTCTTCAATCACATCTTCAAGCATCTTTAAATTTAAATCACTTCGAAAAAAATCTAAAATAGCTATTGGCATTTTTTCACCAACCCCATCTAAGGCGCAAAATTCATTAAACCCCTGCGAACTTTTTTTCTCAATTAAATCAAAGTTTGAAATTTTAGTTATATTTTTGAAAAAATTAATAAAATTTTCAATATTACCAAAATAATTGGCGATAACTTTGGAATTTGTTTGTCCAACATGACGAATACCGATGGCATAAATAAATTTATCCAATTCAATCTGGCGTTTTTGATTTATTGCTAAAAATAAATTATCAACCGATTTATCGCCCCACCCTGACTTATTTCGAAGAGGATTTTGCACAAATTTTTCGTTTTTTTCTAAAGAAAAAATATCTTTAAAGGATTTAATTCGACCCTCGTGAAAGAAATTTTCAATTTGCTTTTTTCCAAGTCCAGAAATATCGAAAGCATCTTTAGAAACAAAATGTTTTAAGTTTTCGATTAACTGTGCTTCGCAAGACAATCCGCCACTGCAACGCAAAACCACATCATCATTATTTTTTACAATTTCACTATTACAAACTGGGCATTGTTTAGGAAATTCAAAATTCTGCGATTTGTAATCTGGTGATTTTCGATGATTAACATCAACCTCAACAATCTGGGGAATAACATCACCCGCCCTTTGAATAACCACTAAATCACCAATTTTAATATCTTTACGAATAATTTCATCTTGATTATGCAAAGTTGCCCTTGAAACCAAAACTCCACCAATATTAATTGGGTTTAATACAGCAACTGGTGTAAGTGCACCAGTTCTGCCAATTTGAATAATTATATCTCGAATAATTGTTTTGGCTTTTTGCGATGGAAATTTATGAGCAATTGCATATCTTGGGCTTCTGGCTATGTAACCAAGTCTTTTTTGCAAGTCAAAATCATTGACCTTATAAACCATTCCGTCGAGATCATAATCTAAATTAAAGCGTGAATCGCAAATATATTGATAATGACTTATTATGTCTTCCAAATTTTTACATAATTTTGAATTTGGTTCAACTAAAAATCCAAATTCTTGTAATTTTTTATGAAGCATTGATTGCGAATTACATTGAAAATCTGAAGAAAAATCGCCAAGCGAATATGCGAAATAACTTAGATTTCGTGATTTGGTAATTTCTGGATCTAGTTGTCGAAGCGAACCAGCTGAAGCATTGCGAGGGTTTGCAAAAATTTTTTGAGAATTAGCTTCTTGCATTTTATTTAATGTCAAAAAATCGGATTTTCGCATATAAATTTCGCCACGAATTTCAAGAATTTTTGGCGGATTTGATGTTTGTAAAATATGTGGAAAATTTTTTATAGTTTTGGCATTTAAGGTTACATCCTCACCTTCAAAACCATCACCCCTTGTTGCACAATAAATTAACTTACCATTTTCATAGCGGGCACTAAAAGATAGTCCGTCAATTTTTAACTCGCTAAAAAAATCTAAATTATTTTGTTCCAAATCAGAAGAAAATAAATCTAGAATCGAAGTTTGAGGATTTTGATTTTTTTCATTGAAACCAAGAAATCTTTGCACCTTTTCAATAAAATCAGCAATATCTTGCGATGAAAAGCCGTTAGCTAACGACAGCATCGGCTTAGAGTGGTTGATTTTATTAAAAATATCCAAGGATTTTGCTCCGACTTTTTCATCATCTTTAGAAAAATATTGAGGATAGTTTATTTTAAAATATTCCAACTTTTTTCGCAATTCATCATATTGAGAATCTGTAATCAAAGGGTTGTCGTCTTGATGGTAGGCAATATCATATCTGGCAATTTTATTTTTAAGTTCATTAATTTCTTGTGAAATTTCCATAGTAAAAATTGGATTAAATTAAATTATCGTCATTTACATTGTTCAAATTTATAGTATATTTTAATAAATCAAAAGCAAAAAAATAACTATCATTAACACAGTGAACGGCGATTTTATTATTGGCAACATTAATTGCAAAAAGTCCGCAATTCATATTAATAGTGGCAATTAACAAGGCATGATTAAATTTATAATTTTCTTTTAAATTGATATAGCGAATTGTTGGATGGAGTGTTTTGCCAAATGTAGCCAAATTAAATAAAACATAAAAACTTCGCCAAAAATTTTTAAAATATAAAGCCAAAAAATGCTTATAAAATCCAATACTTAGATATAAAAGTTCACTTTTTTTATCAAATAATTTTAGCTGATAAGAACTAAAGGCAACAATCATTGAAGACAATGCTCCAAATAGCACGAAACCCGTTGAAAATTTATTACTAGAAATCATAAAAATAATCCAAAGTAATAATAAAAATAAAAAAAGGTTGAAAATATTTGTCATTGAAATATAAATAATTTTGTTCTTTGAAAAAGAATAAAATTTACATATAAAATTACAATTAAAAATGCTAAATAAAACAAAAAAAATTGCCATTATTCAATCGGTCTTTTATCACGATTTATCCAAAATGCTTTTAGATGGGGCTATTCAAAAAATCTTACAACATAATTTTGATTACGATATATTCACAGTAAATGGTGCCCTAGAAATTCCTTCAGCAATTTCAATTTTGGCAAATATCAATGTTCCAAATCAGCATCCTGAATATGAAGGTTTCGTTGCTCTTGGTTGTGTTATTCGCGGCAAAACTTCGCATTACGAAATTGTTTGCAATGAAAGTGCTCGCGGGTTAATGAATCTTGGAATTAGTAAAAATTTAGCAATTGGTAATGGCATTATAACTACCGAAAATTATGATCAAGCCGAAGAGAGAGCTAATCTTAACAAACTTAATAAAGGAGGTTTCGCGGTTGAAGCTTGTCTTAGCTTAATTAATTTAAAATTTCGAAAATAACTATGAAAAATCTACTTGTTATTATGTCTTTAATCACTTTAAGTTCCTGCCTGATTGGGTCTGGAGAAAATTCAAAAATTTTAAATTTGGGTGAAAAAAAATTTCCAAAACTAACTGGCATTGATTTAAATGGAAATAAAAAATTATTACCAGAAAGTTTTGATGGAAAATTAAACATTGTTGCTATTGGCTTTGAAAGAGAGCATCAAGAAGCGATAAACACTTGGATTAAGTTTGCCGACGAAATAATCGCTAAAAATCCTGAAATTAAATTTTATGAAGTTCCATTAATTTACGAATTATCAACCTTTTCAAGAAGTTGGGTCAATAACGGTATGCGCTTTGGCATTCAAAATGAGATTGCCAGAAAACGAACTATAACAGTTTATACCAATCGGGATGAATTTTTTAATATAATGCAAATGAAGGGAGATAGAATTTATGTTGCAATCATCAATAAGGAAGGCGATATTTTGTGGATTACCGATGGAGTTGCCTCTAAAGAAAAAATCGAATCTATGCAAAAATTCATTAAAGATTTAGAGGTAAAAACTAATTCCAAAAAATCTAAGAATTAATTTTGGCTTTTATTAACTCACCCATTATAACCTTTGTCTGTTTGCTTGTAAAGATTTTTAAAGCTATATCTTTAATGTCCTTTGCAGAAATATCTTCAAATTTTTCTATAATTTCTTGATCCGAAAAGATTTTATTAAAAATTAAAATTTCTGAACCAATTTTTTGCATTCTTTTACTAGTGCTTTCTTTAGCCATTTTTAAACTAGCCTTAAATTGAGTTTTAACTTTTTGCAATTCTTTGTCGGTGATTTTTTTGGTAATTTTTTCTACTTCAAAATTTATTGCATCAATCATTTTGTTAGCTTTTGTAATATCGCTAGCACCATATATAGCAAAGGTTCCGGCATCTTCATAATTAGAATTAAAAGCATAAATTGAATAGGCTAAACCTAAATTTTCTCGAATCTCTTGAAATAATCTTGACGACATTCCGCCCCCCAAAATTAACGACAAAATTTGTGCTTTATAATAATCATTATCGCGATAAGAAACTCCCTCATAACCGATAACGCAATGAATTTGCTCAAGTTTTTTTTGTTTATAAAAATCACCGCCAAAATATCGAGCATTTTCAATTTTTTTAATTTTATTTTTTGCTAAATTATTAAAATATTTTTCACTAAGTTTTTTTAATTCATCTAAATTTATATTTCCTGAAGCAACAACTGCCATATTGCCATAATTATATTGGTTATTGATGTAGTCTAAAAAATCTTTTTTTTGGAATTTTAAAATATTTTTTTTATTACCAATAATTGGTGCTCCTAAGGCTTGTTTTGGAAAAGCAACTTCTTGAAAATAATCAAAAATAATATCGTCAGGTGTATCGTTGGTCATTGCCAATTCCTGCAGAATTACTTCACATTCTTTTTTAATTTCTTCTTCTTTAAAAATTGAATTTTGGATAATATCGCTCAAAAACTCAACTGCAAATTCAGTATATTCCTTAAGAATTTTAACATAATAAACGGTTTTTTCTCGCGAGGTGTAGGCATTAATATAACCGCCAATGCTTTCAAATTCTTCGGCAATCTCTTTTGCAGTTCTTTTCTTTGTACCTTTAAATGCTAAATGCTCTAAAAAATGTGAAATACCATTAATTTCTTTTGATTCATTTCTGCTACCAGTATGAACAAAAACCCCAATTGAAACCGTTTCAACATCACTCATTTCGTCGACTCCAATTTTAAGTCCATTTTTTAAGGTTATCATTTCAGCTTTACTCATAATCTATATTTTATTTTATTTAAAAAAGTTTTCGTTTGAATTGCTATAATTTATTTATTATAATTATTCTACCCCAGATATTGAATTCAATTAAAATTTCGTTTTTAACATTTTAAATTGAAATTATTTTAAGCCAATTTTTTTATTTTAATAACCTTTTTTTACAAATGACTAAATCACCAATTTTATCGCTTAGAAGCATCACTATTGCTTTCGCCAAAAAAATCCTCTTTGAAAATTTAAGTCTAAATTTATTTCAGGGCGATAGAATTTGCTTAATTGGCAAAAATGGAGTCGGAAAATCTACTTTAATGCAAGCAATTTTTGGCAATATTGATTTAGAACCCGATATGCGTTGGGTTATGCCTAATTCAGTGATTGGTCATTTGACTCAAAGTGAAAAAATCACCGAAAATATTTTAATTTCTGATTATATAAAAAAAGATTTAAAACTCGATGATCACAAAGAATATCTAATTGATATAATTTGTGAAAAATTGCAAATCAATAAAAATTTATACACCAACGAAATTTCTGGCGGGCAAAAAAGGCGTGTTAATTTGGCAAAATCATTGATATTTGAACCAGATATTTTGTTGCTAGACGAACCAACTAACCATTTGGATTTAGAAATTATTGAATGGCTAGAAAATTATCTTTCTCAATATAAGGGTGCATTAGTAATAATTTCACATGATAGAAAATTTTTAGAGAAAGTCACTAACAAAATTTTTTGGCTAAGAGCTGGTAATATCAAAATTAACAATAATGGCTATGCAGATTTTGATAATTGGTCACAAAATATTATTGATTTTGAAAAGCGGGAATTGTTAAATCTTGAAAAAAAAGTTGAACTTGAAAGCGGTTGGCTTCAAACTGGACTAACTGCAAGACGCAAAAGGAACATTGGCAGACTTCATCATCTCCTTGAACTAAAAGGTAAATTGGAATCACAAAGAAAATTGGTTTTTGCTAATCAAAATGTAATGAAAATAAATGTCGCCAAGTCTGACGAAGATACACCTCAAGTTATAATGAGTTTTAATAATGTTTCGCTAGAAATTCAGCAAAAAAAACTGATTGAAAATTTTAATTACAAAATTTTGCGCGGCGAAAGAATTGGAATTATCGGTAAAAATGGTGTTGGCAAATCCTCCCTACTAAAATTAATGATTGGCGATTTATTGCCAAATTCAGGTACCGTAAAAATGGCTCGCGATATAGATTTTGCCTATTTTGACCAATCAAGAACCGCCATTAAGCCAACCTCGACAATTCAAGAAATTTTATGTGAAAATGGCGGTGATTATGTCAAAATGCCAAATGGCAAGACTAAGCATATTGCAGGTTATTTAAAAGATTTTTTATTCGACCCCAAAGAAACACAAACTCTTGCCGGAACTCTTTCTGGTGGGCAACAAAATCGATTACTGCTTGCCAAAACCTTAGCTAATCCTGGAAATTTTATGATTTTAGACGAGCCAACTAACGACCTCGATATGGACTCACTAGAAATTTTGGAAAATTACCTCGAAAAATATCAAGGAACTTTGGTCGTAGTATCACATGACCGCGATTTTCTTGATAACATCGCCACTACAATTATTGGTTTTGAGGGTGATGGGATAATCAATATTAATCTAGGCAATTATAGCGAATATCTTACCAAACATCCAAAAATCAAAAATGATTTTTCTAAAAATTCAATCAATAAATCTAAAGATTTGGAACCAAAAATTGAAAATAATATTTTAAAAAAATCCAATAAAAACAAATATCAAGGTCAGAAAATTTTAGCAAAAATTGAAAAAATTCAAAATAAAATTAATGATTTAAATAATGAATTAGAATATGGCGAAGACCGCACCGCTTCTAATCTTTCATTAATTGCCATAGAAATAAATAATTTACAAACCGAACTCGAAAATTTGGAAGAACAATGGCTTGAATCAGAGTTAAATTAAGAGTTTTTTTAGCAATTTTTTAAATAATTAATTTTCAAATTCCAATTCATCGGCAATATCATTAACGGAAGGAGTTTCTTCATTATTGATTTTATTTTTTTCATCATTTTTTTTTATAATTTTTGGTAAAAATTCTTCAACCGCAAAACAAGGAATATATAGCTTGTGAAGCAAATATTTTTCGGTTTTAAATAATCTTACCTCGTTTAAATTTTTGATATTACAAATTCCTTCATAGCCTTTAAGCTCCTCGCCCTTTTTTAAAAAAATACAATGCTTTTTTTCGATTTCATCCTTGATTTTACTAGTTTCGTTATTGTTATAATAAATTTGAATTTGCTTGAAAGTTTCTTGAGTTGAACAGGCAAGAATGCCATCTTTAGCAACAACTTTATAATCGACAGTAATTTTTTTACTTAAACCAGAATATTCTTCGCTGCAAGCAACCATCATAAATTTGGCAAAGAAAAAAGTAAAAATAACTGTAAAAATAATTTTAAGCATTCATTTTATTTATTGATATCATAAAGAGAATTTATATAAAATAAAATTAATCTTTTTGCCAAATCTTCTTCAGTACTAAGAGGGGAAATGGCAATTAAATCATTTTTAAGTTGCATATCGCAATCTTGATTAAAATAACCCTTTAAATCATAGCATCTATCATGGTTTTTACACGCATTATCAACATCATCAATTGCAATTGGCTTCATTGATGCCACCGGATATAATGGTCCGCAATAATTACCATAAATTGGGAAGCTGAGATTTTTTTCTTTTAGCCCAGTTTTAGCACATGAGAAATTTAATAACAAAAATAATAAAACTAGAAATTTCATTTTAATTTATATTTGCAAATTGTTTCATTATAAATCGTAATTTCACTACCATTTACCGAAATTTCCCCAGAATTTTTTAAGTCTTGTAAAATTCTTGAAAAAGTTTCAGGCTTAATATTTAAATAAGAAGCAATAACTGCTTTACTAAATTTTAAATTTACAACATTATTATCTTTATTATTTTCAAATGCAATAGATTGAAAAAATTGCAAAATTCTGAATTTTGCATTAACCGATTTATGCAAAGTTAGTAAATTTAAAATTTTATAATTCCTAGCCACTATTTCTGCAAGAATATTATTGCTGAAAACCAAGTTATTTTTCGTTAATTCTAAAATATAATTTATAGGGACTGCTAAAATTTGACTATCTTCATTGCAATAAGAACTAAAAACAAAATTTTTGGTAAAAACATCTCCAATAATATCCCCTTCAGAAAGAAGTTGAGTAATGAAGCGATTACCTTTATTATCATTTTCAAAAAGAATTGCCGAACCTTTGATTAAAATATATAGAAACTTAATTTCTTGCTCTTTAAAGAATAAAATTTTATTTTTTTTAATATTGTTTAATGTTGCAAATATTGCAAGATTATCGATTTCGTAAAGTGAAATATTTTTAAATATTGTCAAGTTTTTGACAATATTTGGTATGTTTTTAGAGTGGTTTTTCATTTTTTTTAGATAAAAATTAAATTTCTTGATCTATGTCAATTACATTTATTTTTTTTCAAATAAATTAATTAACGGGTTTAAGAGAATTTAATAAATTTAATATTACCTATTATTTATTTTAGCTCTTATAAATATTAATATCAATAAAAAACATATGAAAAAAAAATAAATTTATTTTTATGAAAACAGCTTTAATTACAGGCGTTAACGGTCAAGACGGATCTTATCTTGCAGAGCTTTTGCTTGGACAAAATTATAAAGTAATTGGCACTGTAAAAAACCAAGATTCAAATTTAATTAACCTAAAAAATATAAAATCTTTAATTAAAATTTTAGATTACGATCTTGCAAGCAATCAGCAAATTCGCAGTATAATTCAACATTACTTGCCTGACGAAATTTATCATTTAGCCTCAAATAGTTTTGTCAGTTTTGATAAAAATGATGAACAAAATTTTATAAACATTAATTGCATTTCTTTACAAAATATTTTAGTGGCAATTAACGATTTTTCTAAAAATTCTAAATTATTTTTTGCAGGCTCAAGCGAAATGTTTGGGCTATCAAATCAATCTCCGCAAAATGAAAATTCAGTTTTTGCTCCACAAAGCATTTATGGTAAATCAAAATTAATAGCTTTTGAATTTTTAAGAGATTTTCGTCAAAAAAATCAAATTTTTGCTTGTTGTGGAATTTTGTACAACCATGAATCACCTCGAAGAAATCCAATTTTTATTACCAGAAAAATTTCACAATATGTTGCCAAAATTGCAGTTAAAAAACTTATAAATGACGAAAAATTGGAGCTCGGAGATATCAATTCAGCCCGTGATTTTGGCGATGCTAGAGACTATATAAAAGCAATGTATTTAATGCTAAAAAATAATAATTGTCAGGATTATATAATTTCTTCAAATCGACTTTATAAAATAATCGATATTTTAAAGATTGCTTTTGGCTATTTGAATTTAGATTACCAAAATTATATAAAAATAAATCCGAGTTTGTTGCGACCATCACCGAAAATTCAACTTCGTGGCGATAATTCAAAGATTATTCGAGATTTAAACTGGCAACCAACTCAAAATTTAGATAAAATTATTTTTGAAATGATTGAAAATGACATTGCATTGCTAAATACAAAAAATAAAATAAGTTGAATATTGAATTTCCTTAAAAATTAAATTTTATTAGAACATATGAATATAATCCCATTCGATAAAAGAGATGGCTATATCTGGCAAAATGGCGAAATTGTTAATTGGAATGATGCCAAAGTTCATGTTTTAAATCACGGTTTGCATTATGCTTCTTGTGTTTTTGAAGGCGAAAGAATTTATGGTGGAAAAATTTTTAAAATTACCGAACATAGCCAAAGACTTCATGATTCAGCTCAAATGTTAGATTTTAAGATTCCTTATAGCATTGAAGAGCTTAATGAAGCCAAAAAATTGATTTTAAAAAAACAAAATATTGCCGACGGCTATATGCGAGCCTTTGCTTTTCGTGGCTCTGAAAAAATGGCAATATCAGCTCAAAGCAACAAAATTCATGTTGCTATTGCTTGTTGGGAGTGGCCACCATATTACAGTGAAGAAGCAAGAAAAGCTGGCTTGAAATTGCGATTCGCCAAATATCGTCGCCCCTCACCCGATACTGCTCCAGTAAAATCAAAAGCGGCTGGACTTTACATGATTTGCACAATTTCAAAGCACGAAGCTGAACGCGATGGCTATAATGATGCCATTATGCTTGATTATCGCGGTTATCTAGCTGAAGCAACAGGAGCTAATTTGTTTTTGGTTATGAAAAATGGAGAGCTTCACACCCCTACCCCAGATTGTTTTTTAAACGGCATAACTCGTCAAACCATTATCGACATTGCCAAAAAACGCAATATCAGAGTTGTTGAACGCCATATTATGCCAAACGAACTTGCAGATGCCTCTGATTGTTTTTTAACTGGCACTGCTGCCGAAATCACTAGAATCGGTTCAATCGAAAATTATATTTATGCAAACCCAGATAAAATAACATTAGATTTAATGCAAGATTATCACAATTTAGTTCGACAATAAATTTATGTTAAAACCCATAATCGCTACTATTTTCAGCGCAATATTTGCTTGGCTTAGTTGTTTTTTTTATTTAATTGCAATATCGAAATCCTCCTATAGCTATGACAGTATTTATCGAGTAAAATCACATTTAGTTTTCGATAAAGAATTTTCTGGCAAAGCCAAAGTTCTTGATGGCGATTCAATAAAAGTTGGCAACAAAGAAGTTCGATTATTCGGGCTAGATGCACCAGAATATAAACAAACTTGCCTTGATAAAAATAATCAGGAATATTCTTGTGGCATAAATTCACGAGATTTTTTACACAAATTAATTGCTGGCAAAAAAGTTCGTTGCACTTACGCTTCTAAAGATAAATATGATAGATTTTTAGGAATTTGCTATCTTGATAAATTGTCAATTAATGCCGAAATTATTAAAAATGGAATGGCGGTAATTTATAATTTTACCGAATCAAGTGCAGAAATGAATTCCTTTGAAAATATTGCAAAGGCTAGTAAAATTGGTATTTGGCAAGGTAGTTTTGAATTACCAAAAGATTACCGAAAATCTCATCCAAGATTAAATTAATTTAAAATTTATGAAAAAAATCAAAATTGCTATTATTGGAGCCTCAGGATATACAGGAAGTGAGCTAATTCGCATAATTTTAAATCATCCATTTGCTGAAATTAAAGCTTTGATTGCTAATTCAAATGCTGGACAAAAAATTTCTCAACTATATCCACATTTGATTCATTTTAATTTACCAGATTTAACAAAAATCGAAGAAAATGATTTTAAAAATATTGATGTTGTATTTGGTTGCCTTCCTCACACTCAATCGCAAGCAACATTTAAAGAAATTTTATCCAATCCGGAAAATTCTCATTTAAAAATTATTGATTTATCGGCAGATTTTCGTTTAAGCAATCCCGATGATTATCAATTTTGGTATGATCACGAGCATATTGCCAAAGATTTGCAAAGCCAAGCGGTTTACTCTTTGCCAGAAATTAATCGTCATAAAATTAAAAATGCCAAAATTATCGCCTGCCCCGGATGCTACCCAACATCGGCATTGCTTCCATTGATTCCACTGTTAAAAAATCGATTGATTTCAGCACAGAATATAATTATTGATTCAAAATCAGGAACTTCAGGAGCTGGAAGAAGTGCAAAAATTGGCAATTTATTTTGCGAAGTAAATGAATCGGTAAAAGCATATTCTATTGGCAAACATCGTCATATTGGCGAAATCGAACAAGAATTATCAATTGCCAATGGCAACAAATTGCAAGTTGAATTTACTCCACATTTATTGCCAATTAATCGTGGAATTATTTCTACGATTTATGCCAATTTACATGATAATTTTCAAATTGCCGATATTCAAAATTGTTTAAATAATTTTTACGAAAGTGAATATTTTGTTGAAATCATTGATGGCGAACCAAATATTAAAGATGTTGTTGGCACCAATTTATGTGTAATTTCTGCGAAAAAAGGGCGCAATCCAAAACAAGTTATTATTGTTAGTGTAATAGATAATTTATGCAAAGGGGCCTCTGGTCAAGCCGTTCAAAATATGAATATTGCTTTTGGTTTTGATGAAAATGAAGGCCTAAAATTTAGTGCAATTTATCCATAAATAAAATGTCGACAATTTTTGCACTCATCTCCTCACCTCATGCATCAAGTGTTGCCGTTATTCGCATTTCTGGACCAAAAGCCTTTGATTGCATTAGAGAATTTGGATTTAAGAAAAAAATTACTCCAAGATTTTGTTATTTTCATCAACTTAAAATTAAAAATTCTGATGAAATCTTAGATGAGGCATTGCTCACTTTTTTTCCAAATCCTTGCAGTTTCACTGGCGAGGATGTATTGGAAATAAGCATTCACAATTCACCTTTTATTATCAACCAAATTTTTTTGACTCTTGCAAATATTGAAGATGTTAGATATGCCCAGGCTGGAGAGTTTTCAAAACGAGCATTCCTTAATGGCAAGATTGATTTAATTCAAGCCGAAGCCATTCCGGATTTAATTGCCAGCGAAACCAAAGCCCAGCATCGCCAGGCTATGCAACAACTGCAAGGCAATCTTGGTAAAATTTATGATGATTGGCGTCAACAAATTTTAGAAGTTTTAGCTTTTGTTGAGGCCTTGATTGACTTTCCTGAAGATGATTTACCTCATTCAATTTATGAAAATATCAAAAATAAAATTTCAACACTTATCACAGAAATTCAAGGTCATTTAAACGACAATAAAATTGGTGAAAAGATAAAAAACGGCATTAATTTAGCCATAATTGGAGCTCCAAATGTTGGAAAATCGAGTTTAATAAATCTTTTAGCCAAAAGCGATGTGGCAATCGTTTCTGAAATTGCTGGAACTACCCGCGATGTTTTGGAGGTTCATCTTGATATTGCAGGAATTGCAGTAAAAATCGCTGACACCGCTGGAATTAGAATTTCTGATGATATCATTGAAAAAGAGGGAATTAAAAGAGCTATAAATAAAGCACAAAATGCCGATATTATTTTATATTTAATTGACGGTTCAAATCCAATTATAAATCCTGATTTTATTCGCGAAAAAACCATAATTGTTATTAATAAAATTGATAAAAATATTGACGAAAATTCTCTTTCGATAATAAAAAATAATTTAATTTCATCACCAAAAATTGTTAAGATTTCAATTTTAACACAAACTAATATTGAAGATTTATTTAATTTAATTAAAGAAAAAATTGAAGAAATGATGCCCTCACCCAACATCTCGGTCATTACCCAAGAAAGATATAGAAAAGCTATAGATAATATTTTACAACAATTACAAGTATTCGATATTAACAATAATATCGAAATTTCTGCAGAAAATTTAAGAATTTGTTTAAATGAATTTGCAAAAATAAATGGAAAATTTAACATAGATGAGATGTTAGATATTATTTTTTCAAAATTTTGTATAGGTAAATAAATAAGATGTTTATTTCATTGCCAACAATCGGCTCCATAGCCTTTAGTCCAACTACCTTTATGGCATCAAACCCGATGTTAGTTTATGAATTAGCGGGTCACAGTCTTGGGCATATTTTATTTGGAATGTTTAAGCGCAATGTTCGAAGAAGGGGTTTTAGTCGTGCTCAAATCCGTAAAATTACCAATCGCAAACGGCGAAGATTTGTTGATAACATCATAATGCACCATCAAAGGCTAGCTAAAATTAATCGCGAAACCGTGGTTAGCAATGCCAGAGAAAGGGCTATTGCTAGAAAAGATAAAATTGCTCGCAAGCACTCTCAAAACCAAGAACGCCAAAAAGAGGAACACAAGCAAGAAGCTCAAAATCAACATAAATGGCGAAGCGGAACAAATCTAAAAGAGCGTGGAAAAAAGATGCGGGGAATGATTGATGCTAAAAGAACAAGAGCACGCTCCAGATGGCTTACAGTAGTCGCCGATCAACCAAAATAAATTAGGCAAGTTTAATCAAAAAGGGATTTGAACATCTAATCTTTATGATAAGGATGGTTTTGGTTAATTAGATGAGCACGATATATTTGCTCAATTAAAATAGCTCGAGCAAGAAGATGTGGAAAAGTCATTTTCGAAAGCGAAATAATTAAATCTGCCTGCGATTTTATCTCATCATCTAAACCATAAGCTCCGCCAATTACAAACAAAATTTCACTTGCAGAATTTATTGCAAAATTATTAAGTAATTTTGCAAAATTTTTACTAGAAAATTCATCACCTTTTTCATCAAGAGCAATGATTTTTTGAAATTTTGGAAAATATTTTTTTAAATGCGAGGCTTCTAAATTTTTTATTTTACTAATTTCAAAATTATTACTAATTTTTACCTCAACTTCAATTAAATCAACCTTAATTTTTAATTTTTTATGATAAAAATTATATAATTCTAGGAGCGGTGATTTATCAAATTTGCCAATTGTTAAGATGGTAATTTTCATAATAAAATTTTTGTAAAATTCTTGTGTTCAAATGTTTGCATTTTAATTATAAAAAACAATAATAAAAATATTATTTATTTTTAAATTTTATATAAATTTTTTATGAAAATTGCCATTTACCCCGGAACTTTTGACCCAATCACCTTTGGTCATATTGATATCATCAAAAGAGCCTCGCAATTATTCGATTTATTGATTATCGCAACAGCCAAAGATAGCAATAAAAATCCTTTATTTTCAATGGATGAAAGGGTTGAGCTTATCAATTATGAAATTTCTCAAATTGCCAGCAATATCATTGTAGAAAAATTTGAAGGATTATTAGTTGATTTTGCTAAGCAAAAAAATGCCAAAATAATAATTAGAGGACTTAGAGCGGTATCGGATTTTGAGTATGAATTTCAAATGTTTGGGATGAATTCAAAACTCGATAGCAACATTCAAACCATATTTTTACCAGCATCTGAAAATCATCATTTTATCGCTTCAAAATTAGTTAAAGAAATTGCAAAGTTAAATGGTGATATTTCAAAATTTGTTTCGCCAAATGTTGCTAAAAATTTATTTTCTAAATTAAATTATGACAAAAGATGATAAAATTTTAATTATTGCCGATGATCGAGTTGGAACATACTCTCAAGCAATAGCGCTGGCTGAAGAATCTGGTTTAAAATATCAAATAATTCAACAAAAATATAATTTTTTAAAATTTTTACCTAATTTTATTTTTTCAAAATCACCGATAAGAATAACAAAAAATTCACTGCAATTATTAACAAATCTTGACTTTACACCAAATTATATTATTTCGGCAGGCAGAAAATCTGCTCCAACGGCACTTTTTTTGCAAAGTTTTTATCAAAATAAAACGCAAATCAAGGCAAAAATTATTCAAATTTTAAAACCTGAAATAAACTTTAATTATTTTGATTTCGTATTATTACCTTATCATGATGACATCCCAAAAAAATTTCAAAAAAACCAAAATATTATTAAATTCATTGGCTCTTTAAGCAAAAATCTTAAAAATATTACAAAAAATTTAAACGAAGATTTTGCTATTAAGATTAAAACTTTTACCAAGCCGATTGTTTTAGTTTTAGTTGGTGGAAACACTAAAAATTATAAATTTCCTTTAAGTTCGTCCAAAAATTTGCTTAATATTATAAAAAAATTTACTCAAGAATTTCAATCTTCAACTCATATTTTAAATAGTCGCAGAACACCAATCGAAATTAATGAATTTTTTTTGAAAAATTGCAGTAATTCGATTTTTTTTTATGATTATAATTTATTAAAAACTAATAACCCATATTATGATTTTATTTTTCATTGTGATTTAATTATTGCATCAGGAGATTCCATTTCAATGATTTCTGAAGCTTGTAGTTTAGGAAAAAAAATTATCATCTTTAATGATGGTTTTATTACATCAAAAAAACATCAAAAATTTATAGATTTTTTACTAGAAAATAATTATGTCTTATCATCGCTATCAACCAAAGATGAAATCAATAAATTCAAGACAAAAACCTTAAATGAATGTGAAAAAATTTGTAAGATTATTTTTTAATAAAAATATTGCTATAAATTTATTTTTTTATTAAAATTTACTTAAATTTTTTTAACTCTTTTTTGATAATTTTATCACAATAATTCATTTAAATACATCTTTAAAATTTTTCAGACCTCTTAAAAAAAAATTGATATTTTTAAGAGCAATTTTTTACTGCCTTATTTTACTTTTTACTTCTTGTGAAGGTCCAGAAAGCTGCATTGAAGCTGGAGATTTTGGCAATAGCAATAAGTCAAGAATTATTGTTTACCCTTATGAATCCATATATTTAACTAGACCTGAAAATAAAGATTTTTGCTACCCAATTTCTGGCTACGAAACTCTAACCTCAGATAATTTTAAATTAGCAATTGAAGCATTGCCATCTACCACCTATAACAGAATAACACTTTTAAAATATTGCCTCCTTGGATATAAAGATTATACCAAAACCACCGTTGGCGATCAAACATCAAAAACTGACTCTGAAAATACAGATTTAAAACTTCAAGAAAGAAGTTGTTATATGAAAACTGATCAAGCTAGAACAAAGTGTTTTGAAGAATGTGCAGATGGATGCAAGCAATTAATGGAAATACCTAGATGGACTGCCACCATACCATCAACCGAAACACTTAAAGGTATTGATATAGAACCAAACACAATGATTTCTATAAAAGTTAAAGGACAGGTGTCTCTTGGCGAAGTCCCATCAGTTCCAGTTTCAATTTTAAGTGATTTAAATTCAATTCAGCCAGCTTGGTCAGTAAAGTCAACTATTCAACCCAACTTAAATTACAACTTAAAAATACCAATAGAACCTAGCGGCGATGCCTCAACTTATCAAGAATATTACAAAACCATAATGATTAGCAGAAAAAATTCTATACCTTATGCAAATATCGCCGATACATGCGATATAGCTTATCTAATGAAAGATTCAACTGCTCAAACCGATCCACAATGTCCAGTCACCCCTAATAAAATAGGTTATCTAAACACTGTGTCATCAAATAATTCCCAAGATTCTAGTAATTTTGAAATATTACCAGCAAATAATGAAATCGTAAATTCCGATTCATCTGATAAATATTTAGTTATCAAACATAATGGAGCTGGAAATTGCACTATAAATCTCGAGGTAACGGGAGCTAACGATGAAAAATATATAAAAATAGA
This sequence comes from uncultured Rickettsia sp., assembly GCA_964505265.1. Lineage (GTDB taxonomy): Bacteria > Pseudomonadota > Alphaproteobacteria > Rickettsiales > UBA1997 > CAILUF01. Next base: position 38,350 of record CAZDGN010000011.1, read on the forward strand.
TAATCACGAAGTTACTAAAAACAATCCTTTGGAAAATTCCGACTTCAACCCATCAAATAATAAATTAATTAGTCTTTATGCTTTTTCAAAATTAACGGTTTTAAGTAAAACTAACTGTGGAAATATTTACTTTAAAAAATTTACATTCCAAGATATTGATATTCAAGAAAGCGGTTTTTTAAGTGTAAAAAACATTACGGGTCAAACCTGTACACTTAAAGCGAGAATCATTAATCCCAATGGAAGCAAATGTATTAAATCAAATCTAAGTAATTGCGATACAGAATTTTTTTACGACAATTCCACCGGTACTCCAACTGAACAAATATCGCATTTTTATGAGTATGATAGTAATTTTACCATTACATCTATTGACCCCTTAAATTCCTTATCGGTAACTTCAACCTTTCCCCAAAATGAAAATATTTATGTGAGAAAAGGGCAAAAAATCCGAATACTCCCAGAAACTTTTCAACAAAATATTACTTTTTCAAATAACGGAACAAGTTTCACAAAAAATTGTGGATATGGAATGTTTTTTAAAATCAACCCAAGACCTCCATTAATGTGTTTTAGTGGCTCCGGAACTTCCTCTATGATACCAAATCCATCTTGTAAACTTGATTATAGTTTATTTGCTCCTTCCATTCAAATGGATGTATCTGCTGATGGAACAGCAAATTCTAATGTTATCCAACCAACTAATACTGATTTATCCAATATTCCCTGCATATCATCAATTGATTGTGCTAGTGAAACTGAAAGACAAAATGCAAGATCATCCCCTTCTACCTCAAAATATTGTGTATTACCAAATAAATGTGCTAAAGTATCTTGTACTTACACTTCTGGGACACCATCATGCTCCGGACAGCTACCAGATGCTACGGATGCTACGGAGTGCCAAAAATACTATCGAATACCAACCGTTCCTGAACCAACCTGTTGCGGAAATATTAATACCTGTTCAGATGCCGATGCAATAAAGTGCAATGCTCAGCCTTGTTGTAGTACAATGACCTGTTCAACAACTAAAGAAAATTTAACCTGCACCGTCGCCACTCAACAAATGTGCGACAACTGCCGAACAGCAAGAATAAACAATTTGAATCTTATAAATAAAAAAATCTCCGTAAACTTAAGCAACTGCTATGACTTTTCGGGCAGTAATAATTTTAGTGCACATAGATTAATTGCTGCTAGAAGTTCTTTTAGCGAAAATGAAAAGACCACATACAACATTAAAGATCTTTCACCTTATCAAACATATGATGGAATTGATTATGGTAATCTAACTTCATACGAAAATCACCCCGATTCAAATTTTAAAAAAATTGAAAATTTACCACCTATCACCCATCAAGAAGTTCAATTCTTCAAAATTAATAATCAAGATTTTCTTAATTTTTCTGCTCCCACATCAAATTCAAAGACATACGAACTATACACTCCAGATATTACAACATTCAGCAATGGTCAAAACTTAGAAGTCGTTCTTTGCAAAGAATCATCTTCAACTAGCATTGATTGCACCCCCATGGCTTCTAGCCCTTTTAATCATTCATCAACCGTCACGGTTTTATACTCAAGCGATTATGACAATGCTTCATCAACCAAGAAAAACTATATTAAATTCGACTCAACTGGAAAAATGCAAAGAACTAACAATTTCAGACTAGAATCCGAAACCCTTATTCAAAACCTTGGTCAGGCCATAAAATGTGATATACCAGAAAGTTTTTTTAAAAATAAAGATTGGTTTTGCTTCAAAAATGATCTAGGCAATGCAAGTGAAATAAATAAATATAAACTAGCATTTAGAATTAATGATGTAGATTCGCTTCCCTATAATAACACTGGTAAATACGAAGTAGATATTATTGTTAACAAATTTGATAATGATAATTCTGCAGGGATAGTCAATACAATTTTAAAGATAATAAATCCATTATTTTTTGAAATTCCAGAAGACCCCACTACTAGTGTTATTGAATATTCACCAGGAATGCTAAAGACTTTTTATTTAAAATTAACTTCACATCAGCTCTTTAAAAGTGTATTGGCGATCTCTATAAGCCTAAGCATATCTTTTTATGGACTCGGTTTCTTAATGGGAATTTCAGAAATTAAACATTCTGAAATTATGAAAATATTGTTTAAAATTGGCTTTATTTATTTATTTATCTCTCCTTCTATTGGTTGGGTTTGGTATAACAAATTTTTTGTTCAATTATTTACCTCTGCAACCGATTATCTAACCTTTAGTGTCGCATTAATTTTTGGCAATTCCGATTCTATAACCAATAAAATTTTAACTGGAGATTACAACGATAAATCAATTTTATTTGCTAGTACAGATAGAATATTAACAATGATTTTTTCAGATGCAATTGTTGCTAAGGTTGGCGCCCTTATATTTTCAAGTATTTTTGGTTGGGTATATTTTGTTTTAATTGTTTACACCTTTATTAATTATATTTATGCCATAGCCAACACTATTTTACTTTTTATTACTTGCCAAATTACCACCGTTGTTCTTTTGGTTATAGGTCCATTTTTCTTTATATTTTTATTATTCAAAATTACTAAAGATATGTTTGACAACTGGATAAAAGCTTTAATTGGTTTTTCTCTTCAACAAATATTTTTAGTTTTAGTTATATCATTTTTTAATTCAATAATAGAAATTTTTCTAAAAAATGCGCTCGGATATAGAGTTTGTTGGACAGAAGTTTTAAAGCTAAACATAATCCTTACAACAGTATCATTATTCAACTTCTGGACTGTTGCGGGAACAAATTCAACTTCAGTTTTTGGAGATGAGGATCCCGAAGAAAGCTTTGGAAATACCCAAAATATGCCCGCCCTAATTTCATTTGTTTCACTTTACATAATAGTTGGAATTATGAAAAAATTTACCGATTTTTTTTCAAATTTAGCGTTTTCATTATCAGGTGGATTAAAGGCTACGCAAATTGGTGCAGATGCCAAGGCATTAGGAAACCAAGCCCTAGGATATGCAAAACAAATCGGTTCAAAACTTTATTCCATGACCGCCGGTCAAATTGTTGATCGTGCCGATAAATTATTGTTTGATTCTGGAAAAATTGCCGATGGAGAGCGTAAAGCCAAAATGGATAAAATCAAAGAGATGATTAAAACCAAAGCAACTTTAAATAAAGTAGGAAAGGATGCGGTTGATGATTTTAAGAAAAATAATGCTTTAAAACTCGCTGGAATGTCGCAGGCGGAACAAAGAAAAACCCTAGAAAATGTAAGAAACAATGCTATTGAAAATTATGCAGAATATAATGGCATTAAAAATGTTGAACAAATTATGAATATGAAGGGTTTAAATTACGGCGGAACAAATATTATTATGGGTGCAGCCCAAGCAGTAAGACAAGGAGTAACTAAAGATGGCGCCTTATTTAACTCTGCTAACGATAAGGAAATGAAAGGAAAAACTATGGTAGATACCTCATTCTCTAAGGATGATGCTATGCAAGTTATGAAATCAATGAATAAAGAAGAAAAAGAAAAATTCATTCAAGCAATTGAAGATGGATCTGTTCATGTGAATAAAGGTAAAATAGAGCAAGCAAGGTCAGCAATTTTAACTGTAGCAAAACTTCCTGAAGCTGGAATTAAAGCAATATCCAACCCCATTAAAACCAGCAAAGCTATTGGTTCTGGAATTTCTTCTGGAGCCAAATCTTTAGGTAAAGCATTTAAAGAAGCCGCAGTAGGTAATGATTTAAAGAAAGAGGCTATAAGTCAATTGAAAAGTGAAGGAAAAATTGATTCCTTTCGTAAATATACTCCTAACTTAATTGAAGGCGCAGTTAGATCAAAAGAGGATAGCAAATTAATCAGGGAAAGAATGCAACAAATTGCCAAGGATAGAAAAACATATGATGAAAAACCAAAAATTACTTCAGATCAAGTAATTAGAAACCTTAAAAGCTTTTCTAAATATGATGACGCAGTCAAAAAATCTAAAACTGATTCAGATTTAAAAGCATCAGCAACAATTATTTTTGATACTGCCAAAAATTTTATGACTTCTAATAAAGACAAAAATCAAAATAAGGATAAAGACACAGACGGCAAATCAAATGAAAATTTTTCTCCTTCCAAAAACGAAAAGTTATTAGACCAAATAAATAAAAATCAAGAATTCATTAATAAAGATCTTCTCAATAGAAAAATTCAAATTTCTGAAAATGGTATCGATGTAAAATCGCCAAACCAAGAGAATGCGGTTCCACTATCAAAAAGCCAAATTGATGCTGAAAGAAAAGATATAAACAATCAATTTGAAAAAAAATTAAATGAATTTAAAACACAAAATCCAGATGAAAAAAATTTGACACCAGAATTAAACCAATTAAAAACATACAAAGAAGATTTAGCAAAAGCTAGCTTTGAAATTGAAAATAGAATGAGCTCTATTGATAAAAATATTAAAAAAACTCAAACCATCGATGGAGCTGAAACCTTAAAAGATTTTATTAAAGACAAGGAACAAAAGGTTTCTGAATACCGCAACAAAAATATAGTTAAAAGAATTGCCATCGCAGCTATACCATTTAAAAGAAAACTTGGTATTATTAAAGAAAATACCGAATTTAAAGATAATAAAAAAATATTAAATGATTTTAAAAAAGTAAAAGATAATGAATCTATGGAAAAATTTATGAAAAAATATGAAAATTCCATAGAAGAATTTAATAAAAAATAAATGAGCAAGAGAATTAAAAACCACATTATTATGAATTTTGCCTTGAAATTTAAGAAGCTAAATGTATTAAAAAATTTAATTATCTTATTTTTATTTTTATCCCTCAATTCTTGTTCAGATTCTGGTTGTATTGAAGCTGATGATTTTGGCGAATATGATACCAAATCAATTAAAGTTTATTCTAATAATGCCGATGGATTATGCAAATATAATGCTGCCTTAAATTATAACGATCCAAATCAACCTCAATTGTTAAAGGGATGCATTACATTAGATAATTGTTCAGGCAAATCTACCGAAACTGAAAAAGAATCTTGTGCTAAACTATGCGAAGCAAAATGTAAAAACAATCCTGCTTTACAAAAATCATATGCTACTCAAGCCAACTTTAATATTCCATCAGGAACAAGTCTGTCTGAGCCACCGTGGATAGAAGTCGGTGATGATAATTTTAAAATTTATGAAAATACCAGAATTTTAGTCAGTGCCAATGGAGAAATTGAAATGGGAGAAAAAGGTGGCGATAATTTGGAATTACTAAAAATTGATTTGGTCGATAAATTATTTGATGACAAAACTAAATATCTTAGAATTTCAGCAAATGATCAAATGTCATTAAGAATATCGGCTGATTTTGGAATCGACACAAGTGGAGCATCGAGCGCTAGTTTTGAAAATTATTTTGATAATCCCTCGTTCAATAACTACAGCTCCCAAGAAACTGCAACTACTATAACAGAATTAAAAAATAATGAAATTAAATTTAAACATCCACAAATTGCAAATGGTTCAAAAAGGCTTTTTGCATATTTTATTAGTTCACCATCAATACCAGCAATTAGCGATGATAATTTAATTCCTATTTTGCCTGATCCAGCAAAATCGTCATGCGATTTAGAAATTAATACTAATTGGCTTGGAACTGGAACTTCTAGATACACTAAAGCAAAATGTAGCAATGACGATAACAATAAACCAGATAAATATATTTTAAGTTCTCAATCGGCGGATTACGAAAATGACAACAAGTTAATAAGCAATTCTTTTAAAATGGATAATTATCCCGCTAACCAACAAAACATAAAATATAATGATTCTGGTTTTATCTTAAGATTTGATGAAGAAAATCTATTTTCCTTAAATCATCAACTTGAAAATAGAGCATTCATTTCGAATATTTCTAACAACCTTATGGCTGACACAATCTCATCATCTCTAAGTCCGCCAAATAAATATATTGATTACGAGATTAGATTAGTTTTATCTCCAATAAACATTGGGTCGAGTGATTGCCAAGATTATTTTCAAAACGCCAATACCAAGCCAAGATATAAAATTTTAAATGAAAATGAGCAATCTCCAGCAGATTCTTCTAGTTTTCAACCAATGATGAACGAAACCGACCCAGAAGTCTTAAATAATTTTAACTTACCTTCAAATGCAAAATTTACTTATAAAAGTTTTATACTTAAATCGGGTCAAAAAATATTAATTGAAAAAAAAGATATTAGTGGCAATGATCCAAAAAATTTAAGCTGTAATTTTGAATTATTTTTTTACCCATATTTTTCAATTAAAAATACCATCTCTGGTATAGTAGAAATGGGTCATATATATTATTATTCCTTAAGGGTGGGTGGAGATTTTGTAAATGTTGACGGAACAAATTCATCTCAATCAACATTTTCGAATTTATCCAATTGCAATATGAGTATTAACATCAAAAATCCTGATGGCACATATGAATTTTCCAATAATCAAACCTATGAATTTAATAATAATAATATTGGAAACAAACAAATATATTTAAGAAAAGGACAGGAACTATTAATTAAGCCAGATATTTGGAATAAATATTATACATTACAAAGTTCAGGAGAAACTTATAATATAAATTGTGGAGTTGGTTTTTATATCAAAAAAGAACCAAAACCTGCAGTATTATGTCATAAACAAAAAATCATTAAAATTAATGTTAACGAAGATTACAATTCAAGCAATAACTGCAAAAATTTATTAATTGATAATAATATAATTCAAGGATGTTCAATTAATTATGATGAGTGTTCTAATTTCAAGGATTCTAGCGGCACTATTAATACAAAATTTTGTCCAACTGAATGCCTTCCTTTGGAGGAAGATTTTAAACAAACCACTTGCAAACCATCAATTGTAAATGGAGCTTTTACTTCGGCAACAAATTGTCCAGACATAAGTTCAATCACTAATTTTGATTTCCAAACAGTCACCCCCGCCACAAACCCCGCATCATTGAAAACTGAATATAATAAAATTAACATCAAATGTGCCCAAACATGTCCATCAAATAGTGATTCAATTTGCAAAAATTTTTCAAGCTTTTATACATCTTCCTCATCTAAATATTATTCAGTCTATAACCCGCTTACAGCTCCCGAAAAAACTAATTTTATGACTTTTGATAAATGCAAAGCATGTCTTGATTCTAGTTTATCAAAAATTAAAACCGATTTCTTTCCAGAAAATTCAACTAATCTTGATTTGTGTTATGATTTAGAAAATTACACTGGAAGCATTTTAGATTTTTACACAAAATCTCCATCTACTGTGGATAGAATGGAGGTAACCGATCTAAAAAACAAAGGTTTACAATATTTATCACCTTTTGTAAATAATTATGGAAATTTTTATCCACTTATAAATTCGGAAGGTACTAGCCCTTGGACTTTGAAAAATTATTACCAAACTAAAAACTCAACTTTTTTTACCAGTAATGGCTATCTTAAATTTACATTAATTTCCAATCCAATTGATATTTTTTCCTCAACAACTCCACCATCTCAGAGCAACATAAATATAGATTTTATTAACAATATTTTTTATAATTCTACAAATAATAGTAATCTAATTAAGGATTCTAGTATAGTTCAAATTATACCATCTTACTCAACTAAATTTTCAAGCGGACAAAAATTATCAATACTACCATGTTATAACGATGGAAGCGGAAAATGCTCTGGCTATTCTAGCTCTTCTGAAATAATTCGTACAAATCCAATTGCAAGTTCAAATATTGATCTTATTCCAAAAATCGTTTCATTCGATGAAGCAACTGGATTAATCGATCCTACAAATAACTATAGCTTTAATGAATTTGGAAACTTAACAAGAATAACCAACCAAATTGATGGAGACTGCTCTGGATTATATCAACCATATAATGGAGCAAATTTTCTTTGTTTAAACAATCAAGGAGCTCTTAATGACAACAGACTTTCCTTTAAAATCATCGATAATGAAAAACCTAATTGTAAATTATCGGATGGAACAGATTGTTCAATTGGTTCTGATTGCAATGGTGTGAAAGCAATAAATTTAAACTGGGATGGAAGTACGAGCGGAAATTGTGATGAAGCCACTGCGGCTTGTGTTAAAAAATATTATTGTGCTAATAAATATTTTAACAATAGCGGAAAATATGATGTAAAAATTAGAGTGATGAATCCTGAAAAAACCAAAACTTCAAATTTAATAAATAGCATAATTTCGCCAGTAATGGAAGAAATTGATGGCTTCTCTAAAGAAAAAGATGAAAATTTACAGCTTTTATCAGAAGCATCAATTTATAATAAATTTTATAAACAATATCCTACTCCCAATATAAGAACTGTTAATCTTGATACAGTTTTTACTACCGATAATTTATTCAATAATTCCGGAGATTTAATAGAAGATTCTCAAAGATACGATTTTAATCAAAATGATATTCAAGGTGGTAAAATTGTAAATGTGAATATTCCTAAAAACACCTCAGTCAACTGCACTAAAGGCAATGGTTGCGTTATAGCTTATATAGGAGGATTTTTTGGAGATATGGTTGATGCTAGTAACATTGATGCTAATAAGGTCGATATTACAAATTCAAATTGCTTTTCTTCAAATGCAAACCTTAGATCAAAGCTTTTCCAATGTGTAGGAAAAATTAGCTGTTCACTTACCTTGAAATCTTTAGATGGAAATCAAAATCGTTTAATTAACGATATTGGTTACATTACAGTTAATCAAAGAAGTCCAACTAATTTTTTAGATTCTCCTCAAATTTGCAATAAATCACTACATGTTTTTGTAGCATATAAATTAGCCTCATCACCTTTAGAAAAAACAAATCAAGCAAAAAGAATATACAATAATATAACTAATAATCCGATTTTTAAATCCACTCTAACCTTATCAATGGTATTGATGATATCATTTTATGGACTCGGTTTTTTGATGGGAGTATCCGAATTTAAGCAATCAGAAATTATGAGTAGATTAGTAAAAATGGGTTTAATTTATTTATTTACCAGCCCTAATGCTGGATGGATTTTTTTTGAAAAATTCTTTGTATCTTTTTTTAAAGAAGGAGCCGACTATTTAACATTTCTAATGGCATCAATTTTTTCTGATGGTGAAAAAATTAACGAAGCTCTATTAACCAACAACTTTTCGGACAAATCTCCTTTATTTGAATCAGTAGATAAAGTGCTCGGACTTTATCTGATTAACGATATTGTTCATAAAAAAATCACCGCTTTACTTTTTTATAATTTTGTCGGAATTCTTTATTGTGTAATTTTATATTATTGCGCCATAACTTATGTTTATGCGGTTTCGAATGCGGTTTTGCTATATCTAACTGCACAATTTTTTACCACAGTTTTATTTGTAATTGGTCCATTCTTTTTTATTTTTCTACTATTTAAACAAACCAAAACATTTTTTGATAATTGGCTAAACAGCCTAATTGGATTTGCATTGCAACAAATTTTTGTAATTTTCACCCTAAATATTTTTAATACCATAATTTATATGGCAACAAAAATGGCTCTTAGTTACAGAGTATGCTGGGATAATATCTGGAATATAAATAGCTTTGGTTTTAATATGTCATTATTTTCTTATTGGACTATTCAAGATGCTCCACCCTATATTAATGAGGTCAATAAAATAAATGTAAATGGCGAATATAAAAATACTTCACCATCGTTAACAATGGTGCTTTTAACATGGTCTATGGTAACTATCATGAGATCATTTTTAAGTACGATTTCGGATTTGGCGGCTCAATTATCTGGAGGAATTCAAGCCTCTTCTCTTGGAACTGGTGTATCAGCTGGGGTTAATAAGGCAATAGGAGCAGTTAAGAAAATTGGTAGTAAAGCATTTGATAAAGTGGGTGGTAACAAGTTAATTAGGACTGTTGATAAAGATGTATTTGGTTCAGGAAAAGATGCAAAAATAGAAAGAAAGAAGAAAAGGGAGCAAAATAAAAGCGATATAAAAGATATAGCACAGATGGCTAAAGCTGGCGATGATGCTGTGACAAAATATAAACAAGAAAACACTGCAGACTTTGCAAAAATGAGTGAAGCCGATAAGAAAAAAACATTAATTGATGTCAAAAAAAACGCGATGACAGAATATGCCAAAGGTAGCGGCAAAAGTCAAAAAGATATCGATAGATTAATGAATTTAAGGGGTTTTAAAGGAAATTCTGGTGATAATATTTTTGGAGCTGGAATTAATTTAATAAGAAGTAGCGGCACTTTAAGAGCCTCTCTTTCGGATAAAGTATTAGCGGTCGATACTGGATTTTCTGGAAAAGAAATAAAAGGTGCTATGGCTAATATGGATGAGGATCAAAGAAAGGGTTTTATGGAGAATTTAAAATCAGGTGAAATTCAAAAAAAAGGGGGAAATGTTGCAAACACCTCTCTAGCCTCAGCAAGAGAAACCGCAATCAAGCAACTGGAAGAAAGTGGCAAAATCGATAAAAAGTCAAATATCTTAAATTCTAGCACCATTCAGAGCGGTCTTAGAGCAATTGGAGGAGAACAAAAACGCTCAGTTAATGATGAAAATCTTATACAAGAACAAATGAAAAAGAATGCGATCAATTCTTCAGTTGACAAAGGAAGTAATTTTAGCGCGAGGGAAATTGACAAATATGAGAAACTTGCAAAATATCAGGATGCTAAAGAAATTGGAGACAAAGATGGAATGAAAGAAGCTCGCAAAGAGTATAAGGAGGCAAAACTGAATGCTAAAATTGAGGGTAAAACTTCAAAATCAGCAAGATCTGAAAGTCAAAAAGATGCAAGCAAAAAAAGAATCGAGAAATCCAAAAAGGATAATGAAAACAACATCAAACAAAATAAAAAAGAACAAGAGAATAAGGAGGCAGAAATTGCTAAAGCAAATGATAATATCAATAGTAATCCAGCACATAGAGAAATGGATGAACTTAATTCTAAAATTAAAGAAGGAAAAGCATCGGATGAAGATAAATCAAAATTCAATAAAATGGTTATTGATGACAACGAAAATAGTCAAAAAACTGGTGAGCAAAGCTATAAAGAAAAAGATTCAATTCGATCAAATTTAAAAGAAGATTTAACTGAATTAAAAGAAAAAGGTGAAAATTTTAAAAAAATTGGAAATATTTTAGGAAATGAATAATAAATTTTTAAAAAAACCTAATTAACATTTAAAAAAATTAACAATAATTTAACAATATAAATAAAGTTTGCTTATCAAAGCTAATGCAATATAATTAAATTCAATAATTCTTCATTATATCAATCTAGTTTCTATATGAATAGCTCAATTTTGACAAAGTTACTTGTAATAATTTTAATTGCAATTTCATTAATTATTTCCATTACGATAAAGAATCTATTTTATAGCAACCAATCAAAAGCATTAATTATGCAAATTAAAAAAATAAATTTAGCAATTGATGAATTCACTCAAAAATATCACGCATTACCTGGAGACATAAATAATACCATTAAATTTGGTTTGAGTGCCTACAATACTGACGGTAACCAAGATAATAATATTAAAGATTCAAATGGAAATATTATAATGGCAAATTCTGAAATAGTTTACTTTTGGCATCATTTATCAAATTCAAAAATCTTGCTTGAAAAATATGATGGCAACGAAAATGAAATGGCAAAAACTAAATACACATTTCCAGAAAGTAAAATTGGAAATGCTGGAATTATTGCCTTTAGCGATAAAAACAAAACCTATTTACAAATTGGTTATAGTCACTCTGATGGATATCGAATTTTCACTAAAAATGAAACATTAACACCAAATGAAGCATTTTTAGTTGATAAAAAAATTGATGATCAAAATCCAAGTAAAGGTTTAATTTTTGTTGCAGGAGGTGATAGTTTAAATTTTTTACAAAATTCAATTTGTGCATTAAATGATTCATATAATATTAATGTCTCAAAACCTGCTTGCCAATTGATTATAGAGCTTAAATAATATTTAATTAATTATAAGAAAATATTATTAGAAATTAATTTTTAATAAGTTATTTATATAAGGTTTTTATTATGAATACAAAAAATAAAGAAATGAATTTAGCTTCCCACTTCAATGAATTAAGGACTCGGTCATTATTTTCTTTTTGTTTTTATTTAATAATTTTTTTAATTTGTTTTTTTTATGCAAAAGAAATTTATCAAATTTTACTCAAACCTTTTGTTGAAGTTTCTAAAAATAACATTTATAGAAAGTTAATCTACACCAGTCCTACCGAGGCTTTTACCACATATTTAAAATTATCATTTTATACTAGTTTATTTTTATCATTTCCAATTTTTTTTGCAGAATTTTATCTTTTTTTATCCCCCGCCTTATATAAAAATGAGAAAAAAAATATTTTAATAATCATTTTTTCTTCATTTTTTTTATTCATTTTTGGAGCATTTTTTTGCTATTTTTTTATTCTTCCGCTAACTTTAGAATTCTTCTCCGCCTTTGAAAATTCTGGCTCCATAGGTGATGGTGAGATGCCAATTTATCTCGAAACAAAAATTAGTGAATATCTAAATTTTACCATAAATTTACTATTTGGTTTTGGTATTGCATTTTTATCACCTTTGTTCTTGCTTTTTTTATTAAAAAGTGGTGTTGTAAATGTTAAGGATTTAAGTGCAAAAAGAAGATACTGGATTGTAATAATTTTTATATTATCAGCAATTCTTACTCCTCCGGATGTCTTGAGTCAGATTACTTTGGCAATTTTATTAATTTTGTTATTTGAAATTGTCATCTTAATTGCAAAATATATTAACAAATAATTTTATAAATCTATGGCTACAGTTAAAAAAACTGCAACTAAAACCGTTGCTAAAAAAGCTCCAGCTAAAAAAGTTGTGGCTAAAAAAGCTCCAACTAAAAAAGTTGTGGCTAAAAAAGC
>CAZDGN010000012.1:0-51229 GCA_964505265.1 uncultured Rickettsia sp.
GTTGAGTAATTTTAAATTTAATTTTTGAATTTTCAATAAGCTATTTGCTATCGCCGAGTAAAATTAGCGGTCTCATCACCCTCCCCACCTCGATATACTTTAACAACACAAAACTCGGTGTCATCACCCTCCCCTTGCGGGAGGGTAAAATTTTCTGGAAAGAAAATTTTGGGAGGGGGGGTGAAGTTATTTTGATTTAATTAAGTATTTGAGTTTATGAAATTCTTTATTACCCCCCTCTGTGCATCGCCAACAAGTTGGCTTAAGCGACTCTCCTACAAGGGGAGAGTGATGGCACCGAGTTTAATTTTATTTAAAAATTTTTGATTTTCTTTATAAAGCTCAATCAATAATTCTCTGTACTCTTTATCTTGTTTATTCTTAGTCATTATCACTCCTAATTTTTTTTCCTACCATCTCCTCATAAAGCTTAAATAAATGCTCCAACCTTTCTTCATCGGAAGTAAAAGGTTTTGAGCGATAGCATAACTCAATGGCAATATCTAAGTCATGATGGGCTTGATGAAGCCCAGCTGGCATTTTATTTGGGTCATAGAGTTCAGCCATAGTTTTTTCACAATGTTTTTCGCGTTCTTCGATAATATTATAAACATGGGTTGTTAAAATTTGTTTTTGTTTTTCATTAATATCTGGAAAGGGAAAAGTGTTATAGCATATTTCGGCTGAGTATCTTAAATCGGTTTTCAATCTTCCGCCGACCGCTCTAACCCAAACCATATGCATTTTCGAGGTAATTACTGCAAATATCCACGGCTGGGCATTGTATATAGCAAGAGCAGAATCTGAGATAATTGTATCTTTAGTTAAAAAACCCATCGGTATATATTGGCGAATTTCCGAAGAAACACGCGGTATAATGATGGAGTTGGTTTTTTGATGCCTAATTTCAGAAAATTTATAAGAAAATTTTGCGGATTTTATAGTGCCAGTTCTATTACTCTTTTCACGATGTTTTTTTACTATTGAAATTCTATTGTTAATAAAAGGAATTTTTAAAGCCAATTCTAAATTTTCATCTTCAATCCATAAACACCAACGATCATTACCTCTTATAAACTCTTGCGATCCTAAAAATTTTTTTATAAATATTTCTGCTTCAGGATTTTGATTTAATAATTCATCTTTTTCTGGCTTAAGCAAAATCAAACCTCCACCATCATTTGGCATATTACCAAAATTCATTTTTGGAAAATTCTTAGAAATTGGGTTGTTGGTGCGAGTTATTGCTAAATTTGAGCCCGCAGTTAAATATGGACTAATATTTTCAACTTCATTTTTTGAACTGTTGGTAAAAATGATTTTTTTTATTTTAAAATTTTTTGGCTTCAAGCCAATAATTGCAACAGTCACCCCCGCATTATATTTGGCATTATTTTGCCAACGAAATGAAGTGTAAGCAAAAAATATTTCAACATCAAACTTAAATAAATGAGGCCATAATAAACCAACCGAATCGCCTTGACAAATTGAATTTGTAGAAACAAAAGCAAATCTTGAATTAGTAATTTTGGAATTTAAATTTTGAATAAATTGCGATGCTTTATAAAACCAACAAGCGATGTAATCCAGATCGCGATATTTAGTAAGTTTTTTATCAAAGACAAAATCCATATCTTGTTTTTGTAATTCATTTTGGACTCTCGCCCCCAAATATGGCGGATTGCCTAAAATATAAATTTCCTTGCCTTCATCTTTTGGGCAAATCTCTTGCCAATTTAATCTGGTGGCATTGCCACAAATAATTTTACCACTATCATTGAGTGGCAGAGTTGGATTAGCTTTACCAAAAATTTCAATATATTTAACATTCATTTGATGCTCAGCAAGCCACAAAGAAAGCTTGGCAGTTTGGCAGGCAAAATCGTCAATTTCAATGCCATAAAATTGCGAAAGCCTAATTCTTGAAAATGGAAATGCAAAGGCTTTGGTTATTTCACGAATACGGCACAAAATTTCAATTTCAAGTTTTTTTAATTCTTTAAAGGCAATGATTAAAAAATTTCCCGAACCGCAACCTGGGTCAAAAATACGAATATTTTCAAGCCTCAAAAGCAATTGATTAAGTTTTTTGTAATCATCAAAATTTTTATCGAATTCATTTTTTAATTCTTGTAAAAAAAGCGGTTCAAGCACCTTCATAATATTTGGTACCGAAGTATAATGCATACCCATTACGCTTCGCTGTTCATTATTGACCACCGCCTGCATCATTGATCCAAAAATATCAGGATTGATATCTTTCCAATCTAAATCACCGCATTCAATTATTATCTTTCGTGACTTTGCAGAAAATTTTGGGATAGAAATTTGTTGCGAAAAAAGCCCGCCATTAACATAAGGAAATTTTTGTAAAAAATTAGGAAAATTTTCACGATTTCTAGTGTTTAAAACTGCAAATAATTTTTCAAAAAATTGATCTAAATCACTACCATCGCTTGCACTATGCGAATCAAGGGAATTAACAAAGGAAGAAGCTTCAAAAATATTTGTATCTTCAGCAAAATAACAAAATAAAAGACGCGATAAAAAAATATTTAAACTTTTTAAATCCTCATCATTTTCAAATTTATTATCCTTTTGAATTTCATCGTAAATTTTTGCCATTTTTTCTGATGCTCTAACATCTGCGGGATTTTCATTTTGATGACTCGCCTTTTCAATGCCAGCCCAAGGCAAAAAGAAATCAAAATACTTATTTAAATCATTGATTTCAATATCTAGAGTATCTTGCGTTTTAACATCAATTGCCAAGATGTGACGGTAATTGGTTGTAATTATAAATCTGGGATGATGACGATAATTTGATGAGTCATTTTTAATTGATTCAATGAGGCTGTATAAATCTTGTTGCGCAGTTTCTTGAAAAAAAAGTTTCTTTTTCAAAATAATTTGTCCTTCAGCTTTAGCCAAATTATGTTTACCTTTTTTTAAAAGAGTGATAGTTGTTTTTGGCATGCCATAAGCAAGAAGAAGCTCGTAGATAAAATTTTCTCTTGAGAAATTTTTTATCAAATTATTTAAATTTTCTTCAATTTGACTGATATTCATATCTTTTAACCGTTTAATTTCTTGCTGAATCTTTATTCAATTTATTAATCTTGTTCTTTCTTAATTTTCAATTAGCACTGACTTTAACACCAGAATTTTTTTTAATTGAATACAAAATCAGTATAATGTTTTTAACTACTTTAAATATTCAGAAAGCCTTTTGATTGCTATTGCGATCGTTATTATCGCAATCAAGATTTTTTGTTTAAATTGAATAAATTTCTTACAAATTTTTAAAATAAATCTTATGAAAAATTGAAAAAATTGCAAGCACTTTTAAGAAGTTCTATCTTTAGCTTGAGATGATAAAATTTCTCTCGCAAAATTAGCGGTGCCATCACCCTGAGCTTGCTCAGAGAGTAAAATTTTATGCAAGAAAATTTTGGGAGGGTGATGAAACCGCTTATTATTGCTCGAAGCTAAGGGGGATTTAAATATCAACAATCGAAAATTATTATCTGGATCTGGAGGGTGGTTTGAAGTCTGTTCTATCTTCTTTTAGGCCTTGGATTTTTTGTTTGATGGATTGAGTCTTTCGGCTGTCAAAAATATTGCCGTCTTGACTTTGCTCGGCTTTGGATTTTTTTAAATCCTTATTTAAATCCGCAACTTCCTCTTGCACCATTTTTTGTTGTGCACGCTTTCTTTTTAAATTCCAAATCATCGATTTTTTTGCCGAAGATTTGTTAATCGGATGAGAATTTGCCATTTCCACCACCTCTTTACCTCGATTGTCCCAATTATCATCAACATGAATTTCGGCTTCTTTTTCTTCATGCTCAACACCTCCCTCCTCGCGGTCAAGATTGCGTTGCTGATTGGTTAAGGGACGGATTTTGGTTTTACGGAGAATGTCGATTATCTCCTTAACTTCTTGATTTTTTGTAATATCTTGCGAAGCAGAAATATTTTTAGAATCATCTTTTTTGATGAAATTTTCTTCATCTTCGCTGATTTTTGGCTTTAAGGGCTTGTTGATATTGAGTTTTTGGCTTTGAATATAATTTTTTTCTGACTCAATTTCTAGGAAATTTTCGTTTTTCTTAAATAATTTTTTTATAAATTTAATAAATTTTTTAATTAATTCTATTATGTTTTTAAAAAATCTAATCATTTTATTTTAATTTCTTTAATTTCGATAATATTTCATAACAAAACTTAAATTTTGATGATTTATCATCAAATTTACCAATAAATAATAATTTATGTTCTTTATATAATTTTATAGAATTTTTATTATCAAAAATCAGCTTCATCAGGCTATCTGCCTTGGCGAAATAATTGTTATAAAAACCTATTAACATACCATCATTAACAATTTCTATGGAATTAATATTTAAATTTTTACACTCAATTTTTAATAATGCAACCTCAAATAAATTCATAACTTCTTGCGGAATTTTACCAAATCTATCGGTCATTTCATTAATTAAATCTTCATGATCTTGAGCATTTTTGATGTTAGAAATTTTCTTATAAAAACTCATGCGTAAAGCCAAATCCTGCATATAATCGGTTGGTATAGTAAGAGAAATTCCGAGTTTAATGGTAAAAATATAATCGGTAATATTAGTGGCAACTTCGTTATTTTGCATTTCAGGATTGTGTTTTATTTTATCAATAGTTTCAATTAGCATTTGCTGATAAAGCTCAACCCCAGTTTCTTTGATATGCCCAGATTGTTCATCGCCCAAAATATTGCCACTACCGCGAATATCCATATCGTAAGAAGCAATGCTAAAGCCGACTCCAAGGTCATCGAGATTTTGCATTACCTCCAATTTTTGCTTGGCTTCTTTTGGTAAATGTTGTTTGTTACTGAGCATAAAATAGCAATAGCCACGGATTTTGCCTCGACCAACCCTGCCACGAAGTTGATATAATTGCGACAAGCCAAACATTTCTGCCTTATAAATTATCATGGTGTTAGTGCTAGAAATATCAATGCCCGACTCAATAATGGTGGTTGACAGCAACACATCAATTTTGCCATCAATAAAATCATTCATTATGTCTTCAAGTTCGATTGCCGACATTTGACCATGAGCAAATCTAATTTTTAAATCGGGCAGTAAATTTTTCAGCCTCGGCTGCATCTCCTCAATATCCTTGACTCTCGGCACCACAAAAAACACCTTGCCACTGCGATTATATTCACGCATTATTGCTTCTTTGACGATAACGCTGTCATAGGTCATCACAAAATTTCGCACCGCAATTCTATCGATTGGAGGGGTGGCAATCAGGCTTAAATCACGGACTCCTGCCAAAGACATTTGCAAAGTTCTTGGAATTGGGGTTGCCGACAAGGTTAGCACATGAATATTATTGCGCATTTTTTTTAACATCTCTTTTTGAGCGACGCCAAAATGCTGTTCTTCATCGATAATCAACAATCCAAGATCATGAAATTTAATTGATTTTTGCAATAAGGCGTGAGTGCCGATGATGATTTTAATTGAACCATCGGCGATTTCTTCACGAATTTTTTTGGCATCGCCAATACTAACCATACGCGATAATTGAGCAATTTTAATGTCGGTATGGGCGAATCTTTGGGTAAAATTTTTGTAATGTTGTCTAACCAAAATCGTAGTTGGAGCGATAATGGCAACTTGGCTTTGTTTGGCAACAATGGCACTTGCTCGAATGGCAACTTCGGTTTTGCCAAAACCCACATCGCCACAAATTAAGCGATCCATCGGCGAACCTTTTTGCAAATCACCCTCAACATCTTCAATTGCTTTCATCTGGTCTTGAGTTTCAACATAACCAAATTTTGCCTTAAATTCATCATAGAAAAAAGTTTCAGGAACATAGATTCTGGCTTTTTTCAATTGCCTTTCAGCGGAGATTTTTAGAAGCTCCTCGGCAGTTACCCGAATTTTTTTACGCACCGCTTCTCGCCGATTTTTCCAACCCGCAACACCCAAGCGATCAAGTTGGATTAGTGGATTTTCTGCGCCATATCGAGTTATCAAATTAATATTATCAACTGGCACAAATAAATTATCACCACCACCATAAATAATTTTTATCATATCGGTCTTTATGCCAAGAGCGGTGATGGTTTGTATGCCATCAAATTTGCCAATTCCATGGTCGCGATGCACTACCAAATCACCCTGATTTATGCTCAAACTTTCTTCTAAAATTCTTTGGGAGGCGGTTTTAGAAATTTTTTGACGAAGTAATTTTTCGCCAAAAATCGCCTGCTCCCCAATCACAATAAAATCATCAAATTCAAAACCAAATTGCATTGGCAAAATAAAACTGGCAATTTTACCCAATTTAATTTTCGTAAAATCTGCGTAATTATTTATAAATTCCAAAGCAATGTTGTAATCATGAAAATAGCGACTTAATCGCTCTTTAAAGCCTTCACTTAAAACTGCAACGGCAACTCTTTTTTGTCGATAATTTTGTAAAAAATCTTGAAATATTTCCAAAACATCTTTTTTATTTGCCCTTGATGCCAAAGAAAAATCGGGCACCGACTTGGCATTTAAATCAATAACTCGTGAATTTTTTCGTTGCGACTCGTCTAAATCTCCAAAAGCAAAATTAATGGCGATATTTTTTTGTATTTTTTCGACAATTTCTTTTTGCTCAAAATACATTAATTCTGGCTTGATTGGATTATAAAAATTTAACGATGATTTTTTTTGTTCAAATCTTGTTTGATATAATTCCAAAATTTCTTGATGACGGTTTTTAATTTGATCAAAAATTTGATTATTGTGAAAAATAATCGGATTTTTTAAAAAATCTATAATCGAAACTAAATCTTGTTGGTAAAAAAGCGCAAGCCAATGCTCCATGCCATCAAAAGTGCGACCTTCGGAAATTGCCTGATAAAATTGGTCATCGATTGAAGCGCCAAATAGCTTACGATATTTTTCCCGAAAATTGGCGATGGTTTGTTGATTTAAAATTACTTCACTGGCTGGTAAAACCTCAAAACTTTTAACATTTTCATAGCTTAATTGCGTAATTGGGTCAAAGATTTTTATTGACTCAATTTCATCGCCAAAAAAATCAATTCGATAACCAAGCAAGTCAGAAGCCTGCATAATTACAACATCAACAATACCTCCGCGAACAGCGAATTCTCCAACATTATTGGCGTTCGACATTCTTTCATAGCCTTTAGCAATTAAAAAATCAACAACTTGCGAGAGTGAATATTTGGTTTTTGCCTTAATGCTCAAGCCTAAATTTTTGACAATTTCGGGGCTAATATTTTTTTGAACAATGGCATTAACCGAAGTAATTAGGAATAAATTTTCATTTGCCCCACGATTGATAATTTCGTATAAGGTCTTGATTCTACTGGCTAGAATTTGCGGTTTAGGCGAAATTTTATCATAAGGTGAGCAATCAAATCCATAAAAATTTAGAATTTTTTGCTCGGGTAAAAAAAATTTTATTTGCTGATTGATAATGTTGATTTGAGCATCATTTTCAGCAATAAAAATTTTATCTTGGTTAGAAAAATTATGCGAAATCTGTGAAGCCAAAAAACCGAGAGAGTCGGTTGGAACTTTACTTAAGGTGGTGGAGCTGGTGATATTTTTGAGTTTAGTTTTATAATCCATTTACTGCAAAATTTCGATGGAAAAATCTGCCATACTTTGATTTATATCTGGTGGCAACACAGGAATTTTGTGACTTTTGGCGACTTGTAAAAAAATATTTATTTTATCGGTATTATCAATCTCTAAATTAATCGAAGCGGTTAAAAATTCTGGCAAAAAATGCGCTTTCAAATAAGCGGTTTGATAAGAAATCATCGCATAAGCGGCGGCGTGCGATTTGTTAAATCCGTAGCCCGCAAATTTATCGACCAAATCAAATATTTCATTGGCTTGATTATTTTCAATTTTATTTTTTTGACAACCAGAAACGAAAATCTCGCGCTGTTTATCCATCTCTTCCTTAATTTTTTTACCCATAGCTCGACGCAGTAAATCGGCACCTCCGAGGCTATAGCCCGCCAAAATCTTAGCAATTTCCATCACCTGTTCTTGATAAACAATTACCCCATAAGTTTCTTTCAAAACTGACTCTAAAAGCGGGTGTGGATATTTAATTTCTTCTTCGCCGTGCTTGCGTCGAATATAGGTTGGAATATTATCCATCGGACCTGGGCGATAAAGCGAGATAAGGGCAATGATATCTTCAATTTTATCGGCTTTCATTTTTCGAAGCACCGAACGCATACCCGAAGATTCAATTTGGAAAACTCCGATTGAGTCGCCACTGGCAAGCATTTTGAAAGTTTCTTTATCGTCTAATCGTAAATTATTTATATCAATTTTTAGGTTACGAGTTTTTTCTATCAGCTTGACAGTTTCTAAAATTGTGGTTAAAGTTTTTAATCCTAAAAAATCAAATTTTACCAAACCCGCCAACTCTGCATATTTCATAGAGTAGCCAACAGCCGACATTGTGGAGCCTTCATCATTATAAAGACCACAAATTTCATGAAGTGGCTTATCGCCAATTACTACACCTGCGGCGTGAGTTGAAGCGTGTCGATTCAGACCTTCAAGCCTCAAACCAATATCGACCAATTTTTTAATTTGCGGATCATCTTTGATGGCTTGCTGTAAGTCTTTATCCATCTCTATCGCTTTTTCTAAAGTTACCGCTTCCACGGCATTAAATGGAATTAGTTTGCAAATTCTATCGACTTGATTATAAGGCATATCCAGCACCCGCCCAACGTCTTTAAGCACCGCCCTAGCCTGCAATTTTCCAAAGGTAATGATTTGGGCAACATAATCTTTGCCATATTTATTTTGTACATAATCTATGACTTCATCGCGTCGAGTCTGGCAAAAATCAATATCAAAATCGGGCATGGAAACGCGGTCTGGATTTAAAAATCTTTCAAAAAGTAAACCAAAACGAATTGGGTCAAGATCAGTAATTTGCAAAGCATAGGCAACAATTGAACCGGCGCCAGAACCTCTTCCAGGGCCAACGGGTATTTTGTTGTTTTTTGCCCATTTAATAAAATCCGAGACTATTAAAAAATATCCAGAAAAATTCATTTTAATGATTACTCCAAGTTCATAATCCAATCTTTCTAAATATTTTGTTTTAACATCATTTTGAATATTAGCAGGCGTTTCTTCGAGTATGAATTTTTTTTGGAGACGGATTTCTAAACCCTTGATGCTTTGATTTCTAAGTTCCAAAGCTTCATCAAAATTTGGCTCATTGCTGAATTTCGGCAAGGTTGGCGGTCTTTCAAAAGCCATTATATGGCATCTTTTGGCAATATTTATGGTGTTGGCAACCGCTTCGGGTAAATCATAAAAAGTTTCTAAAAAATCCTCAATCTCCCAGAAATATTGCTGAGGTGAATTACGATGGCGATTTTCATCGCTTAATTTATTGCCATCATAAATGCACGATAAAATATCTTGAGCTTCATACATATCGGGAGTCAAAAAATAAACATCGCATGAAGCAAGTAAAGGCAGGGATTTTTTTGAGGCTAGATCAATTAATTTTGGCTCGAGAGTTTCTTCAATTTTTTCGCCATATCTTACAATTTCGATATAAAAATTATTGGCAAAAAATTTATCAATTGCCTGTAAGATTTTCTTAAGTTGAGTTTCTTGATTTTCTTGTAAAAGCTTGGCAACAAAGCCTTCATAGCCACCTGATAGCATTATTAAACCAGCGGATTTTTCTTGCAAATCTGTAAAATTAATATGCGGTGTTATTGCATCTTGGCGTTGCAAATAACTTTTAGAAACAAGATACATTAGATTTTTATAACCCTCTTCATTGGTAGCAATTAGCGGGGTTTTGCATAAATTTTTTTCAAAATCTAAATTAGAAATATTTTTATTATCGGAAATATTGTAATCAACTAAAATTTCGCACCCCAAAATCGGCTGAATTCCAGCTTTTTTACAAGCTAATGAGAATTCAAGGGCGCCAAATAAATTTTGTGAGTCCATTATGCCAAGGGCAGGCATTTTTAGGGATTTTGCTTTGGCGATTAAATCTGGAATTTTAATAGCTCCTTTGCAAAGCGAATAAGTTGTGTGGTTTTTTAGTGAAATATACATTTTTTATTTAAAACTCTAAATTATTAAATTAAATTTAGAGTTTTTGAAGATATAATTAAATTTATTTACGATTTTTTAAATAGGCTTGAGCACTAGCTAATCTTGCAATTGGAACTCGATAAGGTGAGCATGAAACATAATTCAAGCCAACCTTATGACAAAACTCAATCGATGCTGGATTTCCGCCATGTTCCCCACAAATTCCAAGTTTAATATCGGGGCGAGTGGCCTTACCTTTTTGGCTAGCAATTTTAATTAACTCACCAACACCTTCTTGGTCTAGCTCGGCAAATGGGTCTTTTTCTAGAATGCCCGCCTTTTGATAATTGCCAAGGAAATTTCCGGCGTCATCACGAGATAAACCAAAAGTGGTTTGAGTTAAATCATTAGTTCCAAAGCTAAAAAATTCAGCTTCTTCGGCAATTTTATCGGCAATAATCGCTGCTCTAGGCAATTCAATCATGGTGCCAACCATATAATTTAAAGTACAATTATTTTGACTAGAAACTTTTTGTTCGGTGGCAATAACTAAATTTTTCATGATTTGAATTTCTTTTTTAGTAGCAACTAAAGGAATCATAACTTCAAGAATTACATCCTTATTTGTTTCTTTTTTTACCAAACAAGCGGCCTCAAAAATTGCTTGTAATTGCATTTCATAAATTTCTGGGTAAGAAATTCCAAGCCTACAACCACGATGTCCAAGCATTGGATTTTGCTCTTGCAATTGATGAGTGCGGTGCTTGACATAATCAACTTCAACTCCGGCAACTTTGGCGACTTCTTGAATTTCGCTTTCCTTATGCGGTAAAAATTCGTGCAAAGGCGGGTCAAGCAAACGAATGGTGACAGGAAGGCCTGCCATAATTTTAAATATTTCAACAAAATCATTTCTTTGCATCGGCAATAATTTTGCTAAAGCCGATTTTCTACCTTCAATAGTTTCTGCCAAAATCATTTGTCGAACCGAAATAATGCGGTCTTCACTAAAAAACATATGTTCAGTTCTGCACAAGCCGATTCCTTGCGCACCAAAATCACGGGCGACTTGGCAATCTTGTGGAGTTTCAGCATTGGTGCGAACATTAAGAGTGCGAATTTCATCGGCCCATTTCATAATTTTTTCAAAATCACCCGATAAATTTGGTTTCAAAGTTGGCACATTTCCAAGGATAACGTCGCCATTTGAACCATTGATAGTAATCACTTCACCATCTTTTACTTTTACGCCATTGGCAATTAAAATTTTGTTGTTGGCATCGATATGAAGTCCTGTAGCTCCAGACACACAAGGCGTTCCCATGCCACGAGCCACAACTGCTGCATGCGAAGTCATGCCACCGCGAGCGGTCAAAATTCCTTGCGAAACATGCATACCTTTAATGTCTTCGGGGCTGGTTTCAACTCGAACCAATATCACTTTTTCACCATTTTCGGTGCGTCTTTCCGCTTCTTGCGAAGAAAATACCACCACACCACAAGCAGCACCGGGTGAAGCAGGCAAGCCTTTGGCAATAATTTTTACTTTAGCTTTTGGATCCAAAGTTGGGTGTAAAAGTTGGTCAAGGCTGATTGGGTCGATTCGAAGCAAAGCCTCTTCTTTAGAAATTAAGCCCTCGCTAACCATATCAACGGCAATTTTAATTGAAGCTTGCGCGGTTCTTTTGCCTGAACGAGTTTGAAGCATCCAAAGCTTTTTATTTTGCACCGTGAATTCGATATCTTGCATATCGCGATAGTGAAACTCAAGTTTTTTGTAAATTTTTTCTAGCTCTAAATACACATCTTTCATGGTTTCTTCCATTGCTGGCAATTTGGAACCAAGTTGCTCCTTGCCTGCAATGGTAATGGATTGCGGGGTGCGAATTCCAGCGACCACATCTTCGCCTTGGGCATTAATCAAATATTCGCCATAAAGTTCTTTTTCGCCAGTTGATGGGTTGCGAGTAAAGGCAACTCCAGTTGCCGAATCATCGCCCATATTGCCAAAAACCATTGATTGCACATTTACCGCAGTTCCCCACTGCGCTGGAATATTATTTAAAGCTCGATAAGTGATGGCACGATCATTCATCCATGAAGCAAAAACCGCTTCAATCGCTCCCCAAAGTTGCTGATTTACATCCTGCGGAAATTCTTGACCCAATTCTTTTTTTACCTCGATTTTAAATAACTCCACAATTTCTTCGAGCTGTTCTGCGGTTAAATCAGTATCGAGATTGGCTTGAAATTCTTGCTTTTTTTCTTCAAGAATAGTTTCAAAATTATAGTGATCCACACCAAGCACCACATCGCTATACATCTGGATAAAACGACGATAAGAATCAAAAGCAAATCTTTTGTTGTTGCTATTTTTTGCAAGTCCTAAAACGGTTTTGTCGTTAAGTCCTAAATTCAAAACGGTGTCCATCATACCAGGCATTGAGGCTCTAGCACCTGACCTTACTGAAAATAATAAAGGATTATTTTCATCGCCAAATTTCATTGCGAGTTTTTCTTCAATAGCCTTGATGGCATCGTTGATTTGTGAGGTCAATTCACTTGGAAAAGTTTTATGATTCTTATAATAAATGTCGCAAACTTCGGTAGTAATTGTAAAACCTAGAGGGACTGGCAAGCCCATTTTCGACATTTCTGCTAAATTGGCACCTTTACCACCAAGTAAGTTTTTCATGGAGGCATCGCCTTCAGATTTGCCATCGCCAAAACAATATACGAATTTATTTATAGTCATTTTATTAAGAATTTCTTTAAGTGAAGATAATATTTCTTACTATTTTAAGGTTTAAAAATTTTAATGCAATTTTATTTAATAGCACTTTTTTTATAACCATAACCAAAATAAATTACAATCCCAATTGCAACCCAAATTGCAAAATATTGCCAATTTCTGGTAAGTAATTCATAAGTTAAATATCCACAGGATAATATTGCCAATGGCGATGTTATAAATACTAGCGGACATTTAAAATTTCTTTTTAAATTTGGACGAGTAATTCTTAAAACCATAACCGCAACCGCCACCACAATAAAGCCAAAAAGCGTGCCGATGCTGGTCATTTCACTTAAAGTTTCAAGCGAAAAAAATCCGGCTATAATTGCTACCAAAAATGTTGTTAAAATTACACTAAAATGTGGGGTGTTATGTTTTTTATGAATTGAACTTAATTTTTTTGGCAACAAACCATCTCTCGACATTACAAAAAATATCCTTGATTGCCCATAAAGTAAAACCAACAAAACCGATGTTATACCTGCAATTGCTCCAGTTGAAACTAAAGCCGAACCAATAATACTGCCATTATCTCGCAAGGCTCGAGCCAGTGGCTCTGCGTTATTGAGCGTGGTATAATTAACAATTCCATTCAAAACTAAAGCCACAACTGCATATAATATAGCGCAAACACCTAAAGAAAAAATTATACCAATTGGTAAATCGCGTTTCGGATTTTTACACTCCTCGGCGGTTGTAGCCACTGCATCAAAACCAATATAAGCATAAAAAATTGCCGCTGAACCCGCCATCACTCCAGCAAAGCCAAATGGCATAAAATCTGCATAATTTTCAGTTTTAATCATTGGAGTAGCAACAATAAGAAAAATAAAAATTACCGCTAATTTTACAAAAACTAAAATTCGGTTAAAGGTAACACCTTGTTTTGTGCCTTTGTACAACATAAAACCGATTAATAAAACAATTAAACTCGCTGGAAGATTTATAATTCCACCATTGATTGTTGGCTTGGTTAACAATTCTGGCAAGGTAATTCCTGCCGAGTTCAAAATTCCAACCATATAGCCTGACCAGCCATTGGCAACAGCCGAAGCCCCAATACCATATTCAAGAACCAATCCCCAGCCAACCAGCCAAGCAATAAATTCGCCAACTATCGCATAGGTGTAGGTGTAAGCGCTACCGGAAACTGGCACCATTGATGCAATTTCGGCATAAGCAAGTGCAGCAAATAAACAGGCAATGGCTCCGATTAAATATGATATTGAAATTGCTGGACCAGCATGAATTGCCGAAGCGGTGCCTGTGACTACAAAAATTCCAGTGCCAATAATGCAACCAATACCAATCATTATAAGGTCAAAAGCCGATAAGGATTTTTTGAAAGAATTTTGTTTTGAACTTTCGATTAAGGCTTCAATCGATTTTTTGCGGAATAATTTCATAAGAAAATTTTTGATAAAATTAAAATCTGTGAAAATTTTTACTAAATTTAATAATTTTATTTTTGCCAAAAAAAATTTATAAAACAACCTAAAAAAATTTTAAAGTTTTTAATTCATAAATTAGATTTTTATGATCGCCCTGAATATTCAATCAATTCATTCGAAGATGACATAATTAACTGTAAGGGAAGCCTAGTTGATCGTAGAATATTTTGCGATTCGTTTTTTTTGACAACCTCTTCTTCAAATAATTCTCTAAATGTTTTATAATTATTACTTTCTGTAATTTTTTTTCCATATTTTTCTGATGCCAAAAAAAACAATTCTAATTTTTCTAAAATTTCTTTATTCTGGTTAATTTTATTTTGAATTTCATTCTCCGTGATGATATGTGATGACATTAAGATTTCATCTACATTCTTCTTAATTTGCTCCTTATTTTCTTGAATATCTTGATCATTTAATACATTTTGATTCATTTGATTTTTATGAAAACACTGTTTAACAAATTGAATTAAATCCTTATTGATTCGATTTGTTGCACCTAAAGAACTTGATGATGTTATGTATATATCATTTTCAGAATATAAAAAACTTCCATCTACCACATCGTCAATATAAATACTAGGATTTGAAAAAAATTTTTTTAACTCATCCGCATCTGAGTTATCAACTTGATTACTAAAGCCTATTGTCGCCTGAATTTGTTGAGTTAAATTGTTTGGCTCCATACCAGGAATTGGATTATTTTGTTGAGTATTTGCTCTTGAAGAATTATTATTTGTTATGCCATACATACCTTGAGTTGCCATTCTTAAAGAATAATCGGTAAATGAATGAAGAAATCCTATTCTTTGATTACTTGCTTGATCAAAACCATAACTTACTGATGCAATTGGAAGGAATATTGCACTTTGAGATATTGCAAGCCCACAACAAAATAAATTATAAAATATCGGGGATATATTTGATACAGATGTCGCATTTCTTAAAAAAAAATTATATGAATTATGTTCATCATTTGCTAAAAAAGATATATTCGAAAATGGCATATTTTATTAATAAACTTATTTCTTGTTCAGCTTGCTATTTTTATAGCCATAAAAAATGTAAAAAATAATTCCGATAATAAACCAAATTAAAAATGGTTTATAATGATCTGTCAAGAGCTTAGCAATCAAAATTACACAGCCAATAATTGATAAAGGTGCAATGACAAAAACATAAGGACATTTAAAAGCCCGCTCTAATTTTGGTCTTTTTACTCGCAAGATTAAAACTCCAAGCGAGACCAAACAAAAGGCGAACAAGGTCCCAAGACTACTCATATCACCCATAGTTCTAATTGGTGTAAATCCAGAAATTAAAGCAACTGATACCGTAACCACTGCAATTGAAAATGAAGGAGTGTGATGTTTTTTGTGAACTTTAGAAAATATATTAGGCAATAAACCATCGCGAGAAATTACAAAAAAAACTCTAGATTGTCCATACATCATAACCAAAAGCACTGTCAACATACCAGCAATTGCCCCAGTTCCAACCAAAGCCGAACCGATATTACTTCCATTATCACGCAATGCTTGTGCAAGTGGCTGAGGATTTGCGAGAGTTTTATAATTTACAATTCCAGTCAAACAAAGAGATACCGCTACATAAACCACCGCACCAACCAAGAGTGAACCAATTAATCCAATCGGCAAATCTCGTTTAGGATTTTTACATTCTTCAGCAGTTGTAGCCACTGCATCAAATCCTAAATAGGCAAAAAATATTGCCGAAGCTCCGCTTATAACCCCTTTCCAACCAAATGGCATAAAGTCGTCATAATTGGCAAAATTAATTTTTGGAACGGCAACGAAAATAAAAATAAAAATTACCAACAATTTTACCCCAACCAAAACTCGGTTAACAATTACACTTTCTTTAGTGCCAATAAAAAGTAAAAATCCAATAAAAGAAGCTACCGCAATAGCTGGAAGATTGACGATAGCACAATAAGTTCCATCGCTACAAATTTGCGTTGGGGCTTTAGTCAAATATTCGGGAATAGTGATTCCACCTTGTTGTAAAATTCCCACCATATATCCAGACCAACCAGCAGCAACGGTTGACGAAGCTACTGTATATTCAAGAATCAAACCACAAGCTACTAACCACGCAATAAATTCTCCCATTACCGCATAGGTGTAAGTGTAGGCACTTCCCGAAACCGGAACCATCGAAGCCAATTCCGCATAAGCTAGACCCGCAAAAACACAAACCATCGCTGAAAAAATAAAAGATATTGCAATGGCAGGACCGGCATGTTCTGCCGCCGCCTGACCAGTTAAAACAAAAATTCCAGTTCCAATTACCGAACCAATGCCAATTAAAACTAAGTCAAAAGCTCCAAGGGTTTTGGTTAAAGTATTTTTTTTGGCACTTTCAAGGATTGATTCAAGAGTTTTTTTTCTAAAGATATTTCTCATTATTTTAAAAATTATTATTCATAGGATAATAACTCTTCTTCGGCAGTTTCTTGTGTGATAATATCATTATTCATCAAATCTTTTAATGAATCTTTTAATAATAGCATTCCATTTTTTTTACTTAACTCAATAATTGAATTAATCTGTGGAATTTTATCTTCACGAATTAAATTGCGTATCGAAGAGTTAGCAAGCATAATCTCAAAAGCCGCACATCTACCTCCATCGCGCTTCTTGACCAACCTTTGCGAAATTACCGCTTTAATTGAGCCAGACAAAATTGACCTTACCGCTGATTTTTCTTCTGCAGGAAAGACATCAATTATACGATTTATAGTTTGTGCTGCAGAATTAGTATGTAATGTTGCCAGCACTAAATGTCCTGTTTCAGCGGCGGTTAATGCTAATCGAAATGTTTCTAAATCGCGCATTTCACCAACCATTATAACATCTGGATCTTGACGTAAAGAACTTTTTAATGCCTCATTAAAAGAGATGGTATCAGTTCCGAGCTCTCTTTGATTAATTAAAGACCTTTTATTTTGAAAAATATATTCAACAGGATCTTCAATAGTAATAATATGACGCATAAAATTATTATTTATGTAATCAATGATTCCAGCAAGTGTTGTCGATTTTCCACTTCCAGTTGGACCGGCTACCATTATTAAACCTTTTTTTAATTTTGCAAGATCTTGTACAACATAAGGAGCATTTAATGAAACTAAACTTCTTATGTCCTTTGGAATCAATCGAAATGCGGCTGCAGGACCAGATATAGTATGATAAGCATTAACACGACAACGATATTTTGTTGCGGTTTCAATTGAAAAATCTATTTCGTGATTTTCTAAATAAAATTTTTTTTGTGCTTCAGTCATTATCGAAAATAATAACTCATAAATCTCATCTTTAGTTAGATTTTTATTATCCTTATAATCAACTAAATCTCCGTCAAGTCTCATAATTATTTTATAATCCGAAGATATGTGTACATCAGAACAATTTTTTAATCTGGCTTCCTCCAAAATTTTTTGAATCATATCATCAATTTGAGTTTTTCAATTCTTTTTTTAACTGAATCGCTAGCAATTTGATTATCAGATGAATATTGTAAATTATTGATAGCATTAGCATACATTTCAATAGCTTTTTCATATTCCTTATTCTTGTCATACAGCACCCCTAAATTATAAGCATAATTTGGATTTTGTAGGTCAAGCTCATAAGCTTTTACATAATTTTTTATTGCCAAATCATAATTGGAAATTCTCTCATATGCGGTTCCAAGACTAGCAAATAAATGTGGTGTTTGCGAATTTTGCATAGTAAGTCTTGAAAGCATATATACCGCTTCTCTTGGGCTTTCTTCAATCATTATGGCAATAATATTATTGATGATGTCTTGTTTATTTTCAGGGTCTTCTTTAAGCAATTCATAATAAATTTTTTTGGCTTGCTTAAATTGATAAAGTCTTTGATATACTACAGCCATGGAATATCTTGCATATTTATTTTTTGGCTCT
Source organism: uncultured Rickettsia sp. (assembly GCA_964505265.1). Classification (GTDB taxonomy): domain Bacteria; phylum Pseudomonadota; class Alphaproteobacteria; order Rickettsiales; family UBA1997; genus CAILUF01. Next base: position 18,337 of record CAZDGN010000012.1, read on the forward strand.
TTTAGTAAAATTTCTTTATATAGTTCAAGAGCAATTTCATATTGCCCAACTAAAACCGAATTATATGCTAATTTTTCTTTTTCTCTAAGATCCTTGTCAATCTTGACACGATCGACCATTACAATATCCATTTCTTCTGGGGTATATTTTTTTCTATCTTCTTTGTCAGCATTGCCAAGAGTAGGTTCAGCAACTAAATTTGAACCATATTCATTGTTATAGACATCAAATTTTTCTGTGGTTTCATTATCAAAAAGTAAAGATTTTTCTATTTCGCGGGATAAATCTGAATTAGAAATATTATTTTGGGATGAAGCACTATTTGGCATTGACGAAAATAATAAGTAAAACAAAAAGCCCAAAAGAAATTTTTTTACTCTTAAATTTTTTATGGTGATAATCATTAAATTATTTCCTTTGTTTTTTTATATATATCAAAATTGCCATAATTGATGCCATGGTGATTCCTTGAATTTTAAGGGCTGAACCAATAGTAACGGGTCGATATTTTGACAATTTTTCTTTTACCTCATTAGACAAGCTTTGAATCAAATTATAATCGATATCAAGAGGAATTTTTAGTTGTTCCTCTTGACGAAAAATATTTATATCATCATCTTGTCTTTTTACATATGATAAATAACTGGCATTAATTTCAACTTGTTTTTTTATATTATGTTCAAAATGGGAAAATTCATTTTGCCAAATTTTTTCAACCATTTTGAAATCAAAATTTGGAAATGAAAGCAGCTGATAAGCACTTCTAACTACTCCGTCTTGTTTAATTGTAAATCCATATTCTTCTAATTTTTTTGGAGAAATTTTTAAATTATTCAAAATTTCACTCACTTCAAAAATTTTATTTTTTCTCAATAAAAAATTTGCTGTTCTTTGATTGGAAATTAAATTAAATTTTGCTCCCATTTCAGTTAATCGTAAATCGGCATTGTCGGCTCGAATTGTTAAACGATATTCCGCTCTTGATGTAAGCATTCTGTATGGCTCATTTGTTCCAAGTGTTGTCAAATCATCAATCATTACACCAATATAACTGGTTGAGCGGTCGAGAATAAATTCATCATCAATATTTAAGGCCTTCAAGCCAGCATTAATTCCCGCAACAATTCCTTGACCTCCAGCCTCCTCATAGCCAGTAGTGCCATTAATTTGCCCTGCAAAAAATAAATTTTTAATTTTTTTAGTTTCAAGTGTTGGCAATAATTCTCTTGGATCAACAAAATCATATTCGATAGCATAACCCGCTTGAGTTATTATAGCATTTTCTAAACCCTTAATTGAACGCAAAAATTGTTCTTGAACTTCAATTGGAAGCGAATTAGAAATGCCGTTTGGATAGACCAAATCGCTGTCTAATCCCTCAGGCTCCAAAAATATTTGATGACGTTCCTTATCATAAAAACGATGAATTTTATCTTCGATTGATGGGCAATAACGCGGGCCAATTCCAGAAATATTGCCACCATACATCGCAGATTTTTGCAAATTTTCCTTAATAATTTTGTGAGTATTTTGATTGGTATAAGTAATTGCACAATGAATTTGTGGGGTTTCGATTTTTTCACTTAAATAAGAAAATGGAATTGGCGGATTATCGCCTTCTTGCATTTCTAAATCAGAATAATTTATTGATGATTTTAAAATTCGAGGCGGAGTGCCAGTTTTCAATCTTCCAAGCGAAAATTTGTATCTCTCCAAGGCTTTGGCAATTCCAACCGATGGCTCTTCACCTACCCTGCCAGCGCTGGTTTGAAGATTGCCAATATGAATTACTCCGCGTAAAAAAGTGCCCGTTGTTAAAACTACCGATTTAGAATTAATTATAGATTTATCATCAAGAACGACCCCAATAATTTTATTATTATCAATTACTAAATCTTCAACATTATTATAGATTATGGTTAGGTTTGGATAGTTTTGCAGAATTTCTCTAATTGCTAATTTATATAATTTTCTGTCGGCTTGGGCTCTTGGTGAATGAACCGCATAGCCTTTTGAGGCATTTAAAATTTTGAAATGAATTCCCGCTTTGTCAATCGCCCTACCCATAATCCCGTCAAGTGCATCAATTTCGCGAACAATTGTTCCTTTGGCAACGCCACCAATTGCTGGATTGCATGACATTTCTCCTAAATTATCAAATTTTTTGGTGATTAATAATGATTTTGCTCCCATTCTGGCACTGGCACAAACCGCCTCAACTCCTGCATGTCCAGCCCCAATAACAATTACATCATAATTTAAATTCATAATTTAATTTTTGTTAGAATTTTTTCGGCGAGCAATATTGGCTTTCAATGCATTTGATAATTTTTTTTTAACAATTTTTCTTTGCTCAATTTTTTCATTAGTAAAATTGGTAGCATTTTTATTTTTGTTAATATTATTTATCTCATTATTCATCTTGATTAATTTCGAATTGTTTTAAATATAAATTGGCATAAGTGCCATTAAGCTCAAGCAATTCTTTATGCGAACCCTCCTCAACTACTCTGCCATTAGCAATAACAATTATTTTATCACAATGAATTACTGTAGATAATCTGTGGGCAATAATTATTGAGGTGCGATTTTTCATTAGAGAATTTAGAGCATCTTTGATTAATTTTTCTGAAATTGGGTCAAGCGAAGAAGTGGCTTCATCAAGCAACAAAATCGGCGCATTATATAAAATAGCCCTAGCAATTGCAATTCTTTGACGCTGACCACCAGATAAGCGAATGCCATTTTGTCCAATTTTTGATTGATATTTATTTGGCAATTCTTGAATAAACTCATCGGCTTCCGCTAATTTTGCTGCACGAACAATTTCTTCTTCGGTAGCTTCAATTTTGCCATAACGAATATTTTCAAGGATAGTATCGTCAAACAGCATCACCTCTTGATTAACTACCGACATTGAATTGCGAAGTGATTTTAGAGTTAAGTCTGAAATATTGTGACCATCTAGCTTAACTTCGCCACGACTTGGATCGTAAAATCGAAGAATCATGCTCATAATTGTTGATTTTCCACCACCAGAATGACCAACCAAGGCAACAGATTGCCCAGCCTTAACTTTAAAACTTATATCATTTAAAGTGGTTTTACTTTCATCATAGCTGAAGCACACATTTTCAAACTCAATTTCGCCCCTAACCTTTTCAAGAGATATGGCATTTGGCTTATCGACGATAGTTGGCTTTTCATCAAGTAGGGTAAATAAGCGAGTTGCCGAAGCTAGACCTATTTGCACACTTGAATTCATTCCTGAAACTGATTTGAGTGGACGATAAGCCATCATCATTGCCGCAAAAAAAGAAAAGAAAGCACCTGGCGTGGTTTTACCCTCAATCACTTGATGTCCGCCATACCAAATTACCGCAGCAACCCCAAGCCCCGCCAAACTCTCAACAAAAGGCGAAGAGACCAAGGACATTCTAGAAATTTTTCTACCAACTTTGGCAATTGAATCAATAATTAATGACATTCTTTTTATTTCAAATTCTTCGCAATGATAGGCTTTTACTAATTTAGAATATTGCAAAGTATCACTCATTTGCGAGTTAAATTTTGCCGACATTTCTTGGTTTCTAAAGGATAAATTTCTGAGCTTGCGACCTAATTTGTATATGGGATAAACCGCCAAAGGAAAACCCACAAAGGCAATTAGCGATAGCTCTAAGCTCTGATTAAACATCACCGCAATCAAAGCAACTAAAGTAAAAAATTGCTTGATGAAACCATTTAAACTAATGTTAATCAAACCAACCACACTGCCGATTTCATTGATAATACTGGCTATCATATCGCCAGAAGATTTGCTGTGAAGTTTAGAAATATCAGATGTTATGAAGTGGCGATATAATCTTATACGTAAATCGGAGGTGACTTGCAAGCTAAAATAATTCATCGTTAAGAGTTGAAAATATGTAGCAAATCCCTTGATGATAGTAACCACCACCACTAATATTGGGATATAGATTAAAGCGTGATAATCTTTTTCAACAAAAACTGAATCGAGGGCGGGCTTGATAAGCCAAGCGTGAAATGAGGTAGTTCCCGCTACCACCAACATTAGAACGATAGATATTGATAATATTTTCCAACGCGAAAAGACATTTTCTTTAGCAATTCTTTTTACTAAATAATAAGTGTTGTTATAATTTATATCCATAATTAGTTGGATTGAATTTGAAGTTAATTTTAAAAAATATATAATTGCAAGTTTTAATCATCTTTGTAATATTTTACTAGGTCAATAAAATTATTTCAAGTAAGCAACATAAAAATGCTAAATATTTTTCAAATTTTTCGTTACGAATTAAACTTAACGATATTAAATATTGCTCACATTAAAGATATTTCAATAACCAAAAATGAACTAAAATCTTATACTATCGAGCCAACCAAAAACAATTCGCACGGTGATATTGCCAGCAATATTGCTATGTATTTTGCCAAAAAATTTCAATTATCACCCAAGGATTTAGCCAATCAAATAATTAATCAACTCGATAAGGAATATATCGAAAAAATTGAAATTGCCGGCGCAGGATTCATCAATATTTTTCTGAAAAATCAAATTTTCTTCAAGGTTGTTGAATCGATAAATCAAGAAAATGAAATTACCCTACCCAATCTTGGCAATAATGTAAAAGTAAATATCGAATATGCCTCACCAAATCCTACTGGTCCCATGCATGTAGGTCATACTCGTGGTGCAATTTTTGGCGATGTGATGGCAAAATTAATGCAAAAAGTTGGTTATGATGTTTTAAAAGAATACTACATCAATGATGCTGGTGGGCAAATTAACACCTTGATAAAATCAGCCCATGTACGCTACCTACAAGCACTTGGAGTTGATGTTATTGTTACTGAAAATTTATATCCCGGTGAATATTTAATTCAAGTTGGCGAAGAAATTAAAAAACAATTTGGCGACAGTATTCGCAAAATGGATTTCGAAGAATATTTTCCAAAAATTCGTGATTTAGTTTTAGATGAGATGCTAAAAATCATCAAATCTGATTTGCAGGCACTGGGAATTTTTCATGATAGTTATTTTTCTGAAAAAAAACAACTTCATGATCAAGATAAAATTACCAAAATTATCGATTTTCTTCATCAAAAAAATTTAATTTATGTTGGAAAATTATCGGCTCCAAAAACCGAAAAAGGTGTTGGCGCCATTCCTGAAGGCTATGACGACCAAGACCAAACACTATTTCGCTCAAGTGATTTTGGTGATGATCAAGATCGAGTCGTATTAAAATCCGATGGATCACCAACTTATTTTGGAGCGGACCTGGCCTACCTAAAAAGTAAATTTGAACGAGGAGCCAGAATATTTATAATGCCCCTTGGCTATGATCATGCGGGTTATGTTAAAAGATTAACCTCCGCCTGCAATGCCATCACCGAACACCAAGCCCAATTAAAAATAATTTTATGCCAAATGGTGAAATTTGTTAAAGATGGCGAACCTCTTAAAATGTCAAAAAGGGCTGGCAATTTCATCACCGCCAAACAAGTTCTTGACGAAATCGGGGCTGACGCCCTTCGCTTCATTATGCTTACTAGAAAAAATGATGCCCCTTTTGATTTTGATTTAAACAAAGTAGTTGAACAATCCAAGGATAATCCAATTTTTTATGTGCAATATGCTCATACTAGATGCTGTTCGGTCATTCGAAATTTAAAAAATGAATATCCAGAATTTTATAATAAAATTTTTGAAAATAATCAAATCATCCACAATAATATTTTGCAAATTCTTGAAAATTTAACTGACCAAAATGAGATTAATTTAATTAAGAAAGTTGCTAACTATATTCGTACCATAGAAATGGCTGTTTACAATTATGAACCGCATCGAATTGCATTTTATCTTCAAGATTTATCTGCAGAATTTCATAGTTTATGGAATAAAGGTGTTGAAAACCCAAATTTAAAATTTATTTTAGTAGATGATTTTTTAAAAACCTATGCGAGAATATTATTAATTTATAGTGTAAAAAAAATAATTGCAAATGGTCTTGAGTTATTTAATATCAAGGCTCTTGAATATATGAAATAAAATTAAATTTTAAAAAAATGGAAGATTTCGGTTATAAAAGAAATGAGCAAATTCAAACTGGAAATAATTTTTACAAAAAAATTTTTTTGATTTCGGCAATATTGGTTTCATTGTCGCTGTTTATTTATATTAGCATTAATGCCTATAAATTGATTTACCAAAATCAAAAAGAAATTGAAACTATTAAATCACCAACAAAGCCAATAAAAATTTACGAAGAAAGCATCTATAATGATAAAGACGAAACTAGGGCTGTCAATCGCTCAATCTATGAAGATATTTTCGGCAATAAAAATAATCATATAATTCAAGAGGAAATTAACATTAACCAAAATCTTGAACCGGCCTTTCCACCCAAAAACCTTAAAGATATTAAAAAATCTACAAATATTGTTATTAATGAAAACGAAAAATCTGATCAAGAAATTTATAATGATGAAAAAGATGATGGTAAGGTTTTAGAAAAAAATCCGATCGAAACAAACGACAAAGAAAGCAATAAATTACAAAAAATTCAGCAAATTTCTAAAAATAAAATCGTCGAAACCCCGAAACCAAATCCTAGCAAAACCATTCGTAAAAGAGGCTCTATTCGTGTGCAAATATCAGCAATGTCTTCACCCGAAAGTTGTAAAGAATATTATCAGAAATTAGGTCAAAAATATCCATCAATTTTTAACAAAACAAAATATTACATTGAAGAAGCCGATCTAGGAAAAAGAGGAATTTTTTATCGACTGCAAATTGGTGATTTTTTCAACCAAGTTGATGCTGAAGAATTTTGCGAAAACTTTATTGCCCAATCACAAAAATCAAGATCGGAATGTATAATTGTTGAATAGCTAAAATACAATAGTGTTTTGCCCTTTTTTGGAGCCATTATACGGTTTGTCAATTGATGAATTGGGTTTAATATCCGAATCTTGCTTGCTAGTTATTTCCTTAAGCATTAAAGGAAAATTCTTTTGCAAAAATTCGCCAATTTCCCCAAATGATGCAACATTTTCTTGAATTTCCTTAAATTTTTGACTTTCTGGTTTAATTTCAATTTTTGAAAACTCAACCCCTAAATAACTACAAAATAAATATTCTGTATTACCATTTTTAACATCTTTTGATAAATCACTATAGAATTTAACTAAATATTGCGAAGGAATTTTTAATCTTATAAAATCAGGATTTTCAGTTGGTTCAGTTAATATATTCATATAAACCATGGTGCCTTCTTCAGTAATTTCAAAAGAGAATTTATTTTTTTTGTTAGCCCCAGATTTACCATACTGCAAATCCATCTCTTGCATTAATTTTCTTGGTTTAGTAATTATATCTGGATTTGGTTCGTCACCCAAATCCTCTGGCATAGCCATTGCAATTGGACCCTCATTGATTTGAACAATTCTTTCTAGTAATTGTTTAGCTTGATTTCCAATTTCATTTTCATGTTGGCTATGTTCTAGATATTTTAAAAAAAATCCAGATTCATTTTTAACTATAAACATAATATTTTTGCCCTCATCATCAGAAAATTCATCGACAATATTTTTTAGCTTTTCTAACCTTGCTTTTTCATGAAGAGCTAATTTGGAAAAAGAAATTGTCTCAGTTCGGCAATCTTTTTCATTAAAAACATGGAATCTTAAATCTTTTTGATCTAAATCATAGATAAAATTATTTTCAAATTGCTTTAAATTTGCTCCATCACCTTGAAAATTTGAAACTAACTCAGCTTGATCTTGCGGTAATAAGTCTATTAAAGTTAAAGGTTGTCTCATAAAATTAAATTTTTCTTCTGTAAGATATCGCCTCTAACAGATGTTTTGTTGATATTGATTCAGCAAAATCCATATCTGCAATAGTTCTAGCTACTCTCAAGATTCTGCTGATACCTCGAATTGAGGTTTTATTTTTAGTAGCAAAATTTTCTAAAATGTTTTTTGATTGATCGTCTATTTTACAAAAAAACTCTAACCATTTACCAAAAATTTTAGAATTAAGCATTGGAATTTCTGTAAATTCTTCATAATTTGTAAGGCGTTTTTTTTGAATTTCCCTTACATTAATTACCCTCTCCTTAATTTCCGCAGAAGATTCAATTGAGGATGAAGACTTAAAATTATTATTATCAATGAAATAATCAAATCTTGCGACTTCAACTACAATATCTATGCGATCAAGCAGTGGTCCTGAAATTTTATTTTTATATTCTTCGCCACAAGCTGGTGCCCTCTTACATTCTTTGCTGGGATCTCCTAAATTTCCACATCTACAAGGATTCATTGCACAAACCAACTGAAAATCAGCTGGATATTTGGCACAAGAATTTGCCCTAGAAATATTTACCTCTCCCGACTCCAGAGGCTGCCTTAATGAATCTAAAACTTGCCTAGGAAATTCAGCTAATTCATCTAAAAATAAAACCCCGCGATGAGCAAAAGATACCTCTCCAGGCTTTGCCTTAACTCCACCTCCAACCATTGCCGACATCGAACAAGAATGATGAACTTCACGAAATGGTCTTGAAATAATTAGCTTACCGTCATTGATTTTATCACTAACACTTGCGATCATATTAATTTCTAAAATTTCCATCAAATCTAAATCGGGTAATATACTTGGCAATCTTGAAGCTAACATCGATTTGCCAGTTCCAGGTGAGCCAATCATTAAAATATTATGACCACCACATGCCGAAATTTCAAGCGCTCTTTTGGCACTTTCTTGACCTTTTACATCACTAAAATCGGGGTAATTATTGTCATGAATGAATTGATTATTAGAGAAGTTATTTTCAGGTCGATTTAAAATTTGTGTACCTTTTAAATGATTTACTAAAGAAATAATATCTGGCGAAGCAATTACCTCAATATCTCCAGCCCATACTGCCTCTTTGCCATTAACAGCAGGACAAATCAAGCCGCAATTATATTGATTGGCAGAAATTGCTGATGATATAATACCGCTTACTGAATTAATTGAACCGTCAAGAGATAATTCTCCCATAACAAAATATTTATTAACTAATTCTTGTGAAATAACTCCAATTTCTACCATTATTCCAAGTGCAATTGCCAAATCAAAATGTCCACCCTCTTTTTGCAAATCTGCAGGTGCTAAATTAACGGTAATCTTTTCAAACGGCCAAGATAGACCTGAAGAAGTTATGGCCCCCCTAACCCTTTCTTTAGATTCTCCAACTGATTTATCTGGCAAACCAACAATAGTAAATAGTGATTTTCCAGATGATATTTTTACTTGAACATCTACTGGCAAAGCATTAATGCCATTAAAGGCAAAGGTTTTGATTTTGGCAACCATATTAGAAATATTTGGGTTATAATATATGGTAGTAGGTTTTACATATTAAATTATAATTTACTATTTATTTTTTAATTAACAATTGTTTTTTTATTTAGTTATTATTCGGCATTTTTAAATATTTCTAAATTATTAAATAATTTTTATAAAGAAAAGCGGATAAATCATCAAGATTGTTCACCAAGAAATTAAGGCATAATTTGCTAATTTTTTTAGAAATATCATTAAAAAAACCCGCCAAAGAATTTCTTTGACGGGCATAGGCATTTAGAGATTATCACTTGGATAAACCTCTCTATCTTTTTTTAAATAAAAGATAAGTTTGTTATCAATTATGTTAAAGAACTAACTACCGATAACGTAACTAATACCGCTAATGGAATAAAAATCATAGTTTACGAATTTTGATAGTTAAAGAAGAGAAATCTATCAAGCTAGCCAAATTAAAAATAATTTGGTAAGTGACGATCTCAATAACTACGAAAAAACTTTTACAAATTTTTTCGCAACTCAACCTCATTCTTTTCAATTTCTCGATTAGATGGTGGTATGAGTCCGGCTTGCATCAGATAGCCATCGCTACCGATTGTGTTTTTGCTTGCAATTTCTTGTAAAAATTCTTTTAGACCATTAACTAAATTTAAATGTTCGATTTTGTAATATACATAAAGAGGTCTGGAAACTTTATATTTACCAAGGTTAATATTTTCAAAATTTGGAACAATTCCATCAATATTTGCTGGCTGAATTTTTGCAATATTTTCTTGAAGAAAACTAAAACCAAAAATTCCAAAAGCATTTTCATCATTTTTAAGTTTTTGGACAATCAAATTATCATTTTCACCCGCCTCAACAAAAACTCCATCTGAACGAATAATTTGGCATTTTTTATGCAATATTTCTAAGTCTTGAAATTTATTTTGAAAGTTTTTTTGCTTTGAACAATAATCAATCATTACTAACTCAATAAAGGCATCACGAGTACCAGATGTTGAAGGTGGACCATAAATTTTTATTGGCAAATTTGGCAAAGTTTTGTCAATTTCACTCCAGTTTTTGTAAAAATTTTTCACAAAATTTTGCTTTTCATCAAAAATATTTTCAGCTAAAGCTAAAAAAATTTGTTCCTTAGTAAGAGAAAATTTGATACCCTTAACCGAGTTTGCCAAAACAATTCCATCATAGCCGATTTTAATTTCACCAAAATTAATTTGATGTTGACGACATTTTTCAATTTCACTTTTTTTAATTAATCGCGATGCATTGACAATATCTGGATAATCATAGCCAATGCCAGAGCAAAACAGCTTAAAGCCACCACCCGTGCCAGTTGCTTCGATAATTGGTGTACGAAATTTAGTTTCTCGACCAAAGGTTTCGGCAACTATAGAAATAAAAGGGTACAGCGTTGAGGAGCCAACAACAGATATATTATTTCTAGAGTAAATGACAAATTTTGATTTAAAAAAATTATCAGCCAGAACTTGATTTATATTGGCTAAAAAACTTAAAAAAAATAAGGTAGTTATAAAAAAATTTAACATAACCGTTAATTTGTACAAAAATATGTAATAAAAACAGTTTTGTTAAAGCAAAACTAAAGATAAAATTAATTAAAATAAATAATAGTTTAAAATTAATTTATTAACATTAAATTTAATTATTTTGTATATTAATGTCAAGTTAGAGAATTTAACAACATTTTTTTCAACTATTTTTTTAAAAATTTCCTTAAAAATTACTGATGTCAACTGATAAATCAAGACATATTGAAAATATAACATTTTTTAAAATAAAATTTATTCGTCAAATTTTTCATTTGGTTTTACTATCATTTTTTTTGGTTTCGCCAAGTTTTTCTCAAAATAATATCGATAATTTTTTGGTGATAAATGGTCTTGAAAGAAATGATGAGATTTCGGTAAAACAATTTTTTGAAAATCTTAAAATCGACAAAAATCTTAATGAAAATCTCGAAAAAATAACCAAGCAAATGCTTGAAAGTGAGCTTTTTAACTCTGTAGAGATTAAGTATTTTAATAAAAAAATTTACATAAATATTACTGAAAATCCGATTATCTTTGAAACCAAATTCATTGGTAATAAAAAAATTGATGAAGAAATATTGCAAGCTGAAATTTCCTTAAAAAAACGTAGTATATTTTCTCAAAATAAATTACAAAACGACCTCAAGCGCATCCAAAATATTTATCTAAAAAGCGGTCGTTTTTTAACTAAAATTGAAACTAAAATTGTACCAAAAGAAAATAATCGAATTGAACTAATATTTGAAATTGAAGAAGGACCAAAAGCTAATATTGGTGAAATTTATTTTGTTGGTAACGATAACTTTGCGGATCGCGAATTAAAAGAGCAAATTTCTACTAAAAAAACCATTTGGTGGAAATTTTTATCAAGCTCTGATTTATATGATTCTGACCGACTAGAATATGATAAAGAATTGTTAAAAAGATTTTATAATAATAATGGATTTGCCGATTTTAATATTATATCAGCAATGGCTCAAATCAATAAAAATAAAGACTCATTTTTCATAACTTTTTTACTTGAAGAAGGTATTAAATATAATTTTGGAGAAATAAATATTGATAACAAAATTGCTAATTTTGATTCAGAAATTTTGCATAAAAATATTTTATTCAAAACTGGTGAAATTTATAATTCGCAAGCCATTGAGCATACTATTGATAAGATGATAGAAGTGATGTCAGAAAAATCCTATGCTTTTGCCAATATCGAGCCAGTATTAAAGAGAAACCTTATAACCAAAACCATCGATATTGATTTTATAATTGAAGAAACCCCAAGAGTTTATATCAACCAAATCAAAATTTTTGGCAACACAAGAACCATCGACAAGGTAATTCGTCGAGAACTTAGATTTATTGAAGGAGACCCTTTCAATTTAAACAAAATTAATCGCTCCAAACAAAGGCTAGAAAATTTAGGTTTTTTTGAAAAAGTAGAGCTTAATCAAAAAAGAATTGGCGATTCCAATCAAGTTGATGTTGAAATTACCGTTAAAGAAAAGCGCACGGGTGAACTATCTTTAGGTGTAGGATTTTCGCAATTTGACCGCTTCAATATCAATGCAGGTATCCGTGAAAACAACCTATTTGGAACAGGAAGAAAAATTGGTTTAAATGTTCAACGCTCATTTGCCAATCTTAATGCCAGCATTGATTACACCAAGCCATATTTTTTGGATAGACCAATTGATGTTGGAGTCAATTTATACAGAACCACCAACACACGCAGAAACGGCAGAGATTTCGATATGTTTAACGCTGGTTTTCGACTCAATGCCAATTATAGCATCACCGAATTTTTTGATCATCTTATCAGCTATTCATACAACAATCAGCAGGTTGGAAATATTGGCTCTAACTCATCAATTGCCCTAAAAATGCTTCAAGGAAATTATATTTATTCGGCTATTGAAAATAGTTTTATTTACGACAAAACTAATAATCGATTTGACCCTAGAAATGGCTATTTTATTTCGCTAAGCACAGTTTATAATGGCTTGGGTGGCAATGTTAGAAACATAAAATATACTGGAAAAATTGGTTATTTTATTCCAACCTTTAGCAATGATTTTATTCTGAGATTTACAGGCAATACTGGCCTTATCGAAGGCATTGGTGAAGATGTTTTAATACAAAATAATTTTTATTTAGGCGGAAATGATTTTCGCGGTTTTGATTTTTTTGGTATGGGGCCGCGAACTATAAGTGGCGAACCATTGGGTGGTAAAAAATTCGGTGTTGCCACCGCAGAATTTAGGTTTCCACTTGGTCTTCCTCGTGAACTTGGCATTTATGGCGCATTATTTTGGGATAACGGTATTCTTAAAGGTGTTGAAAAAAATTTAAAAGCTCAAAATGAAATATTAGACAAAGCTGAATATCGTTCATCTGTTGGTTTAAGCATAGCTTGGGCATCACCAGTTGGACCAATTCGCTTAGATTTTTCAAAAGTTTTACAACAAGCCAAACATGATAGAACTCAAAGATTTAACTTTAACTTAGGAACTAATTTTTAAATCATTTATGAAATTTATGTTGATTTTAGGTAATCAATTCATAAAATACATAAAATTTTTCAAACTTAGAAAAGATTAAATTATGATCCGCATTTTTCAGCTCCCGCATTATTCACAAACTAAGGTATTATCGCTGAAGGAATTGCCAAATATTGGCGATATGTGCAACAACATTGCATGGGTTGATTTACAAGAGCCAACAATAGGACAGATTCGCGAGGTTGAAGAATATTTTGGTATCACCTTTCCAACCAAGCAACAGCAAGAAGAAATTGAGACTTCATCACGCTACTTAGAAAATTCTGGAATAATCAAAATTAACTCAACATTCGTTAATATCAACCAAAATTCGAGAAATCTTGAAGAGCATGAAATGTCATTTATTTTAACAGAAAAAACCTTGTTTAGTCTGAGATATTTCGATAGTAGAGTAATTTCAGAAACCGTAAAAAAAATTAAACAATTTCCAATGATTTTTACCAATGCTTCTAAGGTTTTTGTGGCAATTTTAGAGGCTCGCACTGATTTTGATGCCGATTTAATGGAATCGGTTTCGAAATTCGTTGCCGAAATTAGTAAAAAAATAAATTACGAAAATAAACTCGATGAAAAACTCCTCACCAAAATCAATGAAAGCCAAGATTTAACTATGTCCTTGCGTGAGGCTTTATTTGATAAACAGCGAGTTTTATCATCTCTTCTTCGTAATGAAGATTTAATGTTAGATAGCTATAATCGCCTTCGAATTATCATCAAAGATATTAACTCGCTAATTGAGCATGCCAATTTCAATTTTACTCGCTTAGAATATTTACAAAATTATTTTTTGGGTTTACTAAACATTGAGCAAAATAAGGTTATTAAAACCTTCACCGTTGTATCTCTTGTCTTTATGCCACCAACCCTAATTGCCAGCATTTACGGCATGAATTTTGATTTTATGCCCGAATTAAATTCCAAATTTGGCTACCCCGTCGCCCTTGGCTTGATGTTCATTTCATCAATTATTCCTTTGGCAATTTTCAAAAGAAAAAAATGGTTATAATATGCCCCACATTATCATCGAACATTCAATAGATTTTAGCACAAAAGAAATTTTGGATTTAGCTAATCAAATTCAAAAATCTTGCTTCGAAATTAAGGAAGGAAATTTCGATTATGATCAATTTAAAATCCGCAGTTTAAGCTACAATAATTTTGGTGTTGGCAACGATGGCTCTAATGCTAATTTTATTCATATATCTATAAAAATTTTAGAGGGACGAAGCCTTGAAATCAAAAAGAAACTCAGTGAAAATAGTTTTAAATTATTGCAAAATTTTCAACAAAATTCTGGACTAAATCATAAAAGATGCGATATTTCTATCGATATTATCGAAATGGATCGTGAGCTTTATCAAAAACAAACAATTATTGCTTCCTAAAATTATAACAAACTTAATTTTTTGGTAAAATCTTATCGGTTGCAAAATTTTTTACTCCTAAACTTAATAAATCATTTAATATTTTTTCATCATTAACAGTCCAAGCTAAAATTTTTTCTGGAGAAATTTTTTTAAGCAAATCTGGGTTTATCAATCGATGATAAATTGATAAAAAATCAATTTTATGAAGTGAAAAAATTCGGTAAACATCATGAATATCAACAGTTTCATCGCATATTAAGGCATAATTACATTTTTTTTCGCCAAAAAAATTCTTGAATTTATAAAAAATTTTTAAAGCCAAATCATAATTGTTAATATATGGGGCAAAAATAACCGTTTTTAAATCAATTTTTTGTAATTCTAAATTTAATTTAATTAATTTTAAAACCTTATCGACATTATTTAAATCTATATTTTTAAAATCTAACCAGTATTTAAAATGATTTTGATATTTTAAAAAATTTTTCAAATTTGGATAAAAAAATTCATTTGAATTTTTGGGTTTATCATGCGAAATTATTAATTCATCATTTTTTAACCAAATATCAAACTCTATTGCATAAAAAAAATTTTTATAGGCATTATCCAGACTTTCGATTGAATTTTCTTTGATTTCTGAATTATGAAAACCGCGATGAGCATATAAATTTGGTAGCAATGATTTAATCATAAATTTAATTTTGTATTATTATGAAAAAAGATTTTATTGAAATTAAAACTACTTTTGATAAATTAATTAATGCTAAAAAAATGGCAAAATTTTTGATAGAAAACAAGTTAGTGGCTTGTGCGCAAATTTCAAAAATTTCTAGTTTTTATATTTATGAAAATAAATTTACTAAGCAAAATGAATTTTTGTTAACGGTAAAAACAAAAAAAACATTGTATCATAAAATAAAAAAAGTCATTATAGATAAACATAATTATAAAACACCAGAAATTATAACCCTTAAAATTGATGATGGTTTAGAATCTTATTTAAAATGGATTGACTCATCGGTTTTTGACTCATAATTTCTCTTTTTTGAGAATAAGGCGATTGCCAAATATCGTCCAGAACCTTGATTTTGGACAATTAAATTAACAAGAGTTTTCAGTTATTTACAAAATTAAATTTAATATGATAAAAAATTTTTTAAATTATTTTAATTCACCATAGTTAACTAGCTGAAATACTCGTATTTTACGAGGTTATATGACTAAAATTACAATCACCATTGACGGTGCCCACAAAGAAGAAACCAGAGTTGCTGTTATCGGTTCTGATGGCAAACTCCTTGATTTTGACCGCTCGGCACTGGCCATCAAACAAATTAAAGGCAATATTTATTTATCAAAAGTAGTTCGAGTTGAGCCATCTTTACAGGCTTGCTTTGTTGATTATGGTTCGGATCGCCACGGCTTCTTACCTTTTGCCGATATTCATCCAGATTATTATCAAATCTCTGAAGCTGAACGCCAAAAACTTCGTGAACTTAACATCAATACACCAAAAAACAATGATGATGACGAAAATTATTCATCAAATCAAGCCAAAAATTCGAATGATGATTCCGAAGAATCTATCACAACTGGCTCCTATTCAGTTGAAGATGAACTCACTGGCTATAGTGGCAATATTTACAATATCCACAAACGCTTTAATATCCAAGATGTTATAAAACCAAATCAATTAATTTTGGTTCAAGTATCCAAAGAAGAAAGGGGCAATAAAGGCGCTTCTATGACCACCTATATTTCAATCGCAGGCAAATATTGTGTGTTAATGGGAAACACTCCAAATAAGGGTGGAGTTTCAAAAAAAGTTGATAATTTTCGTGATCGCAAAATTTTAAAATCAATTTTAAGTGAAATTAGCATCGAAAGCGAACGTTCAGTTATTATCAGAACCGCAGGTGTTGGCAAAAAACCCGAAGAAATTAAACGGGATTGCGAATATTTAAATCGCTTGTGGGACAACATTAAAGAATCAGCTCGCACCTCAAAAGCTCCATCATTCATTCATGCTGAAGACGATATCATTCGCAAATCAATTCGCGATATATATAACGAAAATGTTGAAGAGGTTATTGTTGAAGGTGCCGAAGCATTTGAAACCGTAATTAATTTTGTTAAACTCACTATGCCATCGGCGCCAAATAACATAAAACTTTACGATGATCGTGTGCCGATTTTTAATAAATATCGCATAGAACAACAAATTTCTGCCCTTTACGAAAAACAAATTGCCCTACCATCTGGCGGATCAATTGTCATTGACCACACTGAAGCCTTAGTTGCCATTGATGTCAATTCAGGCAAAGCCACTAAAGAGTCTGGTGTTGAAGAAACCGCCTACAACACCAATTATGAAGCTGTAAAAGAAGTAGCTAGACAACTTCGTTTGCGAGATTTAGCTGGTTTAATTGTTATTGATTTTATCGATATGGCAGACCAAAGACATCGTCGCAATATCGAAAGAGCTCTTCGCGATGAATTACAAAATGATCGTGCCAGAATTCAGCTTGGCAGAATCAGTGTATTTGGCTTACTTGAACTTTCAAGACAAAGACTTGGGGCTAGTTTTTTTGAAACCATAACCGAGCCTTGTAAACATTGTGGAGGCACTGGTTATGTGCGTTCGGTAGAAATTCTAGCGGTATCAATTTTGCGAGCAATTCGTCATGCTTGTGCCGACAAACAAGCTGGCGTAATTCACATTTACACCAATGCCGAAACCTTGGCTTATATTATGAATTTCAAAAAGAAAGATATACTTTCAACCGAGCAAAATTATGGTGTCCATATTTTTATGAACACATCAGATGAAGTTGGGGCTCAAGGATTTACCATTAAGAAACGCAAAAATTTATCCGATGATGAGCGTCGTGAAATCGAGATGAGTGTTGCCACTGGTAAGGTCAATCAAATGGAAATCGAAAAAAATTATTTTGAAGAAGTCAATTCACGGTTCGAAGATAATTATGAAGATGATAATGAAGATGATTTCTTTAAAGCAAAAAAGCCAAATGATAATAATCGCAATCATCGCCATTACGATAACAAAAAACGTAATAAAAAATTCGAAAATAAAAACAAAAATAATCGTGATTTCAATGAGCCAAAAAAATCATTTCTATCATTCTTATTCAATCGTTAATTCTGTAAAACTTTGCCATTTCAGTTTCAAAATCGAAATGGCAAGATTTTTTAATAAATTATTTTAAAAAATACTAATAAAATCCTTTAAAATCAGAGCTTTCTATACTCTTAACTAATTAATCTTTGGTTTCTAAATTTTTAGTATTTAACTTATAATATATCCAAAATATTTATTTTATAATCTTTGTAAAATTTTTGTGATATGTAATTGGCAATTTAGGTTGGTTTGTAATCTAATATTCAATAAATTTATTTAGATTTATAGATATTTTTAATCTAGAGAGTAGGAGCTTTAGCAGTATCATCACTTCCCTTTTTTATAGATTCCACCCATTTTGTTTCCCTATCTTTGTCAATTTTACTGACACTTTTTATAACCATCTTATCACCAGTGGTGATAAGACCGGGTCTCATATTTTCAACACCAAATTCTACTCTTATTCTACTTTTTTTATTACCATCATTATCAAATACATTCATATTTACCACCATTGATCCACCTTGTTTAACTTCTCCACTTAATGAATCAGGAAGCATTCTAAATCCAGTAGGTTTTCTAAAATATCTATTGTCAATCCCTTCAGTTGTTTGAGTAGATGATGGATCTTGTATTTTTCCATCTTCAATTTTTAAGCCATTTAAAATTTTCATAGCATCTTTTAAATTTGGATTTTTTTCAAAATCTATTTGGGTATTTAATTCAAATATTTTATTGTTTTCATCTAATTTTACATCAATTTGAAATTCCGATGCGAGAATTTTTTGTTTGGTTTTTTCATCATCATTATTATGAGATGAAAATGCTCCTGTTGAACTTAATTTGATATCTTTTTCCTTTACACTAAATCCCCCATCGGAATGTTTAGTTTGATAAGGTTTATAAATTAAAGCTCTTCCCATACCATTCCACCAATCTGCAGTATTTCTTGATTTTAATTGGTATTCTTTTTGTTTTTTAATCACATAACTCTGAGATCCAAATGATTTAATTTGTTCGTCTTTTTTTGGAACAGATTCCGAAACTCCTCCAACTGAAGTACTAGCATTGTTATCTGCATTTAATTGTACTGTTGTATTAGATACCTCATTAGCCCAACTTACATCAATTCTATGTCCCTCTATTGCTTTTATAATTTCTTTTTTGCCTACTAACACATCTTTTAATACTCCTTTATCATCATATCTTAAATTACTACCATAAATATTTACAGATTTTTCATATTTTAATAATTTTAATTCATTATTTTCTATTTTAAAATATTCCAATTTTGCATTTCCATCTCCATTATGCGATACCTTGCAAAATAAATTTAATTGTTTATCGCCAACAGGTATTAAAGCAAAATCTTTTTCCACACAACTACTGCCAAATTTGACCTCGGTTACTGATTTACCTGTTTTAAAATCTTTTTTTCCTCGAAATATATTTATTCTCTTGGCTTCTTTAAACCCATCATCATCTTGAGTATAAAGACAATTATTTTTAACTTGCTCCACTAATAAAATTTTAGCAAAATCATTAGCTTCTTTTTCAATTTTCTTTTCTTCACTTTCAACTAGTTCTGGTAAGCTATTACTACCAATTATCCCTCTAATTTTATCTATTCTTTGTTTTAATGGACTATTTACAATATTCTTATTTTTTTCGTCCTTAACCAAAAAATTAAAATCTTTTTGTTCTTTAATGTCACAAAGATCTCCAAGTTCAATTTTTTCATCATCATTTTTACCTTGATTATATTTTTCAACTTTTGCTTTTAATTCCAATATTTTCTTAGCATTCTCAAAATATTCTTCATACATTTTATTTTGAGCATTAAAAGCCTTATCTCCAACAAAAACCACCTCTTTCTTTCCATTTTCTGTAGTTCGTTTTTTAGTTCCAAAAAATGTCCCACTTTTCCTACTTTCAACATTTACATTTTCAAAAAAAGTAACAGAATTTACACCTTCTTTATTAAGTTCAAATTTAGATCGCATAAGAATTGAATTCCCTCTCGTAGATTCATCAAATCCCTTTGAATATCTATCAGGATCATCTGCTATATAAAATAATGATTTAAATTCAGGACTTTTATCAGCGAAATCGGTATCTTTATTAGTTTTTTTTTGGTCATCGGCATCGGCTTCGGGTATGTCTTTTCCTATTTTTCTTACTTCTTCAGCTTTTCTTTCTGCTTCTTCTTTAGCTTTTCTTATTGCTTTTTCTGCTTCTTCGGCTTCTTTTTTTGCCTTTTCTTCGGCTTCTTTTCTTTTCCTTTCTTCGTCTTCTTTTCCTCGTTCATGTATATCAATTCCAAAAGTTCCAGCACTCGCACCAACAATTGATTTCAGTACACCACCAGCATTTGCAATCGCTCCAGTCAAACCATCAGTAAGTACTTTAGGTTTATCAGTATTTTCTGAATTCAATAACCCAGACGCAATTTCTAATGGAGCTACTGCAAATCTAGATCCTTCTATTACTATATTTTCCAAATTAGATGATACAAGATGATGTTTTGTATCACTTGCTGGGACTTCGTCACCTCCTCCCTCTCTTTTTTCATTGGGATTAGCTAAATTTTCAAGTTCCCCTATAGCACCAGGAATGGTAACCACCGTAGTTCTTACAAATCCTTCAGCAACAGCAGCACTGACATGTATAACTCCTCCTAATATATCAGCCGCTCTATTACCTAGATTATTATCATCCCCGCCATCAAATCCCCGTTTAATTTTTTTTACCCCAGATTCTACTTTTTTAGTTGAATTTCCAATTGATCTTTCAAAAACAGGTCCTATTCCAAATTCAGGTCGTGGTGGTAGACTTTCAAGTTTTGCAATTACTATATCTTCTGAACTAACTTCTTGTGGTAATTCTGCATACGCTGCCCCTGCCCCTGCCCCTGCCGGTGGTGGTGCTGGTGGTGTTTCCTCTGGTGGTGCTGGTGATGCCGCCGCTGCCGCTGCTGCTGGTATTGGTGTTGCCGGTGGTGGTGCTGCCGGTGCTGGTGATGCCGCCGCTGCTCCCGCTGCTGGTAATGCTGCTCCCGCATCCGTTGGTGCTGCCGGTCGTAGTGCTGGTGCTGCCAGTTCTGGTGCTGGCGGTGGTGACGGTTCTTGTGCTGGCGGTGCTGGCGGTGAATCTTGTTTATTTAAACCAAAAATACCACCTACAGCACCACCAAATTCCCCCAATTCTCTCCCAGCATCTTGAAAAAATTTGCCTGCATCACTCAATAAATTAAAGCCACCTCCATCTTTTCTTTCTGTTGCTGGCCCTGGTTCAGATGTTGGACCATCTACTTCTTTACTTCTTCGATTAAATCTAAAAACATCAAACATACTATTCAAACCCCCATTTTTTGGCAGAATGCCTTATTTTGGTGATATTTAATTGGTTTTTATTATGTAATTTGATGTTTTTGGAAATTATCATTTTATTGAGTTTCAAGGTTTTTTAACATTTTTACAATTTATTTTTATTTAAAATTTAATAAACATTTCTTGAATTCAAATATAAATTTTAGTTCAGAAAATTTGAATCCAATAAATTAAAGATTGATTTAAAAAAATATATTTAAAGTAAATTACTTACAATTAATTATCAAGTTTTATGATAAATTTTTAAGTGTTTTTTAATGGTCTGATGTTAAATAATAAAATTTTAAATTATTATCACTCTCGCTTTTCATTTAAGTAAGTCTCTATTATTTACACCTACATTGGATAAATTATTTTTATTTTGAACCGCACCACATTTATCGAGGGCAACTTGATTATTTGGTTTTGAACTTCCTAAAAAATTACCAAAGCGATCCACACAACTCAAAATGGTTGAAGTAACTGGATTAAATGTCTTAAGAAAAAATAAATGCCTATTATCTTCTAAAAAATCTTCAAATTTTTGATTTAAGTTTTTAGCTGGGGTTAGACTATCTCTTAATTGCCGACGAAGATTTTCTTCGGCTTTATCATCTTCGACAAAACCTCTAAATATTTTTTGTGAACCCAAATCAATTTCACTTTGACTGTAAGCAGTAAATAATTTGGTTGGATCTATTTGTTTAGTTTTAGTTTCATAAATTTTGGTTCGAACCTTCTTTCTAAAATCTGCAATTCCAACATGCTCAATTTCAGGCTTACGCTTTTTAAAAAAATCTGATGTTTCTTCATCGATTGACAATTTTTCGAGATCCTTAAATAATTTTTCTTTTAATTTTATTCTACAAAAATCCATAACATCATGGTCAGACATCTCTTTCGTAAATTTCTTAATTTCTTCTACTTTTGTATGGCTTGATAAACCATCCAAGGACTCAAGAAATTTATCTGCTATATGATTTTTAAATTCTTCCATTTTAAGATTATCATCAATACTCTTAAAGGCACTAAAATCACTTCCGGTTGACTCATTTTCTGAAACATATTTAGAAGTAAAATATCTTTGACATAAGGAATAAAATTTTTTATAAAATGATATAAATTTTGAAACTTCATCGTAATCTAAGGAAGCTTTTAAATCTGTAATTTTTCTTTCAAAAAAAGACCCATATTCCCTTTTTAAAAAATCTTTATCAATTTCGTTAGAAAATTCTGTAAAACCACCTGGTAAATTTTCTTTAAAATCACTATATAATTCTTCCAAATCTTTTCCTTTTATTTTTTTTATTTTTTCGGATAATGTTGTAATTTCAAATTTTAATGATGAAGGGCTGGGTTTTATATTTATATTTTTTGGATTTAATTTATCTTGCAAATTTTTAAAATTATTTTGAAATATCGGATCTTCATCTATTCTGGTTGTATGCAAAGCCTCTTTAGAATCAGTCAAAAAATTATATTCACCATCATTATATTGAAAAGCATCATATAAATTTTTAACTGACTGAATTTGTATTTTTGGAAGTTTGTTTAATTGTAATATTTTCACTTCATTATCATCTCTTTTTGGTAGTTCTAAAATTTCGCTCCCAATATCCATAGTTTTTTGGAATTTCTTTAAAAAATCTTGGATTTTTTCAAGCTCATCTGGATTGTCAATATTTTCCATAGCATAATTGGCAAATGCTAGACCAAAAAAATAATGATCTCTATTAAATTCTTTGGGTTCTCTATAACTTGAAACATCTCGTAAAATATTAATTTGCTTTTGCGATAAATATTCACTTGATAATTTATCAGAATCTGGGTTTAAATTAAGTAATTCTATAATTTGTTTATTATATTTTATTTTTGCTGAAGATAAATCATAGAATTGTAGTGTTTTGTTTAATGATTTTTGTAAATTTAATCTACAATTTTCTACCTTATAGTTATCTTTTATAGGCTCTTCCTCGGCTTTCTTAAGCTCTTCCTGAGCTTTTTTAAACTCTTCCTCAGCTTTTTTAGATTTTTCAACTCTTTTATCGTTATCTGATTTTAATTTTTCTAATTTTTTTATAATTTTTTCTTTTTTTTCTTGATCATCTAAATCGGATTCTTGGTGATTTATGCCAATTTTTAACAAATTAATTGAAAGAGTATTTTCGGGAGTTTTTTTAAAAAAACTTTTATTTGATTCTGGTTCCCTTGGCTTTTTAATTAATTCAAGAGTTTCTTTAAATAACTTTGTCTCTACTTCAGTTGGAGTTTCTATAGTTTGTGCCATCTTATAAATTCATCAAATTTTGGGTGATTTCTGCAAATTGCTCTATAGAAATTTGCTGCGCTCTAAAATTGGCTGAAATATTTAAATTTGTCAATAAATTTTCGCCATCCTTATCATTCAAATCATATTTTTTGAAACAATTTTTTAGCGATGATTTTAACATTTTGCGTCGTTGATTAAAGGCATTAGCAACCACAAGTGCAAAATTTTCCAAAAATAATTCATTAAAATATTTTTGCATTTTTTGTGGATTTGGGACAATTGAAATAACCGCTGATTCCACCTTTGGAGCTGGCACAAACACCGATTTATTTACCAAAAAAACAATTTTACTATCGCAAAGTAAATTAATCATAATCGATAATCTACCATAATGATTATCGCCAATTTTAGCAGTGATTCTTTGTGCGACCTCTTTTTGCACCATTAAATGCATTGACTCAATTTGCGGTAAAATTTTAAGCCATTTAAAAATCAAAACAGTGGCAATATTATAAGGCAAATTAGCAATAATTTTAAATGGGGTTTGGTAAATTTTTTGTTCATCGATTTTTAAAGCATCATCATTAATAATTTCAAAATTTTCACCGTAAAAATTTTTTAATTCACCTAAGGCTAAAATACATCTTTTATCCATCTCAATGGCGGTTAATTTTTTTGGCTTCAAATCAAGAATAGAACGAGTTAGACTTCCAGGACCAGGACCGATTTCTAGGATATTTTTACCACTTAAATCGCCAGCGGATCTGGCGATTTTGTCGGTAAAATTTTTATCCAAAATAAAATTTTGCCCGAGTTTTTTATTAGCATTAAGTTGATATTTTTTGATAATTTCTGAAGTTGATAATAAATTTATCATTCAATTAAATAAATTCATTTGGGTCAAAAAATTTATGCCCCAAACTATCTGCTACAGCTCGATAAGTTATCATTCCATCATAAATATTTAAACCCGCCATCAAATTTTTATCGTCTCGAAGAGCTTTATGTAAACCTTTATTGGCAATGGCTAAAGTAAAAGGTAGAGTTGAATTTTCGAGGGCCTGCGTTGAAGTGCGGGCAACTGCTCCAGGCATATTTGTTACACAATAATGAATAACTCCATCAACTTCATAAGTGGGATTACTATGTGAAGTTGGACGACTTGTTTCAAAGCAACCACCTTGGTCGATAGAAATATCAACCATCACTGCTCCTTGCTTCATTTTTTTAACCATTTCTTTACTAACTAATTTAGGTGCCGATGCCCCCGGAATTAAAACTGCTCCAACCACCAAATCGGCATCCAAAACATTTTGCTCAATATTTTCAATTGAAGCATATAAAACCGATGCACTATTGCCAAAAATATCGCACAAATATCGAATTCTACTTAAGGATTTGTCTAAAATTACTACTTCCGCTCCCATTCCAACCGCAACTTTAGCACTGTTGGTGCCAGAAACACCGCCACCGATAATTACTACCTTTGCCCTATTTACCCCTGGAACTCCACCAAGAAGAACTCCGCGACCACCTTGAGATTTTTCTAGGGCTCTAGCTCCTGCTTGAATCGATAATTTTCCAGCAACTTCACTCATAGGCGCAAGAAGCGGAAGAGATTTATCATTTGCGGTTACAGTTTCAAAAGCAATGGCTCTGCAACCCGATTTTAATAAATTTTTAGTTAAAGTTGGTTCAGCCGATAAATGCAAATAAGAAAAAATTATTTGCTCCTTTTTAATAAGGTCGCACTCGGATTTTTGTGGCTCCTTAACTTTAAGAATCATTTCGGATTTTTCATAAATTTCTTGCGCATCATTTGCAATTTTGGCACCCGCTTCACGATATTGTTGGTCAGTAAAGTCAATCGCTAAACCAGCATTTTTTTGAACCAAAACCTGATTGCCAGCCTCAACCAATTCACGAACACCAGCAGGAGTAGAGGCACAACGATATTCATGATCTTTTATTTCCTTTGGAATTCCAATTAACATTTTTCTCCTATTTTATGATTGATAATTTGCTAATTTTGATGATGTTGCTTTCGGCATTGGTGATACTTGAAAATAACTCATAATCAAAATTAAAACTTTGTTTTGCCAATATTATTTCTTGTGGTAAATTTTTGCCTTTTAAAAACAGACAATAACCATTTTCTGCAAGAAAAATATTGGCATAATTTAATAATTTATCAAGCGGTGCCAATGCTCTAGAAACAATACAATCAAATTTTAAATTATTGATTTCTTCGAGTTTTTTTTGATGCACATAAATTTTGTTTGGCGAAATATTTTTTACTTTTCGCAAAAAATCAGCCTTGCGAAAAGCCTTTTCAATTAAGTGTATTTCTTGAATACCAGCAATTGACAATACCATTCCAGGTAAACCAGCACCAGAGCCAAAATCGGCGAATTTATCGGTAAAATTTCGTAAATATTTAACCAATTGAATTGAATCAAGAATATGGCGATGCCAAATATCGTTAATAGTGGATTTGCCGATAAAATTATAAAGTTGATTTTCGTTGAGCAAATCTAAAACATAACTTTCAAGAGCAAGAATTTGGCTTGCCGAAATTTGATGAAAATTTCCAATAGTTTTTAATGCTTCAATTTTGTTTTGGTCAATTATTTTGATATTAAAAGACATTTTATAAAATTATTAATTTTAGCTAAAATTATATTTAAAATTTTATTTAATTTCAAGTTAAGTTTTTAAGAAAAAAATTTTATTTAAAACTTGACCAACCAAAAAAATTATGGCAATATTTAAAAGAATATAAAACTTAAATTATCTCTTTTATGAAAATTTCTCCAAATGTTAAAAAAATTCTTTCTTTTTACGAAAGTGACAATCCTGGAACTAAAGCCAATTTGGCTAGAATCTTGATGCATGGCAAATTGGGTGGCACTGGAAAAATGGTTATTTTACCTGTTGACCAAGGTTTTGAACATGGCCCAGATCGTAGCTTTGCAATTAATCCTGATGCATATGACCCACATTATCACTTTGAACTAGCCATTGATGCTGGTCTTAATGCTTATGCGGCTCCACTCGGTATGATTGAAGCTGGAGCAGACAGCTTTGCTGGACAAATTCCTACCATCTTAAAAATTAATTCTTCAAATTCATTACATAATGGTGGAACCGCTCCACATCAAGCTACAACCGCTTCTATAAAAGATGCGCTTCGTCTTGGTTGTAGTGCAATTGGCTTTACAATTTACCCAGGTTCTGATGCTGCCTTCGATATGTTCGAAGAAATTTCAGCACTAGCCGAAGAAGCCAAAGCCAATGGTTTAGCTGTGGTAATTTGGTCATATCCGCGCGGTGGCGACTTATCAAAAATCGGTGAAACTGCGATGGATATTTGCGCCTATGCAACTCATATTGCAGCCATGCTTGGAGCTCATATCATTAAAGTTAAACCGCCGACTCAAGCCCTTGAAAATCTTGAAGCCATTAAGGTTTACGAAAAAGTAAAAATTCCGATGAACACCCTTGAAGAAAGAATTAAACATGTTATGAAAACCGCTTTTAATGGTCGTAGAATTGTAGTATTTTCTGGTGGAAATGCCAAAGGCGAAGAAGATATTTATAACGAAATTCGTCAAATTTATAAGGGTGGAGCCAATGGTTCTATCATTGGTCGCAACACCTTTCAAAGACCAAGAGAAGAAGCCTTGAAAATGCTTGATAATATCATTAGGATTTATCAAGGAAAATAAATTGATTTATGAACGAACTAGATTTTGACATCGCCATCATCGGTAGTTCATTCGCAGGCATGACCTCTGCCCTCGCCTTAGCCAAAATTTCACCAGAGATTAAAATTGCTATAATTGACAAGCAAGAAATTTTCAAACATAGCAGGCAAAGCGATGGTAGAGCTTTTGCCATTTCAAAATCATCATTGAATTTATTTCAAGAAATCGATATTTATCAAGATTTGATTTCAGTAGCTGGCAAAATTACCGACATAAAAATTACCGATTATAAATCGCCTATTGTCCTTGATTTTTTAAGCTCAGAACTCGATGAGAGCGATAAGGAGATGGGACTAATCATAGAAAATCATTTCATTTTTGAGGCTCTAAAAAAACAAATTTTATTACAAAAAAATATCACGATTTTTTGTCCGAATTCTTACCAAGAAATTAAATTTTTTGCCAATTTCTCGCAAATTCTTTTAGACGATAATCGCCTCATTAATGCCAAATTAATTTTAGCCTGCGATGGCAAATTTTCCAAACTCCGCGAACTTTATAAAATACAAACCATAGTCAAAAACTATCATCAAACTGCGGTGCTTTTTAAAATTTCTCACCAAATTCCCCATCAAAATACCGCCTTTGAACGCTTTATTAGTAATGGTCCACTCGCCATTTTGCCACTGCGAGAACCAAACCAATCATCAATTGTTTGGATTAATAATGATGAATTTTTTGAAGTCCTTAACAAACTTGATGAAGAAAATTTCTTACAACAACTGCAAAAAAAATCGGAAAATTGCTTAGGTAAAATCAAAATAATTTCCGAAAAATTTTCTTATCCATTGAGTTTAACTTTAGCTGAAAAATTTTATCAACAAAATATTTTGTTCATCGGTGATTCGGCTTGCTCAATTCATCCAATTGCTGGTCAAGGCTATAATTTAGCAATTAATGGCATTAGAATTTTGCAAAAATTAATTTCTCAAAATATTTTAAATGGTTTGGCGATTAATGATAATAATTTGATTTTACAATACCACCAAAACGCTCGATCTGATGCCAAAAAAATGGCGATTGCCACTGATTTACTCAACAATATTTTTGAAAGTAAAAGCGTAGCTATTCGATATGGCAGAAATATCGGACTTGGAGTAATTAATTTATTACCTTCCTTAAAAAAATTTTTTATTGCCATGGCCGGAGGGCTGAAATGAATTGTTTTAAAAGTTTTTCTGGCAAATTCTTGTTAATTTTTTATCAAATTTTTTCGGTGCTAATATTACCGTTTTTAATCATTTTAATTTTAATTCGAAAAAATAAAAATAAGGAGCACCCACAAAGATTCCTCGAAAGATTCGCCATCACCAAAACTCCTCGCCCAGAAAATTGCCAATTATTTTGGCTTCACGCGGTGAGTGTTGGCGAGTCAAATTCGGCTTGGGTTTTAATTGAGAATTTGTTAAAATTTTCGCCAAATATTTCCATTCTTTTTACATCAACTTCAACCACTTCGGCACAAATTATTGAACAAAAAATTTTACAAAATGATTTTTTTAAAAATCGTGTTATCCATCAATTTTTGCCTGTCGATAGCTATTTTGTTGTAAAAAAATTTCTTGCATATTGGAAGCCAAGAGCCTGTATTTTTGTTGAATCGGAGATTTGGCCAAACCTTATTTATTGTGCTCGAAAACAAGCTATTTTATCCTTCTTAATTAATGCTAGAATTTCATCAATAAGTGCATCTAATTGGTTTTTTTTAAATAAAATAGGTTTTAATATATTTGATTATTTTTCAGTAATTTATGCTCAGAGCTTGCAAGATAAAAATCTTTTACAAAAACTTACCAAAAATATTATTCTTTACGAAGGAAACCTTAAATCAGAAAATCCTAAACTCAATGTTAATAGTCAAAAATTGCAAGAAATTAAGACCCAAATTGGCGAACGCAAAATATGGCTTTGCACCTCAACACACCAAGGTGAAGAAGTGCTGATTCTTCAAGTTCATAAACGTTTAAAGATTCAATTTCCTGATTTATTGTCAATAATAGTTTTGCGCCATCCAAATCGGGCAAATGAGGTTAGCGAACTTTTACAAAATCTCAATTTTTCACAACGAAGTAAAAATCAAAATATTTCTAATGCTACCGAAATTTATCTAGTTGATAGCTTGGGCGAACTTGGAATTTTTTATTCTCTAGCAAATTTTGCTTTTATCGGCGGTTCGCTTATTAAAGTTGGGGGTCATAATCCATTTGAAGCCATTCAATTAAATTGCGCAGTAATAAGCGGTTCAAATGTTTTTAATTTCGCTGAAATTTATGAAAATTTGAAACAAAAAAATGCTTGTAAAATCATTGAAAATATTGATGAACTTTATGAAATTGTCTTTCAATTTCTTAATGAGCCTGAAACAATTTTGCCCTACTCTATCAATGCTACAAATGCAATTATTAATTTACAAAATTCTTCAAAAAAGATTATTGAAAAACTTGATTCAATTTTAATGCTAAAGGTATAATTATGGAAGATACAAACAAATTTCCAATAAAAAATAAAATCTCTATAGAAAATCTAATTGATCCACCCAAAGAGCAATTATTGAGTGAGCAACCAAACCCAAATCAAAATACCGCAACAATTCGTTTATCCTATGCGCAAGCCCTTTTAAAAGGCATAGAAAGAAACCAAAAACAAAAATTATAACAAAAATAAAATATGATTCGAGCTAAAGACTTATCAATTAGTTTTTCTGGAAGGGAAATTTTTTCCGAGGGAAATTTTATTATTAATGCCAGAGAAAAAGTTGGACTTATCGGCAGAAATGGCAGTGGCAAATCGACTTTTTTAAAATTAATTTTAAAAAAACTAGAACCTGATTCTGGCGTTGTCGAAATCCCTCGAGGCTACAGAATTGGTCATTTGGAACAACATATTAATTTTACTCACCAAACTGTACTTGAAGAAATTTGTTCAGTTTTACCCGAAGACCGCGAACATGAGGGCTGGAAAGGGGAAAATATTTTATATGGGCTTGGCTTTACGCCCGAAGATTTGCAAAAAGACCCAAAGAATTTTTCAGGTGGCTATCAGGTGAAATTAAATTTGGCAAAATTATTGTTGGTGGAGCCACAAATGCTTTTGCTTGACGAACCAACTAACTACCTCGATATTCACTCTATCCGCTGGCTTAAAGAATTTTTAAAAGATTGGGATGGCGAGTTGATTTTAATCACTCACGACCGCGATTTTATGGATTCGGTGATCACTCACACTTTAATTATCCATCGCCAAAGTTTTAAAAAAATTCCAGGAAACACCAAAGGCGTGCGTGAAAAAATCGCCCAAGAAGAAGAAATTTACGAAAAAACTCGGGTCAATGAAGAAAAGCAACGCCAAAAAACTCAAGATTGGATTGATAGATTCGGCGCTAAGGCAAGCCAAGCCAGTCGCGTTCAATCCAGAGTTAAGATGTTAGAAAAAATTGATGTTAAAGAAAAATTAGACGACATCCAAAATTTAGATTTTAGCTTTAATCACAAAATTTTTAACAGCAAAGAAAATTTGATTGAGGTGGAAAATCTTAGCTTTGGCTATGACCCAAATTTGCGTTTAATTAACGACCTTTCTTTTAAAATTGCCAATGGCGAAAAAATTTGCGTTATCGGCAAAAACGGCAAAGGAAAATCGACTTTATTAAAGCTTATAACCCGAGATTTACAGCCCTTGCGTGGCGATATCAAAATTAACAGCAAAGTGGAAATTGGCTTTTTTGGACAAATGAATATCGACCGCCTCGACAAAAATTTAAGCATCTACGAAGAGTTGCAAAGAGTCGATGACCGACTACCTCAAACCAGAATTCGCCAGGTTTGTAGCCAAATGATGTTTTCAAGCGACCTTGCTAACAAAAAAATTTCGGTGCTTTCGGGTGGCGAAAAAAGCCGAGTAATGCTTGGAAAAATTTTGCTCAAAGGCACTAATTTATTGCTTCTTGATGAACCCACCAACCACCTCGATATGGAATCTTGCGACTCACTAAAAACCGCCATCAAAAACTTTGAAGGAGCGGTAATTATGGTTTCGCACGATGAGGGTATGCTCAAAGAAATTGCCAATAAATTGGTGGTTTTTGACGACAACAAAACCTTCACCTTCGAAGACTCCTACGACTTTTTCTTAAAACGCAAAGGCTGGATCGATAGTTAATTACTAAAATTATTATTTCTATTAATATTCTGTTGATATTTATATTTTTATATTTTTTACTTTTCTTCTAAATTAACTTATTTTCTTATTTAATAATTATTTAAAAATATATGCTAAGTTCAACAGATTCAAGTCAAGAAGCTAAGACATCAATTTTATTAATTGGTCAAAATCATAGCGATCCATTCCCAATTGAAACCGCTAAAAACATTTACGATTATTGTATAAAAAATGAAATAAATGTAATAGTCGGCTTTGAAACTAGCGATTTAACCAACATCACTAATAATGATAAATTTTTAGATTTAAGAGAAAAATTTCTTGATCCTAAAGCCACAAAACAAGAAAAAGAACAATATCTTAATGAATTAATAAAAATAGAGCCGTTAAGAACTTTTCACAAATCTGTTGAGATTTATAAGACCAGGGGAATGCTTTTTGACGATGATGCATATGTTAGATTTTTAGCCACAAATAAAGTTGTTTTAGATCGTATATCTAAAAAAGCAACTTATGCAAGCCTTGAAAATTTAATATGTGTCGCTCCACCTCAAAATTGTTTTGCAATAGAAAACCATGATTTAGTCGAAGAATTAAAAAAATCATTAAGATTAAGTGGCGTTAATAGGAATGAAAAACAAATACTTGAAACTTTTGAAAAAGAGCGAACAGAATTTATGAGAGATGTAATAATGGATAAGGCTATAGAATTAGAAAGCAGTGGCTATAAAAAAGATTCGCTAATTTTGATAGTTAACTTAGGAGCTATGCATGCCCAAAGACTTCATGCTAAATTAGACATAGCTTGCCAATCCAAACCAAACATAAAAATTTTTCATATTGCAATACTTGATGCCAGAAATAATAACAATAAATTTGAGCATCTTGAAATCGAGGAGTCAAAAGAAATTCAAGAATTTTTCAAGAAAAATCCATTATTAATTTTAAGAACCGATTCACTTCAAACCGACCCTGCAATTTTTGATAAGGTTATTGGATCGTGCCTAGATCATATTGGTGTTGATGGCAGTAAAATAAGGCTAATAACTTCCGAAAAATCTGGTCCATTATTACCACCCGGCTCAACTATATCAGATGGCAGATCTGTTGCTCCATCGCAAAGAGGAGATGGCACTATACGCTAATTCAACCTTTAAAACAATATTTTCATCTTCAGATTCTTACTTCATAATTTGATTTAAAGTTGAGTTGGTATAAGAACATTTCTTAAAAAAATCACCAATAGAAGACAACAAATTATTTTTTTTGACAAAAAAAATTTTACCCTCCCGTCAAGGGAGGGTGATGAGACCGCTTTTTTTGATA
>CAZDGN010000013.1:0-48602 GCA_964505265.1 uncultured Rickettsia sp.
ATCACTTGCACCGTCTCATCAGCCAATACTACTATAAATGGAACTTCGGTAAATTTCACAACTACATCAACTCCTTTAACTTGTAATGCAGGCTTTACCGGTTCTCCAACTTATACTTGCACTGGAACAACTAATCCTGGAACTTTCACCGCAGGTGGAACTGCTTGCTCTCCAATCACTTGCACCGTCTCATCAGCCAATACTACTATAAATGGAACTTCGGTAAATTTCACAACTACATCAACTCCTTTAACTTGTAATGCAGGCTTTACCGGTTCTCCAACTTATACTTGCACTGGAACAACTAATCCTGGAACTTTCACCGCAGGTGGAACTGCATGTACCGCTTCCGGAGGTTCATTTACCCCAAATTGGAATGCTTGGACATCGGTTGGTTGCGGCTCTTATTCTTACGATACTTCGAATAATTCAGTGGGTGTCATGGGTCCTGAAGGATGCGGAGGTCAATGGAGTTATTACTTTACTTATTTACCTGCTTGGGCAACTAAAGTAACATTTAATTATCAATATTGCACGCAAGACTGGAATGCTTCATATGATCCAGGAAAATTATATGTAAATAA
The DNA here is from genome assembly GCA_964505265.1 of uncultured Rickettsia sp. Lineage (GTDB taxonomy): Bacteria > Pseudomonadota > Alphaproteobacteria > Rickettsiales > UBA1997 > CAILUF01. The sequence goes on from CAZDGN010000013.1 coordinate 585, forward strand.
CACTTGGTATGATGTATTTACTTCGGGATATGGTTACGGTAGTTGCTACTATGGTACTTGGACAAATTTTGCAGTTCAAGGTGGGACTGCCTTTGGTCCAGGTATATATTCAACTGATGGCTGTTGTGGTCGAGCTCAATTAAAATTCTATGATATTGTGGTTCAATAATTTAGATAATAAAATTATTAAAATGTTGTTTTGGGAAACAAAAAAATTATTAGGAAAGAAATTGGCAAAAAAGACCAATAGTGCATATACTTTATTAGAATTATCAATTGTAATTGCCATCATGGCAGTAATGATGACGGGAGCAATTGGAATTTCGGTTTCCACTTTTAATAATACTAAAAAAATTGCTACTGAAATGAGGATTCGCCAACTATATAATGCAGTAGGAAAATTTTTATTAATAAACAAAAGAATGCCTTGTCCTGCTAGACTAGACTTAACCATTAATGATAATAGCTATGGTGAAGAAGTTGGAAATGGTTCTGGTTGCTCAGGTTTTTCAGGGGTTTATCAAGGAAATAATGTTAATAATTTTTATGGAATGATTCCAATGAAATCACTTGGATTACCGCTGGAATTTGGAAGAGATGAATATGGTAGTAAAATTTCTTATATAGTTGATGATCGTTTTACTAGAAGTTTTCAAGATGTGCCAAATTTTTCTAATCCAAGTTTTGGAACTGTTGCCAATTATGCAAGTGCTTTTAATATTCAAGAAAAGCCTCCTTCAACTGGAAAATTAAGTAGTGCAGGGGCAATAATGATAATTTTAAGTCATGGAAAAAATAAATTTGGGGCTTTTAATGAAAATTCTTTAACTCAAAATACACTTCCAGCTGATGCCGACGAATTAAGTAATTCTTATGTTGCAAATTTTGATAATAATTTTATTTTAAAATCTCTTAATAGTGAAATTTTTGATGACATTATGATTTATAAAACAAGAAACCAACTGGTTGAAGAATTTAATGCATTTTATTTGATAGCCTGCGAAAATGCGGGCAGTCTTTTTGCTAATAAAAATGCTTATTATGGTCAAAATTTATTTGGAACTTGTGCCAATGGTATTGTTCCAGAGGTTTATTGCGATAAATATGGTAATTGGCATATGATTAATGGTTGCACTAACTAATGAATTTAAAAAAAAATATCAATTCAAAATATCTCACTGCTTTTAGTTTAATTGAAATGAGTGTTGTGTTGATTGTAATTTCTATTTTATTTGTTGGAACTTTTTCATCCTCATCAGTTGTAAATTCAGTTAGAACAAGCGTTTCTAAAGATAAACTTGAAGTAATTTATAGTTTACTGGGAAAGTTTTTAAAAAATAACAAAAGACTGCCCTGTCCTGCGAGTCTTGCTATAACAGTTTCTAATGCCAATTTTGGAAAAGAAGTCCGTAATCCACTTGATAATAAATGCTCTGGATCTGGAATTTATGCATCAAATAACTCGGGTTTTTCAAATATAATAGTTGGTGCTATTCCAGTTAAGGATCTTGGAATAAATAATGATTTTGCCTATGATGCATTTGGAAATTTAGTTTTGTATTTTATTGACCAAAGATTTACTTATAATTATATTTCCAATATTTCTAATGATTTAAATCTAAGTATTCCGAGCTTTGGAACTGCTAGTTTTAAGGATATTATGGTCATTAAAAATCGAAATTTAAAAGGTGAAGTTTTAATTAATTCCGATGTGATGATGGTGTTGGTGAGTCATGGTGCCAATGGCTATGGCTCAATTAATGCCGCTGGAATTCAAAATCCACGTTCATCAATTTTAGAAGAGTTGGATAATGATATTAGCAACCTTAATTCATTAGATGGAACCGCTTCTTTTAACAGAACTTTTTATTCCAGCCATGAAAATAGTGATATTTTTGATGATATTATTTTGTTTAAAACTAGAAATGATTTTGTAGAAAATTTTGAAATGATGAGTATCATTCCTTGCAAAGGTAATGACTTAATCGACGATGCTTTTACCAAAACTTCGGTTTATTATGGTCAGGTTATTGAGGCTTCAACCCAATGCCAAGTTAATGCCGAAGGGGTAAAGAGGACTAAAAAATGCGATGTGTTTGGAAGATGGATTGATTTAGTAAAAAATTGTCCAGGTGTAATAACTCAAACTTGTGAAGTTGGAGGAACTGGAGGTATGAAATCAAAAATTGTTGATTTAAATACCTCTGGAAATGATGGGGAGTGTAATTTGAATTATTCTGGATATTATTCTTGGAGTTGCAGTTTATCTGGTGGAAATGCAACTCCATCAATGACTAATAATTGTATCGCTTATTGTAGTTTTCCATCGACTAATGGAATGCAAGCAACAATATCCGCACCTGGAACCTCTGGGTCTGGAGGTTGTGAAACTGGTTATACTGGCTACTATGAATGGGAATGTAGCCAAATTGGCGAGGCAACAATTATAGGAAATTTTTGTTCAGTAAATTAAATTATGAAAAAACCAAAACCAAAATTAGGATATACAATAATTGAATTGTCAATTTCAATATTGATCATCTCATTGCTAATGGCGGGTTTATTTTCAGTTGCTACCGGAAGTGTAACTATTTCTAAAAAACGAAGCACCAATATTAAAATGGAGCAAATTTATAAGGCTATAGGCACTTTTTTAATGGTTAATAAAAGACTCCCTTGCCCAGCTTCGCTTACAAAATCTTTTAATCAAGATGCGAATTACGGAAATGAAGTAAGGTCAAATAATAGCTGCGGAGGAAGTGCTGGGGTTTATCGATCAACCTCAAATACAAATTTATTTTTTGGAGCAATTCCCGCATCTTCTTTAAATCTTGACTCAAGTTTTGTAACTGATGATTTTGGTAATAAATTTGGTTATTTGATTGATGAGAGATTTACTAAAGATTATATCGCAAACCCTGATGTTAATTTTTCTGTAAATAGCTTTGGAACAGCTTCAGCAATTAACGTTATCGACATTGTAGAAAATAAATCTCTTGCCAACAATTTAATTACACTAACATCCGATGCAATTTTGGTTATTATAAGTTCTGGAGCAAATAAATTTGGCGGTTTTGATGCAATTAATGGATTGGCTAATATCGCTCCAACTGATTTTAGTGAACTAGAAAATAATATTTCCTCAATAAATGATTCATCTTCGCCTTCAACTGCGGTTTTTAATAATGATATAGTTATAAATGCTGATTTGAGCGATATATATGACGATCAAGTTATTTATAAAACAAGAATTGATTTTATTAATGATTTTTTGGCAAGAAATTTAATTGGTTGCAAGGGTTCCGATATTGTTCCCGCAATTATAAGCTCTGGCTTTACTGCAAAATCTCTTTATTATGGTCAATTATTATATTCTGATACAGCCTGCTCAAATGGAGTTTATCGAATTTTAAAATGTGATTTTGCAGGGGAGTGGAAAACTGTTCTCGGGACTTGTCCTTAAATATTAAAAGTTAAATAAATATATTTTACCTTTTTCTATTTCCTTCATATGCCTTGCCATCTACTACTTTGTTAGAGCTTAATATAAAAGTTTGATTAGGTTTTAAAGAAAATTCCACCTCAACTTGGTTTGCTGAATTAATTTTAGGTGCATATTCTTCGGATTTTTTACCAGACAAAATTTTCCATTTACTAATGCTTAATTTCCAAACAATTGTTACTTTATCTTGAGATAAATTTTTGAAAAATAATTCATTATCTTCCTTATTTGAGCTTGCCATATATTTGGTTTCATTAATCCATAATGACCAACTTTGAGGAGAAAAAAACATAATTGAAGAAAGATAAATATATGATTTAGCGTTTTCTTCAGAAGCTTCAGTATTTCTTAATTCCTCAGCTTGTTTTTTAGCCTCTTCATCGCTTTGTTTTGTTAGTTCTTCACCTTCCGGAACAAAGGCTTGGTTATTGCGCATTGCTTCAATTGCATTTTCAATATTACTAAACTGTTCATCATCAAACATTAAAGATTTAATTTTTGAAGTAGAAAATAGTTCATCTATCGCCTTTTTGACTGCACTCGCTGAAATATCATTATTATTAACCTGTGAAATTTTATCTATATTAACCGATCTGTTAATTTCTTGATTGTTTTGAGATAGGGCTGAAGATATTAAATTTAAATATATTGTGATTAATAAAAAAATTAATTTTAAGTTTTTCATTTTATTGATTTGATTTATTTGATGTCGAAACCAAAGGAGCTCCTTCTTTATAAACATACCAAGAAAATACTAGCTTAGACCTTACCGAGCCAAAAATTTTTCCAGTACTAATATCAAAATAATCTTTAACCACATAATCCTTATCTTTAAAAATTTCAAACTTGGTTACAATTGGATAGCCATGGATTGTACTCATAACTTCGTTTGCAAATTGAATAGCTTTAACATCATGATAGGCATTATATGTCAATTCAACAATCGTATAGAGTATCGAAATTGTTTCGTTTTTATAAATTGTCGGTGAATAGTTTTCTGGAACGCTTACCTTAAAAGTGGTATTGGATATTGAATATTTTTCTGCTAAATTATCTATTGCCTTCTTCATATCCTCGACCTTGATGCCAATCATAGATTTTTTTGACTCGTTAATTTGAGACCATAATTGCATATATTTTTTATTTTCTAAAGACTTTTTTTCGATTTCTGAAGTTTTACTTTTGATGTTTGCGACATTCATGATAATGTTATCATATTGCGACAAAAATGTACTATTTAAGTAAAAATACATAAATACAAGTGAGCCAATCAAAATTGCCATAATTAGAGCAAAAACTATACTTATTGTTAATTGTTTTTTTAATTTATTTATTTTCATTTTCCATTGGTTTGTCTTCAAAAATTTTTTTAGTTATTCTAAATTCAAAAGGAAAATCATAGTATTTTTGATTAAAATCAATATTTCTTGGAAGTTCGTTATATTTTATCTCGGAGTCGTTTATATTTTTTTTCATTTCAACGATAAATTTATCAAATTCCGTAAATAAAGTTTCGATATCTCCGCTTTTATTAATTAATTTTCCAGAAAAAATAGTTTCAATATAACTATTTTTTGTATTTGAATTGTGAGAATTAAAAGATGTTAAATTATATACCATAGAATTAACTTTTATATCGAATTCCTTTGAAAACCCCATTTTTGAGTAAGTTTCAATAAAATTATATTTAATTAATGGTCCAAGAGACTCCTCAACTCTACCAAAATCAGCAACTCTTTCGATACTAATTTCTTTGTCGCCTTGCTGAAAGTTTCCTTCCATTGAATTTTTTTTGACTTTAGCAAATTCATTTTGTGCTGTAATCATTTGATCTTGAGCTTTTTGAATTTTTTCGGTTATACTTATGTTGGTGTTATAAACAATAAAGGTAATAAAAAAAAGAATTAATATTAAAATAATATTAAAAAAATAACTCCCGATAATAATTAAATAAAGATTTTCATTATATTTAATTTTTGAATTAGTGAATTTAAGTATTTTATTAGAATTTATAAAAACAGTATTTAGCAAAATATCAAAATAATCATCTTCAATTTTTAAATTATTAAATTTTAACAAATCAGCTGAATTTCTTACGGTAAAATTACTAATATTTAGCTCGACATTTTTGGATTTCATAATTTCAGAGCTTGCAGTTTCTGGAATTATATTAATTACTTCGAATTGCGATAGAGATAAATCTATATAAAGTCTTTTTAAATACTCAAAAGTGCTGTAAATATCTTGAAAGTATTTTTCACTGTAATTTGATTCATTAAAATTATAATTTACAACCCTAGTAAAAACTATGCTTGAATTGGAAAATACAATTTGCCTAGATCCTCCTGTTTTGGTTTGAATCACTAAACAAAAAATACTATTTTCTTTTAATTTTAAAACTGATTGATTCTTAATGGTTGAAGTTGACTCAATAATTTTTTTGAAAAAATTAAAAGATTCAACGGGCAACATATAAATTCCAATTAATCGATTTGGTAATTCATAAATAAAATTTAACCAATTATTAATATTTTCTGATTTAGATGAGGTTATAAATAAGCAGTCAGTTTTCGAGCTGGAATCGCTTTTCTTAATTAAAGATCTTTTGGATTGACTTTTATTGTTTTTTAAAACAATATAATTTTTTAAAGATTCTTTATCGCCATCTGATGCTAAATCTCTTTTGGCAATTTTATCTAAATCATATTGCCTCATGGAAGGATAAGTCTTTTTTTTGTAGGTTTGGTCGATAGTGTCAAGAATTATATAAATTGGAAAACCTTTGTTTTTATTAAAAAAACTACTCAAATTTGGCTTATTATCATCGCTAATTTTGTCAACAAATTCTGATGTTACATTTTTGCCATTGTGCTTGGATATTATGGTGCCGTTATTTCCAATTAAAACTACAATGGCTTTAGACATTTTTTTAGGTTTTTAAATTTAAAAATTAAAAAATTATTTTAATTAATATTTTTAAAGTTATATTTGTAAAGTTGCAACATTTAATCAAATTTTATGATATTAGGAATTGGAATTGATTTATTATTAAATTCGCGTTTAAAAAAATTACTTGAAAAATCACCGCAAGCGTTTTTAGAAAGAGTTTTTACCGTTAAAGAAATTGAAATTTATCAAAATAATTTTTCAAATAGAAAGCTTTTTTCTAAGCAGGAAATTGGACATTTGGCTAAAAGATTTTGTGCCAAAGAGGCTTTTTCTAAAGCGATTGGCACTGGAGTCGGAAGAGGAATAAATTTTAACGATATTGAAATTAAAAATGATAATTTAGGCAAGCCTTATATTGAAGTAATAAATGATAAAATTTTTTTTTTGCAAAATCATTTTGATTGTAAAAAATTTAATATTCATTTGACTATTACCGACCAAAATTCAATATCTGGAGCGGTTGTAATTATTGAAAAAATAACAGATTAGAAAATGACAAAATCAAAAAATATTTTAGTAATAGGTTCAGGAACTTGGGGAACTGCGATTGCGAATTTAATTGCAGAAAACGATCATCAAGTTTTCATAAATTCGATCGAAGATTCGGTAATAAATGATATTAATTCAAATCACAAAAACTCAAAATATTTTCCTGAAATTAATTTAAATAAAAAACTATATGCAATTCCAAATCTAAAAACCGATGTTGATTTGGTTTTTATAGTAGTTCCAAGCAAAGCGATATATCAACTTTTTTCAAAAATATTAGAGCTAAATTTTTCAAAAGATTGTATTTTTGTAATTTGTTCCAAAGGTTTTGAGCATAAAAATCTTGATTTAATTACTGATGCATTTGAAAAAATTACAAATCGAAAAAATTATGCCGTTTTATCTGGTCCAAATTTTGCAATTGAGGTGGCAAGCAAGGTTCCTTCAATTACCTCGGTTGCGAGTTATGATCAAGAAATTGCCAATAAAGTCATTGAAATTTTAAATAATGACTATTTCAAAGCCCAATTTCATCCAGATCCTAGAACTGCAGAGATTTGTGGTATTGTAAAAAATATATTAGCGATTGGTTGTGGGATTGTTGATGGTTTAAATTTAGGGGTAAATACTAAATCAGCTCTTCTGGTTAAAGGGATTAATGAAATCCAAAAATTATGTCGTATTATCAAAGCTAATGATAATCTTGAAAATCCAGCTGGTTTTGGTGATATTTTCTTAACTTGTTCCTCAACTAAATCTAGAAATAATTCCTTAGGATTACTGATTGCAAAAGGCTTAAAACCAGATCCAAATACTACTTATGAGGGAGCTGATTCGGCAAAATTAATAGCAGAATTTGCAAAAAAATATAATTTAAAACTAGATTTGTGTGAAGAAATTAATAAAATTATAAATGGAAATTATTCACTTCATGAAATTAAACAAAATATTGTTAATGCAATTTTATCATAACTATGACAAAGAATTATATTTTAATTATCGATTTTGGTAGTCAAGTAACCCAATTAATAGCTAGAAGAATCCGAGAATTGGGGATTTTTTGTGAGGTGAAAAATTATGATATTAAAATTGAATCAATTAAAAATAATTTACCAAAAGGAATCATATTTTCTGGAGGTCCAGCCTCGGTTTATGAAAGTGATGCTCCAAAAATTTCTCAAGAAATTTTTGAATTAAATGTTCCAATTTTTGGAATTTGTTATGGTGAACAATTTATTTGCGAAAGCCTTGGTGGCAAAGTGGTAAAATCATTTGAAAGAGAATTTGGTAAAGCAGAACTTAAAATTGTAAAAAATTCTCAATTGTTTGAAAATTTTATTAACCCTCAAATCTGGATGAGTCATGGCGATCACATTGAAAAAATCCCCGATGGTTTTGAGGTCTTTGCCACTACTCCTAAGGCTCCTTTTGCAGTAATTGGTAATGACATTAAAAAAATTTATGGAGTACAATTTCACCCGGAAGTTTATCACTCAATCGATGGAGCAAAAATTTTACAAAATTTTGTCTTTAAAATATGTCAAGCCAAGGCCGATTGGTCAATGAAAAATTTTAAGGATAATGCTATAAATGAGGTTAAAAAATTTGTTGGCGATAAAAAGGTAATATGTGGTTTGAGTGGAGGGGTTGATTCTTCTGTGGTGGCAATGCTTGTTAACCAAGCAATAGGTAAGCAACTTACTTGTATTTTTGTTGATCATGGCTTACTTAGAAAAGATGAGGGAAAAGAGGTTAGGGAGGTTTTTAGTAAATTTGATTTAAATTTTGTTTATGCTGATTGCAAAGATTTATTTTTGCAAAAATTGAAAAATATTTCTGATCCAGAACAAAAACGTAAAATAATTGGAGCCACTTTTATTGAAGTATTTGATAAAGAAGCATCCAAAATTCAAGATGCAGAATTTTTGGCGCAAGGCACATTATATCCTGATGTAATAGAGTCTTCTCATCCAAATAAAGGTGCCAGTCAAACTATAAAATCTCACCATAATGTTGGTGGCTTACCAGAAAAAATGAAACTAAAATTATTGGAGCCAGTTCGAATGTTGTTTAAAGACGAGGTTAGGGCGCTTGGCAGAGAATTGGGAGTTCTTGAAAATATTGTGGCAAGACATCCTTTTCCAGGTCCAGGTTTGGCGATTAGAATTATTGGCGAAATTACTGAAGAAAAAATTAAAATTTTACAAGAAGCCGATGCAATTTACATAGATCAAATTAAAAATGCTGGTCTTTACGATAAAATTTGGCAGGCATTTAGTGTTTTATTGCCAGTTAAAACCGTAGGAGTTATGGGTGATGCGAGAACTTATGAAAATGTTTTAGCGCTTCGAGCAGTAACTTCGGTTGATGGCATGACCGCTGAAGTTTATAATTTTGATTCAAAATTTTTAGCAGATGTCTCAAATTTGATTATAAATGAGGTTAGGGGAGTTAATAGAGTGGTTTATGATTTTACTTCAAAGCCACCAGGAACTATTGAATGGGAATAATTAAACTAGAGAATTTGGTTATTTTTGCATTTCAAAAATAGTTTTTAGTCCATCTAGAGTTAGCTCTGGGCAATGAAAATCAACAATTTTTTCCTTTAATAATATTTCCTTAAAAACTTCGGAAAGACCGCCCGTGATAATTTTTTTTGTTTTAAAATTTAATTCATTTTCAATCCTGTTAATTAAACCTTCAACCATAGCAATATAGCCAAAATAAACCCCAGAATTCATTGCCTCAACCGTGCTTTTTCCGATGACATTTTTTTGTGGTTTTATCAAAATTTTTGGAAGTTGTGCAGTCATATCATGTAAAGCTTTAAGTGATAAATTAATTCCTGGCGAAATTATGCCCCCTAAATATTCGCCATTTGTCCCAACTATATCAAAGGTTGTAGCCGTTCCAAAATCAATTAAAATTAAATTTCCGCCATATTTTTCAAAACCAGCAATTGCATTTACGATTCGATCATGACCTAATTCATTTTTATTTTTTATCTTTATTTCAATATCTATTTTGGTGTTTTCATCGCCAATTAAAAAGATTTTTTTGGCAATTGTTGGACTCAAAAATTTTTTTACCGCTTCTAAAATTCTGGCACTTAATATTGGAACTACTGAAGCTATAATGCATCCATCTATAGCAAGGCAATCAACTTTATTGGTGAGGCAAAGCTCAATAATATCAACTGCATAATCATCTATCGATTTTTTGTGATCAGAAATAAGTCGCCATTTATGTACAAGTTTTTCATTGCCGTCAAATATTCCAATAACTATGTTAGTGTTGCCAATATCGATTGCTAAAAGCATATTATTTTAATTTATTACAGGCTTCGGCGATTCTTTTTACCGCATCTTTTAGCATTTCATCGCTGGCTGCATAAGAGATTCTAAAGAAACCTTCGGCACCAAATGCGACACCAGGAACCACCGCAACTAGAGCTTCTTCCAATAAGTAGCTAGCAAAATCTGAATCATTTTTTATAAGATTTCCTTTGGAATCTTTTTTGCCAAATAGACCTTTGCAACTAGGGAATACATAAAATGCACCATTTGGTGTGTTACAATTAATTCCTTTTATTTCATTGAGCCCATTAACAACCAAATCTCTTCTTTTTTGAAATAAAATTGCATTTGGTTTAATAAAATCTTGCGGTCCATTAAAAGCTTCAACTGATGCAGCTTGGCTTATTGAACTTGGACAAGATGTACTTTGTGACTGAATTACACCCATAGCTTTGATTAATTTTTCACTACCAGCTCCAAAACCTATTCTCCATCCTGTCATAGCATAGCCTTTTGAAACTCCATTTACAATAAGAGTTCTATCTTTGAGTTTTGGCTCAACTTCGCAAATTGTAGAAAATTTTAAATTGTCAAAAATTAAATGTTCGTAAATATCGTCGCTCATTATATGAACATGAGGATGTTTTAACAAGACATTTGCTAAGGCTTTAAGTTCTGAATCATTATAACAAGCTCCAGTTGGATTACTTGGAGAGTTTAAAATTAACCATTTGGTTTTAGTAGTAATTTTTGATTCTAATTCACTTGGAGTTATTTTAAAATTATTAACCTCAGAAGATTCGGCAACAACCGGAGTGCCACCTCCCAGAATAACCATATCTGGGTAAGAAACCCAATAAGGTGCAGGAATAATAACTTCATCGCCCTGATTTAAAGTAGCGATTAAAGCATTATAGATTACTTGTTTGGCTCCAGTACTTACTGATATTTCAGAATTTTTATATTCTAGATTATTTTCCCTTTTAAGTTTGTTAATTATTGCTTTTTTAAGGGCGGGAGTTCCATCAACTGCAGTATATTTTGTTTCTCCATTTTTAATGGCATTAATTGCAACTTGTTTAATATTTTCAGGAGTATCGAAATCTGGTTCACCCATTCCAAGTGAAATAATTTTTATTCCCTGAGCCTTAAGTTCTGAAGCTTTGGTTGAAATGGCAATGGTTGGCGATTCCTTAATAGAGGATAAAGTTTTGGATAAAAAAGACATAATTCAAAAAATAGTTTGACAAAATAATATAATTTAATTTACATTATTTGTAAAAATAAAGTCAAATTAATTTTTATTTATGAGCATTGAATCTGGTCAACTTGATAGCGATCCACTTTTTCTTGGCTTAACAAGACCGCCGATGCTTCTTGGAGTTAGCTATACATTTGCTGCTTTAAACTTAATTTTATGTTTAATGATATTTGTAATGACCAATAACTTTATATATTTATTGGTTCTTATGCCAATTGTTCATGGTATTGCGTGGTTAATATGCCTTAAAGAGCCTAGAGCCATTGAATTATTTATTGCTAAAACTTCAAAATGCAATAAATGCAAAAACCGATTTTATTATGGCGGTGTAAACTCTTATGATGTTTACTAACTTTTTTTAAATTTGAACTTGAAAGTTAAAATTTTTAAAAATATAATTGCTAAGTAAATTTTTAGTATTAATTTGCATTATTTAGTAATTATTTATTATTAGTAATTTTTTTATTAAATATTAACCATTAATTTTTTATATATGTCTAAAGATACTCCTAGCTCAACACCAGGTCAACCATTAAAAGCTCAAACTATTCAAAATAAAGAGCAACAAGTCAGTTCTCAACCTAGTAAATAATGTTTCATCAATATCGTTCACATAATTGTAACGAGCTTAACATTAAGAACATTTCAAATAAAGTTAAGCTATCGGGTTGGGTTCATTCTAAACGCGATCACGGTAGCTTGATTTTTATTGATTTGCGCGATCATTATGGCATCACTCAAATTGTAATTGATCAACAAAATAAATCACTTGATTTGGATGTTATTGCCACAATTAAGCTTGAATCAGTAATTACAATAATTGGTATAGTTATTGCCAGAAATTCTGATGCAGTCAATCCCAAAATTAATACTGGTGAAATTGAAGTTAAAGTTGATGAATTTCACCTTGAATCATTATCAGAACAAATTCCATTTCAAATTAATCAAGAAAATGAAAATTATCCTGAAGAATTAAGATTAAAATACCGTTTTTTAGATTTAAGACGAGATAAAACACATAAAAATATTATTTTAAGATCCAAAGTTATTTCAGCTCTTAGACATGAAATGACTAATCAAGGTTTTCTTGAAATTCAAACCCCAATTTTAACCGCTTCTAGCCCAGAAGGAGCTAGAGATTATTTGGTTCCAGCTCGTTTACACCCCGGCAAATTCTATGCACTTCCGCAGGCTCCTCAGCAATTCAAGCAATTATTAATGGTTTCAGGATTTGACCGATATTTTCAAATTGCACCTTGCTTTCGCGATGAAGATTTAAGAGCAGATCGTTCACCAGAATTTTATCAGCTTGATGTTGAAATGTCATTTGTTACTCAAGAAGATGTATTTAGCGCAATTGAACCAGTAATGTATAAAATATTTAATGATTTTGGTTGTAAAAAATTGCATGATAAAAATTTTATTCGTATTCCTTATGCCAAAGCAATGCTTGATTACGGAATTGACAAACCAGATCTTCGCAACCCGATAATTTTAAGTGATGCCACCAATATTTTTGTTGGTTCAAATTTTTCAATTTTCACCAAATCTATAGAGCAGGGTGCTATCATTAGAGCGATTCCAGCTCCAAATTGTGCCTCACAACCTCGTTCCTTTTTTGACAAAATGATTGAATATGCTCAATCAATCGGGGCAAATGGTTTGGCATATATTATTTTTGATGAAAATGGTGATGCCAAAGGTCCGATTGCTAAATTTTTAACTACAGAAAAATTAAATGAACTAAAAAATACCGCCAATTTAAAAAATGGCGATGCGGTTTTCTTTTCCTGCGGTAGAGCCAATGATGCAATTAAAATTGCGGGTTTGGTTCGTATAAAATTAGGTAACGATTTAAAACTCATCGATAATAATATTTATAAATTTTGTTGGATAGTAGATTTTCCGATGTATGAGCTTAATGAAGAAAATCAAAAAATTGAATTTTCCCATAACCCTTTTTCAATGCCTCAAGGTGGTTTAGAATCTTTAAAAAATTCAAATCCGCTCGATATTTTGGCCTATCAATATGATATTGTTTGTAATGGCATAGAATTATGTTCAGGTGCAATTCGAAATCACAAACCAGAAATTATGTATAAGGCTTTTGAAATTGCCGGCTATGGAAATGATGTGGTTGAAAAACAATTTGGAGCAATGTTAAATGCCTTTAAATTTGGAGCGCCTCCACATGGTGGTCTTGCACCAGGTATTGATAGGATAATTATGTTACTTGCTGACGAGCCGAATATTAGAGAAGTTATTCCTTTTCCAATGAACGGCAAAGCTCAAGATTTAATGATGAATGCTCCTGCAATTGTTTTTGATAAGCAATTAAAGGAACTAAAAATTAGTTTTTTAAAATAGATCAATTAAAATTTATCAATTTTTAAATTAACAATTATTATACTTTTTTATGAAGATAACCTTAAATTCCATTTTATTTCTTGTTCTTTTTTTATTAAGCTCTAGGGCATTTGCTGTTACCAAAACAGTTGATAGTTCAACTGCTTGTACATCCGCAGGGGTATGTTCAGCAAATGCGGGCGGAGCGATATCAGGTTCAAATACTTTATGTGATTCAAATGGACAAACAACGGATACTTGTGGAACTATGTTTAGATTCATTGAAACTTATACATGTACAAATGATGCAACCGCTTGTCAAAATATGTGCATTTCAGCATGCAACAAGATTAAGGGTTTTATTGCTAATCCTGGCATTGCAGATGTTTCCAGCAATGTTAGCTCAAATTCATTTACTAGATCTATGTGCAATGCATTTAGAGTTGTTACTGGTTCAGCTGGTAAAACATTTGCGGCATTTGCGATCATTGCTGTTGGTATTGGTTTCTTTTCAGGTAAGGTATCGTGGGGTTTAATGATTGGTGTGGCTGCAGGTATTGCAGCGATGTTTGGTGCTCCAACCATTGTTGCTGCGATTTCTGGACAAAATACAGATATGATGTGTCACATAAATTAAAATTTTTATCTTGCAAATCTAAAACTATATAAATTTATTAAAGTTTTGGAAATATATAAAACAGCCTTAATTTTATTAAAATAATATTCCCAAAACAGCTGATTAATAATAATTAAGCTATTTAATTATTGTCCAAAAAATTGTTTAATTATTCAAAGGATTTACAAATCCAAAAGCTATTAAACCCTTTATCAATAATTCAATTTTAAAATTAGTTACAACAAGAAATGGTAAATATTTTTAAAAATACTTTATAATATTTGTAATATTCCCATTGGGCATTATTACTTGGGATAATATATTCAAATATTGAATGAAAAAATATATCATCTAAGTTAACATAATGTCCATTATGTTAGAAAATTATAAAATTTAAAATTTGTAATATTTAAAACATTAAACTATTAATTAAGGTTGATCTATTTTCTTTCGTTCGTTTCAACAGTAAATATTTTAGTTCGTGGTGAACTTAATGTTGATTGTGGTGGCGATGATGCGCTAAGAAAACTTAAATCAGAGGCGTAGTGATCTGGTTGATTTTGATGGGTTTGATTACTACTTGCAAATAAATGCTCTAAAAAAGCCTCATCTTTATTCATAGATTGGCTTAATGGATTATTGCTTATACTTAATAACTGTCTTGAAAAACCATCTGCAACAATATCCGTAGAGTGTAAATGCGAAAATAATGAATTATTCCTGCCATATCCTTTATTCATTTGCTCATCTTGAGTAAATTTTTTTTCTATATCCGAATCGTCTGCAAAATTATTAAATTGAGATAATGCTGGATCCTGTTCCAACATACTTGCCATATTCGATGATATGTGCTCAATTTCTATGTTTCTAAAAATCTTTTCTACATAACTCATATTTGTCCTTGTGCATATTCCTGATTCTATACATGATATGTAGGTTTTAAGGTATTGTTGATATGAAAGAGTTTTTCTAATATCTACTTCTGTAGTTTTTTCTTGTAATTCTAGAAAAGTTTGAGGTGCGTATCTTTGAAAATCATTCTGAAATCTTCTCTCAAAATCTTGTTGAAAATTCAATTGACTGGAGCCTGTTTTCATAATATTTCTGCAATTAAACTGCTTGGTCTAGATTTAATTATTTTTACATCGATAATTTTGTTGTAAAATTTTTTTTCATCTTCTTTTTTAACTTCAAGGACAACCGATTGAAGCCAAGGACTTTTGCCCCAAAGTTGAATTATTTTTTCATTGACTCTTTTTGATTTAACCTTGGATTTTGGAGCGGTTTTTTCAATTAAAATTGACATTTTGCAATTTTCAAATTTTTTATTAAAGGCAATTTGTTGTTCGGTTAAAAGTTTTTGTAATTCTGCCAATCTTTCATCTTTAATATTTTCTGGTATTTGCAGGTTGGAATCCGCCGAAGGAGTCCCTGCCCTTGGTGAATATTTAAAAGAATAACATTGTGTGAAACCTACGTCTTTAACCAAATTCAAAGTGTCGACGAAGTCTCGATCTGATTCTCCTGGGAAGCCGACAATAAAATCTGAGGATAAGCCAATTTCTGGGCAATATTTTCGGAGTTTTTCAATTATTTTAAGATAATCTTGTCTGGTATGTTTGCGATTCATTGCCTTTAAGACATTGTTAGAGCCTGATTGAACAGGTAAATGTAAAAAAGGCATTAGTTTTTTAATATCGCGATGTGCTGATATTAGGTCATCACTCATATCTCTGGGGTGTGATGTGGTATAGCGTATTCGTTGAATCGGAGAAATTTCAGCGATTTTTTCGATTAATTTTGCCAAAGATGATGGATTTTTATGTTCATCAAGACCATGATAAGCATTTACATTTTGCCCAAGCAAATAAATTTCTTGAACTCCATTATCTGCTAAGACCTTAATTTCATCAAGAATTTTGTTAACATCTCTTGAATATTCCACTCCTCGAGTGTAAGGAACAACACAAAAGGTACAAAATTTATCACAACCTTCTTGAACCGTAACAAAGGAGCTGGCGCCAATTCCAGTTTTGATTTGTTGAGGCAAATTATCGAATTTATGATCGGGAACGAAATCTAAATTGATTTGCTTTTTTTTGTCTCTAATAACCTTTCCAACTAAGTCTGGTAATGTTTGATAACTTTCGGGTCCAACAATTATATCAACCACATTTGACCGCTTAAAAATTTCTTCACCCTCGGCTTGAGCAACGCAACCAGCAACGGCAACAATCATTTGTTTGCCCTGCTCTTTCATTTGATTTTTATGTGGACGAATTCTGCCTAAATCCGAGAATAATTTTTCACTAGCTTTTTCGCGAATATGGCAAGTATTGATAATAACCATATCTGAATCGACAGGAGAATCAACAGTTTCATAGCCAACGGCATTCATTAAATCTTGCATTCGATCGGAATCGTATACATTCATCTGGCAACCATAGGTTTTGATATATATTTTTTTTGGCATTTTTATTTTTTTTGTCCAGAAATTGTAATTATATTAAAGGTCGCATTAAAAGAATTAGTCGACTTATTAAAAAATAATTGATAATTTTCTAGAAGTTGATTAAGTAATTTTCTGGTAAAAAATTTTTTACTTCTGTTAATCATAATATTTCCAAGTCCCATATTTTTCAAGTCATAAAGTAAATTAATTGGTTTTTGGTAATTAATAACAATTTTTTCTAAATCGGCAATAGGATTTGCAAAACCAGCCTGCCCTAAAATTTGTGCTGAAGTTTTGATATCAATGGTTGGTGGCATTCTTGGCGAGATGGCATTATAAATTTTTTCTTCAGCTAAATAAATTGATTTTCTAAGTTCTGGTAAATTTTCATCGCCAAAAAAACTAGCAATAAAATATCCATTTGGATTTAAACACTTATAAATTTTTGATAAAAAATTTACCACATCATTAATAAAATGTAAATCTAAGTTATTGATAACCAAATCATATTTTTCTGAGCCAAAATCGATATTATTTTCATCGGCAATATCGCTAAATTCGTTATAATAAAATTTGGATTTTGAAAAATAATTTTTAAAAAATTCATCCTTGGCATTAATTTCTAATACTTTGGCAAAATTTATATTTTGAATTTCAATATTTTCTATAATATTTATTGCAACCTGAGAATAAATAAAATTATAATTAGAAAATAAACCCCGATATCTTTGGCAATTTTTTTGCCATAAATTTCTGTCAAAAATATTTTGTTTTATCACCATGATTTTCTTTAAAAAATTTATTCAATTATTATTTCCTAATACTTGCCTGTCTTGCCATACAATTATTAGTTATGACGGCGAATTTTGTGCAAATTGCTGGAAAGATTTGCAATTTATCAAAAATCCAAAATGTAAAATTTGTTCATTTCCATTTGATTTTTCTCTAAAGGTCTCTGACAATATTTGCACAAATTGTCTAAAGAAAAAACCATTTTACGATAAAGTTTACACCATCTTTAGATATAATTCAACAATTGGCGAGGTGATTGCTAATTTTAAATATCGCGACCAAACTTTTATCGCTAAAAGATTGGTAAAAATTATTAATAAATTCACAAATATTGAATTAAAAAATTATGATTTGGTGATTGGAGTGGCTCTTCATAAAAAAAAATTGCGAACAAGAAAATTTAATCAAGCAATTTTATTGGCAAAATTTTTATGCAAAGATAAATTAATGTATGATTTGATTATTCGTATAAAAAATAATAATTCGCAAGTTAAGCTTGGACAGAAACAACGAATAAAAAACATCAAAAGTTCTTTTATTTTGAATCCAAAATATAAAGCAAATAAGTTGGTAAAAAATACAAAAATATTAATCATCGACGATGTTATAACAACCTCCTCTACTATTAATTCAATAGCAAAAATTCTAAAGCGAAATAAAGCCAAAAAAGTTGATGTTTTGGCTATTGCAAAAACTGTATTTTGAAAATTATTTGTTGTTTATTTCTATATTTTCTCCAACTTCAAGCAATAAAAAATCATTCTCGATATTTTGCTCAAGTCGTTGTTTTTTTAATTCATTTGCGGGGTCTTTAAAATTATCAGAAGCGAGTTGAAAAGTTTCAAAATGCATCGCAATAGATTTTTTAGCATTAAGCTCTTTGTGAGCCATAACCGCTTGAAGGGGGCTAATATGATGTCTAATCATAAAATCTTCAGGTTTGTAAGCTCCAATTGGAAGCATCGCCAATTCAAAATTTTGATATTTTTCTTTAGCCTTTTTAAAATGATCACCATAGCCAGTGTCGCCTGCAAAATAAATATTTCCTAACTTAGTTTGTAAAACGAAAGCTCCCCATAAGGTGGCATTTGAGCCAAAAAACATTCGTTTTGACCAATGTCTGGCGGGTTCAAAATTTATAGCAAGATTTTCGTTAAAAATGGTATTTTGACCCCAGTCAAGTTCGGTGCAATCAAAATTTAATTTTTTTATCTTATTGAAAAAATGGCAAATACCTAAACCAACATAAAATTTTGGAGCAAATTTTTTATTTAAATTTTTTAAGGTTGGTAAATCAAGATGATCATAATGTGAATGACTTATCAAAACCACATCAATTTTTGGCAAATCATCAAAATTAATTCCGGGTTTTTTGGCACGTTTTGGACCCAAAAACTTAACAGGACTTGCGCGATTTGACCAGATTGGGTCGGTCAAAATATTTAAATTAGAAAATTGTAATAAAAATGTCGAATGACCAACAAAAGTTATAGAAATTTTATCTTGAATTTGCGGTTTTGGATTAAAAGTTTTAACCTCAATAAGATTGTCCACCCATTTAGATTTTCCATTTTCGGATTCATATTTGGCTTTTGCTTTATAATATGACATGAAATTTTTTTTAATTGGGTCATTAAATTCTGGATTGAAAAATTTTTTGCCATCAAAATGATCGGATTTTGGACCCTTGTAATAACCAGATTCAGTGAATAAAAAACATGAAGACACGAAGCTAACAATTAAAATTAAAACAAAATATTTAAAAAAATTTTTAAACATAAAAATATTAGCTTTTTATTAGGTTAAAAATCAATGGCATGACCATTAATTGACCAATCGCCAAATTTAGTATAGTCTTTATGTTCGTCTTCAGGTTTTGGTTTATTTTCAATTGGCTTTGCAGTTAAATTGTTAATTTTAATTTTGGATTCAATAGTTGTTTTTTTGGAATTTGAAGTTTTATTTTTATTTTCTAGCATTTTTTTATTGTTGTTGTTCACCTTGAGCAACAATTGAAGTTTTACCCTTAATATCAAGGTTAATTTGTTTTAAAGCTGATAAATTATTTAATGAGGTTAAAATTCCAAGAGATTTAATGGCAAAACATTCGCTTTTTGGTAAGCCCATAATGCTAAAAACACTTCCATCAAACACCGCAAGAAGGTTTTTTTGCATCGCTCCCTCGCCCAATAGTTCAGATTGAATTGTATCAATTCCACCTTCAATTCCTAGTGAAATGCCAGATCCAGATCCTATTCCGATATTTCCCATTATATCTCCTTCTAATACTCTTCCAGAAAGAATTGACATACCTCCAGAACTTCCTTCATAATCAGGGCTATAAGCGGAACTATTTTTAACTCCATCTGAATAATTATTATTTAAATTTAGTGATGCAATATATTCTGGTGTATAATGTGATGCGTTTGCCATAATTTTTTAATTAAATTAATCAACTGCACCAATTGCAGTCATATTTAAAATATCATTAATTGACGAACGCATAGTTACAATTTGCACTGGTTTTTCAAATCCATCCAGAATTGGACCAATTACTGTGCAATTTCCAACTTCTTCTAATAATTTGGTGGCAATGCTTGCTGAATGAAGCCCTGGGCAAATTAAAATATTTGCAGGTCCTGATAATTTGCAAAATGGATATTTTGCCATTTTATCTGGATTTAAAGCCACATCCGCAGTCATTTCTCCATCATATTCAAAATCAACTTTTTTCATTTCGTCAAGAAGTTCAACCGCTTTTTTAATTCGACTAGATTCGTTTTTTAAAGCGCTTCCAAAGTTAGAAAATGATAAAAAGGCAACTCTTGGCTCATAACCCATTTTGCGAACTTTTTTTGCAGTTTGAATGGCGATATTAACCAAATGTTCTGATGATGAAAGCTCTGAGCAAGCGGTGTCGGCAATAAAAATTGTGCGACCCTTGGAAATAATCATTGAAATACCTAACACAATTTGGTCTTTCTTGTTTTTAATAACTTGCCAAATATCTTTTAGTGATTTGCTATAGCCTCTGGTTAAGCCTGTAACTAATAAATCGCCATAACCGCAGGCTAGCATTGAGCCAGCAAAAATATTACGATCAGTTTTAATCATTCTTGAACAATCTGAAAGCAAAACTCCTTTTCTTTGCAATTTTTCGTAAAGATGCTCAATATATTTATTATTATCTTCGGATAAGGCGGAATTAAAGATTTCAATTCCTTTTTCATCGATGTTTAACTCGGACATTTTTTGTAAAATACGGTCTTTTTTGCCAATTAAAATTGGTTTACCATATTTATTGTCGCGCCATAAAGAAGCCACTTTAATAATTTCTGGCTGCTCTCCTTCAGCAAAAATAACATTTTTAGGGGCTCTTTTTAATTTTTCAAAAATTAAACTTAGACTATTGGCTGATGGATCTCTGCGGGCTTGAAGTTGCTTGGCATACAGCTCCCAATCTTTGATTGGTTTTTTGGCAACACCAGATTCGACCGCAGCCTTAGCTACAGCAACTGGAATGGTATATATTAATCGAGAGTCAAATGGAGTTGGAATGATATAATTTGGACCAAATTTCATTTCGCGACCGCCATAGGCTTTAATTACCTCGTCTGGAACTGGTAAGCGCGCAAGTTCAGCGAGGGCTTTTACTGCGGCTATTTTCATTTCTTCATTGATGGTTGAAGCACGAACATCAAGGGCTCCACGGAAAATATATGGAAAGCCCATAACATTATTAACTTGATTTTCGTAGTCGCTCCTGCCAGTTGCAACAATTGCATCATCACGTACAGATTTAACTTCTTCAGGTAAAATTTCAGGATCAGGATTGGCCATAGCAAAAATTACTGGATTTTTTGCCATTGATTTAACCATTTCTTTAGTTACCGCTCCTTTAACTGACAATCCTAAAAACACATCAGCTCCAGCCATCGCTTCTGCAAGGCTTCTAGCCTTAGTATCAACTGCATGTGCCGATTTCCATTGATTCATCCCATCGGTTCTGCCCTTGTAAATTACTCCTTTGGTATCACACAAAATAGCATTATTGTGCGGTAAGCCCATCGCTTTAAGTAATTCTAAGCAAGCAATGCCAGCGGCACCTGCACCATTTACTACCACCTTAATATCTTTAAATTTTTTGCCTGATAAATGTAAAACATTCAAAATTCCAGCTGCTGAAATAATCGCAGTGCCGTGTTGATCATCGTGAAAAACTGGAACATCCATAATTTCGCGAAGTTTGCTTTCGATGATGAAACATTCAGGAGCCTTGATATCTTCTAGGTTAATGCCACCCCAAGTTGGTGATAAAAATCTTACACAATTAATAAATTCATCTACATTTTCGGTTGCCACCTCAATATCAACCGAATCAATGTCGGCGAATCTTTTGAACAAAACTGACTTTCCTTCCATAACTGGTTTTCCAGCTAATGCTCCTAAATTTCCCAAACCCAAAACCGCTGTGCCGTTTGATATAACTGCTACATAATTGCCTTTTGAAGTATAATCATAGGCGGATTCTGGATTTTTAGCGATTTCTAAACAAGGAACAGCAACACCAGGGGAGTAAGCTAAAGCCAATTCTCTTTGAGTGTTTAGTGGTTTTGTTGCATGCATCGCAACTTTTCCTGGTTGACCTTGCATATGAAAATTTAAAGCCTCAATTTCTTTTTGGGGGCGAGTATTATTTGCATTTGCATTATCTTTATTGGATGAAACTTGATTATTCGATTGTTTTTTATTAGTCATAAATTAAATTATTTAAATTAGGATTTTATCTAAATTACAATTATTATTTTTTATTGTCAAAAATTTGTTTATGAATTCTTTCGAAATTTCAGCGGTTAATATTAACAATGATTGTTATAAAAAATTTAATGGTATTCGCCAAATTGATTATCTAATTTTTCATCATATACAATGTAATAATTTAACTGAAGCAATCGACGCCTTTGAATATCATGGTGTTAGTGCACATTTTGTGGTTACAGAAGATGGCGAAATTACACAATTAGTTGAAGAAAATGACATCGCTTTTCATGCTGGAGTTAGCTACTGGAATGGTATTAAAGGATTAAATGCTTCATCAATTGGTATTGAATTTTTAAATAGTTCCCCATTCGAAAAAATATTTTCAGAAGAACAGCTTCAATCAGGTTTAAAACTTGCTACTTATTTAAAAAATAAATATAAAATTGCCAATCGTTTTATCTTAGGTCATAGTGATATTGCTTTTGATTCGCAGACCAATTTATTAAATCGTAAACAAGATCCTTCCCATTTATTTAATTGGGAGTTTTTTGCTTTAAACGATATAGGTTTATATCCAGAATTTGATAATCGCGAAGAGTTTAATGAATTATATTTTGCAATTGAAGATAAAAGTCCAAAAATTCTAGAAATTAAAGAAAAATTAGCATATTTTGGCTATAAAATTGAAAATTTTGATGAAAATTTTGATGAAGAAATGCAAAATTTAGCTATTGTTTTTAATCGTCATTTTAATAATAAATCCAATGTTGAAAACCACAATTTATGGCTTAAAACCTCAGATTATGCATTAAATTATTTATTAAATTTAATATAGAAAAATTTAAAAACTTATGATTTGTTTAATTTTTAACTAAAATTATTTTGGAATAATTTTTTCAATTTCTTTTCGGACGATTTCTTCAACTAAATTTGGGAGATTTTCATTTAACCATTTTTCCAATTTTGGTTCCATCAAATTTATTGCAATTTTATTCAGTAATTCATTATTTCCAAATGATTCATTGATTTTTTTAACGATATCTTTGGCTTCAATTAATTTTTTAATTGAGTTTGTCGATTGATAAATAGTTTCTTCGTGAATTAGGCTATGACTAATTTTTTCTAATTTAGGATTTGTTTCAATATTTTCTTCAAAATTATCTGTTGATTGGATTTGATTACGATAATCATTGAGTTCATCTTCGTGAATTTTGGTATTTTTTTTAATTGATGTTAGCTCCTCTTTGATGGCTTGCATTGAATTTTTAATTAGTTCATTTTCAAAATTTTGAATTTGAAAATCCTCTTCTTTTTCTTCTTTGTTGATATTGTTATTACTTGAGAGATCAGCTAATTCTTTAAGTTTTTGTTGATTGTAATCAATATTTTTATTGTTTAATAATTTATCGATTGATTCAATGAAATCAGGGCTTTTTTCAGTTTCATTTGCTATATTGTTGTTGGTTTTTAAGGTTTCATCATCCTCAATTTTTGCATCTTCTGTGAGTGTCGTAAGATTTTCGTTGAGAGTAGTGAGAGATTGAGAAATTTCATTGATTTCTTGATTAGAAATTTCAGACTCAGCTGGTGGTAAAATTTCTGCGGTTTTTTGGTTAATTTCTTCAAGATATTTTAGAGTTGGAGAAAATTTGAATGTTGAATTTTCGGAAATTCTACTTCTTAATTCATGAAAATTATCTTCAAGATAATCTTTGGATTTTTCTGTATTTTCAGTAATTTCCTGATTATTGTGAGGCGATATATTATTTTGCTGAGTTTTGCCAATTAAATTATCAATTGGATTAATTTTTTTGCTTTGATTTTTTACACTCTTAATATCATCATTTAAATCGCTAATCTCTTGTGCTTTATCTATTGATTTGAATGCTGGGGTTTGAGAATAGTCTTCTTCAATCGAAAGCGAAAAATCATCGTTTTTTGTTTCGTTGACTAAAGGTTTTTCATCGGTTAAATCAAGATTTTCAATTTTTATTTCTGGCTTTGTTATTTGTTTTTTTTGTTCAAGCTCGGCCTCTAATTTTTGTAATTCAAGTTCAATTGGGTCAGGCTTAGAGGTATCTTTTTTGGGATTTTGTTCTTGTGGTTTTATTTCTTCAATATCTTCTTCGCTATTTTCTTCATCGATTTGCAATGAGTTTATTTCTTTTAAATTGGTTTTATTAGTAATTTTTTGTGATATATTTTTAATATTAAGTGACTCATCATCGAGATCTTTTAATAACTCACTTTGATCTTCTTGGATGTTGTTTTCTGAAGAATTTTCGATATTTTCGATATTTTTAAGGTCTTCAAATAATTCAGTTTTTTCTGAATTATCATTAGATTCTGGTAAGTCTTTTAAATTTTCGCCAAAATAGTTTTGTTTAAGTTTTTTTTCTGGGTCTTCGCTAGGTTTAGGTAGCTTTCCAAGCTTTAATTTGATTGCCTCCAATAGGCTTGATGAAGTGGTTTTTTCTGACATTAAAAAATTAAAAATATTAAATAAATTCCTTAACAATATTCATAATTTTTAAATATTATTTCAACCAATTTTTTTATTTATCATAAAAAAAATTAAATTTGTTTTTTTAAATAAATTTGCTCTCTTGTTTATTTTAAAATTTAATTTTAAAATTAACTAAATTTAATTTAATAAAATATGTTTAAAATCGTCATAATTGGACGACCCAATGTTGGAAAATCCACTTTCTTTAATCGGCTTGTTGGTAAAAATTTTGCAATTACCGCCGATATTCCTGGTGTAACTCGAGACCGAAAAGAAGCACAGGCAAAGCTGGGGCCGCTTGATTTTATTGTTATCGACACTGCTGGCTTAGAAAATGAAATTACCAATAACTCACTTGAGCAAAGAATGGTTGAACAAACTCATTTAGCGATAGATGATGCCGATTTATGTTTATTTGTCGTTGATGGCAGAGCTGGCATTAACAATACCGATTATTATTTTGCCAATATTTTAAGAAAATTAAAAAAACCAACTTTTTTAATTGCTAATAAATGCGAAAATTTTAATCAAAATTTCTTTGATAGCGAATTTTATAAATTAGGCTTTGGCAAACCAATTGCCATTTCAGCTGAGCATAAAATTGGCTTTGGCGATCTATATGATGCAATTGCGCCCGAAATTGAAAAATATCAAAAAAATTTCGGCGAATTAGAAATTGAAATTAAAAATGAGGTGCCAAATGAAGTCGCTTCTGATGATGAAAATGATTTACAAGAAGATGATAAAAATCATTTATTTCAAATTGCAGTGATCGGCAGACCAAATGCAGGTAAATCAAGTTTTTTAAATAAAGTTTTAGGAAAAGACCGACTTATAACTGGCCCTGAAGCTGGCATTACCCGAGATGCAATCGCCATTGACCATCTATACAAAAATATCCCAATTCGCTTCATCGACACCGCAGGAATCCGCAAAAAAAGTGCCATCAATAAAGAATTAGAAAAGCTATCGAGTCTCGATAGTTTTCGTGCTCTGCGATTTGCCCAAATTGCAATTTTAATGATTGATGCCAATTGTTTTTTAGATCACCAAGACTTAGCCTTGGCGGGGCAAGTTTTAAAAGAGGGTCGAGGTTTAGTTTTTGCTATTAATAAAATTGATGAAGTGAAAGGCGATAAAGAAGTTTTTATGCGCCAAGTTCGTTCGCAACTTCAAGAATTATTACCTGAAATTTCTGGTGCGCCGATTTTAGGAATATCCGCTAAAACTGGCTATAATGTAGAAAAAATCATCGATTTGACAATTGAAACTCACAAGCAATGGAGTGCCTATATTTCGACTTCAAAATTGATGGAGTGGCTTAAATATGCACAATCACAACATTCACCTCAACTTTATAAGGGTCGTAATGTAAATCTTAAATATATAACTCAAATTAAAAGACGCCCACCAACCTTTGCAGTTTTTACTAATTATCCAAAGGCTCTTGAAGGAGGATATCAACGCTATTTAGTAAAAAATTTACGCGAATATTTTAATTTAAATTTAACCCCTATTCGCTTATATTTAAGAAAAAGTGAAAATCCATTTGCCGATAAAAAAGAAAAAAATTTTTCTAAAAAACTTCATGTTAAAAAAAGTTAAATTATTTTAAGCATATTTTAATTTCCATCTGGTAATTTCGTCAATCGCCCTTTGGCTGTAGGCATTTTTTCTATCATCTTTTTTGATATTATTTGATAATGGTTCAAACAAACCAAAATTAACATTCATCGGCTGATAAGAATTATTGGCGGTGACAATTCTTTGATTAGAATCTGGCGAGATATGATTTAGCAAGCTTCCAATCGCCGTTTTATTTGATGGTCGATGAATATTTGATAGATTATTTTTTAAATCATGAGCAATAAAAATACCCGTAATCAACCCCATCGAAGCCGACTCAACATAGCCTTCAACTCCCGTGATTTGGCCAGCAAAATAAATGTTTGGCGATGATTTAAAGCGTCCAAATTCGTCAAGCAAATTTGGCGAATTAATAAAGCAATTGCGATGGATGCCACCAAGCCTTGCAAATTCAGCATTTTCAAGACTTGGAATCATTCGAAAAACTCGTTGTTGTTCGCCATAGGTCATTTTTGTTTGAAAACCAACCATATTATAAATTGAGCCCGATGCATTGTCTTGTCTGAGCTGAACAACACCGTAAGGTTTTTCTTTGCGATCTTTTAATTTGGTTAAGGCGGGAGATTTTGGAAAATGTGGATTGGTTAAGCCAACCGGTTTGAGCGGCCCAAATCGCAAAACATCTTCGCCTCTTTTTGCCATTTCTTCAATTGGAAGACAGCCATCGAAATATGGGGTGTTGGTTTCCCATTCTTTAAATTCAATTTTTTTAGAATTAAGAATTTCTTGCACTAAATTTTGATATTGCTCCTTATTGAGTGGGCAATTGATGTAATCGGCCCCCTCGCCTTTGTCGTATCTTGATTGAAACCATGCCACATCAAAATTAATTGAATCCTTGAAAATAATTGGAGCGATGGCATCAAAAAAAGCCAAATTTTCTTGATTGGTGTGTTTTAAAATTTGCGAAGTTAGACTTTCGGTGGTTAGCGGTCCAGTGGCTATTACCCAAATTTCAGAGCTGTTAAAAGGAATTTCCAAAATTTCTTGGCGAATAATTTTGACTTTATTGGTAGCCAATAATTTTTCTTCAATAAATTTTGAAAAACCCTCCCGATCCACTGCTAAAGCGCTTCCTGCTGGAACTTTGTTGGCATCTCCTGCCATCATTATTAATGAATTTAAGATTCGCAATTCTTGATGAAGCAAACCAATGGCGGTAGTAATTTCATCACTGCGAAGTGAGTTTGAGCATACTAATTCTGCTAAATTTTCGGTGCGATGAGCAAAAGTTTTACGATTTTCGTTGCGATATTCATATAAATTTACTGCGATATTTCTATTAGCTAATTGCCAAGCTAGTTCGCTTCCAGCTAAGCCAGCACCTACAATATTTACTTCACAAATTGAATTCATAATTTTATTTTTTTACATTAAAAAACCTCGTGATAATTATATCACGAGGTGATTTAAATTAAAATATTTTAATCTTAATTTGAATTTTGTTTTTTAATTTTCTCAAGATTAGCTTTACCAACCTTATCAAATTTATAATAATAAACTAACTCTCTTTGGTTGATTGTGTTGGCATCAATAATTGCTTCTGGGATGCCCCATATCGGAGAAATCGGCCATGTTAAAAGATTGAGGGTTCCATATAGATAATGATTAGAATCTCCGCCATTTCCTGATGCTAAATAAAAATTACCAAACCCAGGTAAGATATTTAACAATCCAGCCATAAATGGCTTAGCCACTGGCTCTTCGTCAGTTTCTCTTATTCCATAAGATTTTAATTCTCGCAAATCTTCTTTTTCAGATTTTGTTAAATGTGTACATGATGATAAAAATAAAGAAAGTAAGATTAAAGAAATTATCTTTTTCATATTTTTAAAAAATTGAGTTAATAAATTTAACTCTAAGTTATAGGTAAAAAAAAATAAGTCAAATTTTATTTTAAAAAGGCAGTCCCAAGGCTCTGGAGCGAGCCGATTTTGATTGTTGCATTAAAGGATTATTATCCATTCCTGTCATCCCCTCAAAAGCCTGATTTGAACTATTATTGGCCATACCACTTACACCAAACATTTGCGAATTATCAATTCCTGCCATTGGCTCATTAGTCTGACTCAACATAGGTTGAGGTGGAGTAGCATAAGATGGTAGTTGTTGAACTGATGGAACTGGATAAGAAGGTGCAGATGATTGTTGACTAAAATTCGGTGTTGAAGAAAAATTATTTGGCATAGCCTGATCAAAATTTTGTAGCCTTTTGACCCCTTTATCATTTGGTAAAACCGTTGAATTCTTGGCGGAACCATTGGTATAAGTTTCCATATTATAGACACAAACAATATCACTTCCATTGCGAAGAGTAAATTGTGGTGCTACTTTTTCTACTATCATATATTTTCCAGCTATACGATAATTGACGATGGTTTCATAGCCCTCGGAATCAACAGAGTAAATCGCTGGAGCTTCAGAATTTTTGTTGGCAAATTCTAAATAGGTAAATATTCCATCATCAAAAACTTTAGAAGGTGCAATAATTTTCTCTCCTGTATATTGGTAATTGAAATTATATGATGATAGGTCGCGCAAATCTGGCTCGTCTGGAGCTGGGGATTTGGCAAATTCAACAATATTTTTGTCTTTTTCATCTGGATAAAGAAATTTAACTACAAAAATCAAATCCTTATCTCCCATACCCTTCGCTTCTTTGGCCACTAATTCAAAATGATAAACCCTTTTGGAGGTAAGAACTGTCATGTTGGTTTCAGAATTATCTTCGCCAACGGGCTTCAAAAATAAGCGATTATCTAGAGTTTCAACCAGCCATAAGGTTGGGTTTCCCATAGAAATTGTATTGATTATTTCGCCAGCTTCAAACTCAATGAAGCCTTGATAGGTGTAATGCCCAAAATAACGATATAATTCATTTGGGTTATAAACATAGCTTCTAAACTTTTTTTCTGAACCTAAAAATCTTGGAAGTTGAGCACTTAAAACATGATTAGAGTTTATAAAAATTATTAATGTAATAAAAAATAATTTCTGCAATAATGTTTGGATTTTTTTCATAGGGTATTAATTATTAATTTTATATAATGTATATTTATTAACCATAAAATTTAAATTTGGTTGAAAATCATTTTTATAAATCGCTTGATATTCATAGTTAATTTTTGCTATGAAATTTTCAATTGTTGAAATATTGTTGCCATAATCATCAATGTAATGCAAAATACCCTGAAACCTTATATCAGCTTGATAAGGAATGGGTGAAATGATAAAATATAATAATTTTTGGGCTATGTTTGCTGGCTCTTTTCGATAAAATCTTATGTTATTAATTACCACAGTTTTAAAATAATTCTTACCAAAATATTGGATTGGTCCAGAACGATTTTCTTTGGACATAATTTTTTGGAAATTTTTATATTCTAAAAAGGACGAGTTGTTTTTAATCAGAGAATATTTAAGATTTAAATCGGTGACATCGCCTTTTCTAAAATCAAATTCTTCACGATCTTTAATATATTTTACTAATAAAAATTTTATAATTGAATCGTCAAAATTCTCTACATTTCTATCGTAATTTGCCTCACCCTTTTTTGGTTTTAATTTTACTAAATTAACATCATACGGACCAATATCATTTTTTGCCTGAATATAAATTGGCTGGACTATTCTTAAAGGAAAAATTGCTAAATTAATTTTATAAATAACAAACATTAATGAAAAAAGAATAGCTATCGCGATAAATAGGTATGTTCTATCGCATATCGGACTAACATAGCGAAAAAAATACCAGTCTTTAGCATCTTCAAAATATTTGTTGTTTTGAATATTTTCTTGAATAAATTTACTATATTCAGCCTCAACTTCTTGATCTTTGGATATTAAATTGGTTTTAATAAATTTATCATTTTTCATTATTTAATTTCAATAATTGAATTGGCTTTAATTTTATTAATATTATTAGTCATTTTTAAAATTGCATTATCAATAATTGCTGGTTCAATACCTCTAAAAACCAGAGAAGTTCCGCCTTCAAATGGATAGCTTCCGATTGATATATTCGGATATTCATTTTGTAAAATTGTTAAATCTTTGGCAATAATACTTTCGGTTAAATTACTAACAATTTCTTTGGAGAAAATTTTATTCCCAGATTTTAATTTGGCTTTACAAGAATTGAACATTCCCTGAAAAATTTTCGGCACTCCTGCTAATACAAAAACATTTTCAACAAAAAATCCAGGGGCAGATGAAACTGGATTGTCTAGAAGGCTTGCCAATTCTGGAACCATAGCCATTTTCAAGCGAGCTTCATTAACATTTTCTTTACCATAAAATTTATGTAGAATTTCTTGAGCTTGGCTATTTAAAATTAATTTTTGATTAAAAACTTTGGCGATTGCCAGCGAGGTTATATCGTCGTGAGTTGGACCAATTCCACCGCTGGTGAAAACATAATTATATTTGTTTTTTAAGATACTTACTGCTTCAATTATTTCATTTTCAATGTCGCCAACAACTCTCACTTCTTTTAAAATAATTCCAAGTTCAGTAAGATTTTTTGCTAAAAAATTAATGTTTAAATCCGCGGTTCTTCCAGACAAAATCTCATCTCCAATCACAAGAAAACCTGCAGTAACAATATTAATTTGCGACATAAAATGTTGTTAATGTTATTAAAATTTATTTCTATTAAAATATAAAACTAATTAAAAAATTAAAGAGATTTTTTAATTAAAAACTAAATCAAACAAAAATATTGTTAAATTATCTCGAATTTTAGAATTTTTACAACCAGTTACCACTGAAAAATATCTTTTAGAATTTTTGCTTGCAACCCCAACCAAATTGAATCCAGCTTTTGAAGTGTAGCCTGTTTTCATGCCTTCTGCACCTAAGTAATTTTTTAAAAAATTATTCGAGCTTTTATAAATTTTACCATTTAGAGAAAATTCTTTTAGTCCAAAAAAATTATAATATTGTGGAAAATCATTTTTAAGTTTAATAGCAAGTTTTACCAAATCTTTTGCAGTAGAATATTGACCATCGTAATGCAAGCCAGAAGCATTTCTAAAGGCGGTATTATTCATACCTAAAGTTAAAGCTTTTTCATTCATTTTTCTAACAAAATTCCACTCGCTTCCAGCAATTTTTTCTGCTAAGGCAATGGCATTTTCATTAAATGAACGCACTAAAAGCCCTTTTAAGGCATCTTCAACATTAGTCTTATCTCCTTCTTTGACGAACAAACTATTTACTTTATTTACAGCTGAAATTTCTTCGGCTCGAGCCGAATAAAACAATGTTTCATCAATTTGAATTTGATTTTTTTTTAATGCTTCAAAAACTAAATATGCGGTCATCATTTTAGTAAGTGATGCAGGGTAAATTAGTTTAGTGCTTTGATTTTCATAATATATTTTTCCATTTTCATCGGCAATTAATAAGCTACCATCCTGAGAGCAGGGTTCTATAACATTGGCGCAAGCAGATTTAATAAAAAAATTTATGAACAAAAAAATTATTAGCAAAAACTTCATATTTTTAAAATTTCATTTAAAGCATTTTGCATTGGGTTATCAATTTGATTTAAACCAAGCATTTCAAAACTTTTATTGGCATTATTTATTTGTTCATTAATTAAATTTTGATTATTCAATAATTCTAATATTTTTTGATAAATCTTATTTGCTTCGCAATCAAATTGCAAAAATTCTGGTATAATTTCTCGATTTTGCAGGAGATTTAGCAAGTTTGCAAATTTAATTTTAACTAAATTTTTGACAATTAAATAACTTAGTAAATTTATTTTATAGGCAATAATTAAAGGTATGCGATGAAGCGAGATTTCTAGGGTGTTTGTTCCTGATTTTGCTAAGGCAAAATCTACGACCATAAATATCTTTTTTTTCATCAAATTATCATCAATTAAAAAATATTTTACCTGTAAATTTTTGGCTAAATTTTCAATTAAATCTTTAGTTTTTTTTACGACTGGAATAAAAACAATTAAGTCGGGAAAATTTTGTTTTAACTTATTGATAGTTTCAATGAATACTGGAAATATCTTGTTAACTTCGGAAATTCTACTGCCGGGGGTTAATAAGAATAACTTATTATTTTGATTAAATTGATAAGTTTTACTTAATTCGGCTTTAATTAATTCTTGATTTGAAAAATCTGGCTTGTCATTGATAAGTGGATGTCCAATAAAAATGGTTTTTAGCCCATATTTTTCAAAATAAGGTGGCTCAAACGGCAAAATTGCCAAGAGTAAATCATAAATTTTAGCAATTTTTTGTGCTCGATTTTCTCGATATGCCCAAACTGAAGGCGCAATCAGGTGAACTTTTTTACATTTAGAAAAATAACTATTTTTTTGCAGTTTTTTCATAACTCGAAAGCAAAAATCAGGCGAATCGATAGTAATAATAATGTCAGGCTGAAATTCTAAAATTTTTTGATAGGTAAAATTTATTCGAGAAATTATTTTAGGCAAATGCGCAATTACTTCAACAAAACCCATTACCGCCAAATCTTCCATCGGAAAAATTGAAGTAAAATTATGCTCTTGCATTAGTTGTCCACCCACTCCACTTAATTCAAATTTATAATTATTATCTTTATTAATTTCGGTTAATAATTTTGCTCCAAGCATATCTCCAGAAGCCTCGGTAGCTATTATAAAAATTTTCTTAATTGCGGTCATAAATTTTTTTGCCAAATAATTTTTTTATTATAATATTTATATAATAACATTTCATTTTTAATTTAAACCTTTTTTTATGAATAGAAAAATAGCCGTCGCTGGAGCAACTGGAAATGTTGGTCGCGAAATTTTAAATTTACTTCACGAAAGAAAATTCCCAGCATCTGAAGTGGTTGCCCTTGCCTCACCTAACTCAGCTGGAAAAAAAATCTCTTATGGAAATTCAACTTTAGTCGTTAAATCCCTAGAAGATTACGATTTTAAAGGAACTTCAATTGCATTATTTTCACCCGGTGGAAAAATCTCCGCTATTCATGCCCCAAGAGCTGGAAAGGCTGGTTGCGTTGTTATCGACAACACTTCACATTTTAGAATGGACGAAGATGTTCCCTTAATTGTTCCAGAAGTCAATCCAGAAGCAATTGCGGATTATAAAAAACGCAACATTATTGCCAATCCAAATTGCTCAACTATTCAAATGGTTGTTGCCTTGAAACCTCTTCACGATATTGCTAAAATTAAAAGAGTGGTTGTTTCAACTTATCAAGCAGTTTCAGGGGCTGGTAAAGAAGCAATGGATGAGCTTTTTAACTCAACCAAAAAAATTTACGAAAATCAACAATTTGAGCCAAAAAAATTCTCTAAAAGAATTGCTTTTAATGTGATCCCGCAAATTGATGTCTTTATGGATGATGGCGTCACTAAAGAAGAGTGGAAAATGAAAGTTGAAACCAAAAAAATTCTCGATTCTAAAATCGAGGTTGAAGCTACTTGCGTTAGGGTTCCAGTTTTTAATTCGCATTCAGAATCAGTAAATATTGAGTTTGAAAATCCAATTACTCCAGCTCAGGCTCGCAAGGCGCTTGAAAAAACTGACGGCGTTTTGGTAATTGATAATCCAAAAGAAATGAAGTTCGTAACTCCAATTGAAGTTTCCACCAAAGATCCAGTTTTTGTCTCAAGAATTCGTGCCGATCACTCGGTCAAAAATGGCTTGTCAATGTGGATTGTGGCGGATAATTTAAAGAAAGGTGCTGCACTAAATGCCGTGCAAATCGCTGAAATTTTGGTTAAAAAATATGGTTTATAATTTGGTGATATATACTTAAAAGCATATTGACTTATGGTTCTAAGTTATAAAATTAAACTAAATTTGTTAATCTTTTTTTTAATAAATGGTAAATCTTAATATTGTTTCTTTATTCTCTGGCGCTGGTGGCTTAGATTTAGGCTTTGAAAAGGCTGGCTTTAAAACAATTTATGCAAATGAATATGACAAATCAATATGGGATACATTTGAATATAATTTTAAAAATACAAAATTAGATAAAAGAGATATAAGAAAAATTAACAGCAATGAAATTCCAGATTGTGTTGGTGTAATTGGTGGCCCTCCTTGTCAAAGCTGGAGTGAGGCAGGCTCTTTAAGGGGAATAAATGATTCAAGAGGTAAATTATTTTTTGACTACATAAGAATAATTAAAGATAAAAAACCATTATTTTTTGTTGCCGAGAATGTATCTGGCATATTGCATAGCAGAAATGCAGAGGCCTTTGGCAATATAATACAAGGATTTAAGGAAATTGGTTATAATGTAAAATATCAACTTCTTAATGCTAAAGATTATAATGTTCCTCAAGATAGGCAAAGGGTTTTTATTATTGGCTTGTTAAATAAAGATAATTTCGAATTTCCTAAACCTAAAGAAAAGAAGATAACGCTAAATGATGCAATTTCTGATTTACAAAAAAACGCTAAACCATTTATAAATAGTAAAAAAGATGAATTTAACCACGAATATTACACAGCAGGCTATTCAACAATATTTATGTCAAGAAATAGAGTTAGGGCTTGGAACGAGCAGTCTTTTACTATTCAGGCAGGAGGTAGACACGCCCCCTTACATCCGCAAGCTCCAAAAATGGAATTTATAGAAAAAAATAAAAGAGAATTTAAAAAAGGAGAGGAAGGCTTATATCGCAGGCTTACAGTTCGTGAATGTGCGAGGATTCAAACCTTTCCCGATAACTTTAAATTTATATATAATAATGTTTTGGATGGATATAAAATGGTGGGCAATGCAGTCCCTGTTAATCTATCCTATGAGATAGCAAAACAAATTCTAAAATATATCAAATGAAAACCACAATTTTACACGCTATAAAAAATATAATTGATGGATAAATTTAACTCTTTTGATGATGTAATAAAAAAAGAAATTACAAAAAAATGCCAAATTCAAGATGTGAGGATAAAAAATCCCAACAACCCTGCAAATTTATTAAATGCAATTCTGATTGAATACACATTTAAAATTTAAATTATTTACTTTTCCCAAAAGAAACTACTTCTGGTTTTTTCAAATTTTGAGTTATTAAGAATTATATAATAACCTATAATTTAAAAATGAATTTGACTTTAAAGTTTAATTTTTAAATAATTGTAATTCTTAATTTATGCCTCCGTGGTGGAATTGGTAGACGCGATAGACTCAAAATCTATTGCCCTTTGCGGGTGTGTCAGTTCAAGTCTGACCGGAGGTACCACATTAAATTTTTCTAGCAATTTAAAAAAAATTCAATGGATTTTGTTGTTTTAACTATTTATTTCAAAGCCATTTTGCTTGGCATTGTCGAGGGTCTTACCGAATTTATTCCAGTCTCTTCAACTGCTCATTTAATTTTGTTTTCTCAATTAATTGATTTTAATGTTATCAAAAATAATGTTTTTGAAATTGCTATTCAAATTGGTGGAATTTTGGCTATTTTTTTAATATATTTTCAAAAGATTTCCAATTTAGTTTTAAAAGTTAATAAAAAACAAAATCAAATTTTTTTGCAAAATATTTTTATCGCCTTTTTGCCCGCAGTCATTATTGGCTTTATTGCTCACGACTTTATCAAGCAATATTTATTTTCTAATTTTGTTATAGCAATTTCATTAATAATTGGCGGAATTTTGATTATTATAATTGAAAATTTTCATGACAAATTTCATATAAATAAAATTGAAAATATGCAAAAAAAACATGCATTACTGATAGGATTATGTCAATGTTTAGCGATGATTCCCGGAGTTTCAAGATCTGGTGCCACCATTATGAGTGGCATTTTATTTGGAATAAATCGAAAAATTGCCACAGAATTTTCCTTTTTTTTGGCACTGCCGACCATTGGCTCAGCTTGTGCATATGATTTATTGAAAAATTATCAACAAATAAATTTTAATGATTTTGAAATTATTTTTATTGGGATAATTTCATCTTTTATTGCCTCGATTTTAGTAATAAAATGGTTACTTAAATTTATATCAAGCCATAGTTTTGTTGGCTTTGGCTATTATCGAATTTTACTTGGTTTAACAATTTTATTTTTGGCAATATAATTATGGATGTTTCAAAAAAAACCGCATCAAATA
This sequence comes from uncultured Rickettsia sp., assembly GCA_964505265.1. Classification (GTDB taxonomy): domain Bacteria; phylum Pseudomonadota; class Alphaproteobacteria; order Rickettsiales; family UBA1997; genus CAILUF01. The sequence continues at coordinate 37,290 of CAZDGN010000013.1, forward strand.
ATCAAAATTTTGCCATTCGTTTTGGTCTTGGCGCCATTAAATCCGTTGGCTTCCAAATGATGGAAGACGCCACTAAAGAACGCCGTCAAAAAGGAAAATTCAAAGATATTTATGATTATGCCAAGCGCCTTGATGCCAAGTCAATTAACAAAAAATCGATTGAAGCTCTTTCAAAATCTGGTGCATTTGATTCCATTACTAATAATCGAAGACAAATTGCTGAATCGTTCGACATTTTGTCAAACTATGCCAATCAAAGCAAAGAGGAAGCAAATTCAAATCAAATGAGTTTATTTGGTTTAATTGAAGAAAAAGAACATTTACCTGCATTAAAAAATGTTAGCGATTGGAATTATAAACAAAAATTAAATTTTGAATTTGAGGCTTTTGGTTTTTTCTTAAACGAACATCCACTCGATAAAAAAATTACTGAATTAAAAAAAAGAGGTGTGATTTTTTCTTCCAAAATTGAAGATGATTCACTAGAAGATTCAACTATTGTTAAAATGGCAGGCGTTGTGGCTTCAAGCAAGCATCGCTCTGGCAGTAAAGGACGTTTTGCTTATATTAATTTATCCGACCCATTTGGAATTTTCGAAGCAACAATTTTTGATGAAAATTTAATCACTGCTAATCGTGATTTGCTTGAGGATGGCTGTGAAATTGTGGTTGAATGTTTAATCAAAAAAGATGATGGTGGCAACAGAATTATGATTAAAGGCGTCCATCCAATTGATGATTTTATTAAAAATATCAAAGAAAGCGAAATGGAATTTGAGGATATTAAAAAATTAGCACCACCGAAAAATTTTAATAAGAATTTAAATAAAAATTCTTACGATAATAATGTTAAATTTGAAGGTAATAAAAACTCTCCTCAACCAGCTAAAGCCAGTCATAATCAAGTTTTACCAACAACAAATAACAATCCTCGAACATTTAAACATTTGGCCAAAATTGAAATCAAAATTTTAGATGAAAAAGCTATTTTGCCTCTTAAAACTGTTTTGATGCAAAAAATTTCTGTCTTGCCAAACGCTTCACAAATTTTTTTAAATGTTGAGGAAAATGGAAAATTATTCAGAATTGAATTAGCCCATAAATATCTTCTTGAAGAAATTGATTTATTCAGGTTAAAAAATCTTAACCGCTCTTTACAAATAATAAATTAATAGAAATTTAATGATTTGCTTAAAATTATAAAATAAAGATAAATATTTTTAAGAATGAAATTGATTATACGATTTCGAAAAATTTATATTTTCAAGGGTTTTATCAAGATTTTATCCAAAAAAATTAATTTATTTCATTTATTTAAGTAAATGATTTATTTTTTTATTCAGTTAAATTTTTGAAAATTTTGCCAAAAATAATTATCCTTATTAAAGAAATTTAATCTAGCTTTATCAAAATCATCGATGATTTTTTGGCAATTATATTGTTCATCAAAACTATTGCCATAGATAATATTAAAATTATGTTTTTTAAAATTAATACCATAATTTATTGCCAATAAAATAGCACTAAATGCCAAATAAATATCAGCATTTGCACTTGCTAAACGATATTCCAATCTTTTTGCTAAATCATTTTCTGAACTATTTGCGAGCCTAATTGCACAAGTGCGGTTATCATAACCTAATGATAAATTAATTGGAGCAATATATTTACCTTTTTTAAATAATTCTAAATTTAATTTTTGATTATATCGTAAAAAATCATTGGCATCAAGATTGATTAAAAACAACATCTGCTCAGTTAAATCAAGCATTCCATTGCATATATTTATCATTAATTCGCAGTTCTTGTCAAATAAATTTACTCCATTTTCTTGATGAATCGAGATATTAAATTGCAAAGCACTTCCGCAATCTTCGATAAATGGTTTTCCCGTAAAATTTGCTTGTAAATTTTGATTTTTTGCCAATTTGTATATGTAATTTTTAACGAATATAATTTGCGATGTTAAGCCAGTGATATCGGCACTATGATTAAAAACTAACTCAAATTGTGATTCACCCTGCTCTTTTTTTATTTTAAAATTAGCCAAAAAATTATCATTAAGTAAGTTTTTTAATTGAGGGGTGGATAGGTTTGGTAGAAAAAATTCTAACTCGCAGCCAATTTTAAGAATTAGATTCTTAAAATTGCTGTTTAGATTGGAATTTAAAAGCTGAAGAGAATTTTGAAAAATAAAATGACTTTTTTCTAAAATATTAATTGTCATTTAAATTTTTATTAACCCACTCAATTAAGGTAGCTCTAGGTAATGCTCCAACTTTGGAATCAACTAATTTACCATTTTTAAAAATCATTAATGATGGAATGCCTCGAACCGCATATTTTGAAGGGGTTTCGGGATTGTTATCGACATTACATTTAAAGACTTCAAGCTTGCCTTTATATTGATTTGCGATGTCATCAATAACTGGTCCAAGAATCTTGCATGGACCGCACCAAGGTGCCCAAAAATCTACCAAAACTGGAAGAGATGATTTTAATACATCATTTTCAAATGATGTGTCTGAAGTTTCTTTTGTCATAATTTATAATTTGTTAATTTTTTTAAGCAATGTTTAAAATCTGCTTTTACATAATTTTAATTGGTAAATACTAAAATAAAATATTTTTTTACAAATTTTTAATAGTAAAATTTAAATTAAAAGTTTTTTGAGGTTTCATTAAATTGCTTGGATTATTTTCAATTAATGAAAAGCCAAAGACTGAACAACACCCTTCTCGACTCACTTCAAAGCCTCTTTGAATATTCCTTTTTTTAACAAAATCTCTAACTAAAAATACTTTTAGCCTAAATTTTTTTGAAAATTCCATAGTTGAATTAAAATTTGCTTGCTCTTTTTTTTGAGCAAAAAATTTATTTTTACGAATAAGAAGATAATCGCTATTTAAGTTAAACTTTTTATAAATTATAGATGAACTTATTTGGTTTACATTATTGCTATAATTTTGTTGATCAAGCTGAAAGGCATAAGAAATATTAAAGAATTTTTTTCCTTTAAAACTCCCAATTCCAACGATATTTGAACGATTATTGTCGGCAAACCCACGAATTTTTATATCTTGATTTTTTTCGCTTAAAATAATGGCTTGACCCGCAGTAAAATCGAATTCTCCAATATCTGAAAAAAATGCCGATTTTAAGCCGTAACTCACCCTTTTACCAGCTTCACCTCTATCAAATCCAGAAATACGATCATTTACAAATATATTACTAAAAGTTAATTCGGAATTAACCGAATCTTGAAGAGGTATTAAATTATTGCGGGTTTTAAAATCACTAATTACGAAATTTGCAATCGGTTCTAGGGTTAAAATATTGGATTTTGATTTATTGCGTAAAGGCAGTCGCCAGTTGATAGCAAATTGTTTCTTTAAGTTTGATTGGGTTTTTTTGTAATAATTCAGTGAAGAAAATGAATTTGGGCTATCGATTTTATAAATATCGCTTTGCAACTGATATGATAAATTTATTAAATTACCTTTTAAGTTAAAAGGAATTTGAAATTCTGGAACTAAACTTATTCTTTTATATTGAAGACCATCAGCTCTTTTTAAATTTGCAAAATTACTAGCTATGGAAAATTTTTCTTTAAAAAAGAGTGGCTTTGACTCGTGATAGCTAGATATAATAGGTGAAATCAAAGGAGATTGTTTTTCCAATTTTTCATTTTCTAATTCTTGAAACCTTAGAAATTTTATTGCAATATAATCACGATCTTTGATGTAGTCAAAATTAATTTTTGATGAGCTATAAGCTAAATAATCGAAGCCATAATCACGAAGATAATTTCTATCAGCAACAGTATTAATATTGTAATCTAAGCCGATATTTTTGTTAAAATCAAATTTTCCTAAACCACTAAAATGCCAACGCACTGAATTATTTGACCTCTTAATCACGGTTTTGTCGGCAAAATTATCAACTTGATTATTAGCAATCTCAAAATTTAAATTATACTTTCCATATTTGGTATAATGTCGAAAATCATTATTTAAAATAAGCTGTGAGCTCGACAGATAATAAGTTGGAGTGGAAGTTAAATCGATACTTTTATTGATGGCAAAAAAATATGGTATCTTTAATCCAAATCCAAAATTAGAATTTCTGGTATATGATGGTTGGAGAAAGCCTGATTGACGCTCTTTACTCGGTAAAGGAAATTTAAAATAAGGTAAATATAAAATAGGGAATTTATAAAATTTGATTATGGAATTATAGCTAGAAAAATTATTATTATCCTTATCAATTTTTGCAGTTGAAGAGCTAATTGTGAGCATATCCCATAGCTTTCCTGCTTGATAATTATCATTGACAATTTCTTGATTTGGACATAATGAAAATATTGATTTTTTTAGAATCATTTTATTGCCATTTTCTCTCTCAATCATTTTGGAAAATAAATAAGAACCATCAATAAAAAACATTCTAGCATCAGAAAAACTGCCTTGCGAAAAATCGTCCTTAATAGCAATAGAGGGTGACAAAATATTGCCGATTTCAAGATTTTTTATACGAACATCGCCTTGAGCAAATATATATTTGGAGTTTTTATTATATGTAGCACTATTGGCATATAATACTGCAAAATCTTTTGTTATTTCAACATTGCCAGAAGCCTTTATTTCCGCATTAATTTGGTCGCCACTAACAAAATCAGCCTTTAGAATTGCTGGTAAATTTTGGTTGGAGATTTTTACCTTACTAATTAGAGCAAAAGATTTAGAACTAAAGCCTAAGAATAACAGCAAAAATAATGAAAAAAAATTCATTAGATTAAAGATGGTTTTTTATTTTTGTTGTTTCTAATCCAAATTACAATCAACATTCTGGTCAATAAAATTGCCGTGAACATTGAAGAAATAATGCCGATTGATAAAGTCACGGCAAAGCCCTTAACCGATCCATTTCCAAAAACATATAGAAAAAAAGCAACAATTAATGTGGTGATGTTTGAATCAATGATAGTTCTATATGCTTGACTAAATCCTTTTTCAATAGAAGCTAAAATTGATTTTGAAGAATTTAATTCTTCCTTAATTCTTTCAAAAATTAACACATTGGCATCAACCGCCATACCCATAGTAAGAACAATACCAGCAATACCAGGCAAAGTAAGAGTTGCCGATAATAATGATAGTATTGAAATGATGATGGCAATATTAACAATTAAAGCAATATTGGCAATAAAACCAAAATATCCGTAGAAAATTATCATAAAAATTGAAACCATAATTAAGCCAACGAAAGAAGCTATTTGTCCGCTTTTAATAGAATCAGATCCAAGAGAAGGTCCAACCGAACGCTCTTCGACAATTAAAAGTGGGGTTGGTAAAGCTCCAGAACGCAATAATAAAGCCACTTCGCTAGCTTCTTTAACATCGAAACTTCCAGAAATAACTCCATTTCCTTGATTAATTACCGTATTAATTACAGGAGCTGTAACTACTTTTCCATCAAGAATAATGGCAAAAATTTTTCCAACATTTTCTTGAGTAATATCGGCAAATTTTCTGGTGCCTGCACTATTAAAACGAAAAGCCACTGCAGGCTTACCCTCGTGATAAGTTGCCGAAGCATCGATTAGCAAATCTCCACTCAACATTGCTTGTTTTTTTAACGAAAACATATTGCCACGATTATCAAAAGCCTGAAGCACCTCGTCAAAAGATTCTGTGCCATTTGAAGCAAGATGGAAGGTCATTTTAGCAGTTTTGCCAAGAATGTTTTTTAATTCATCAGAATTTTTAACACCCGGAACTTGAAGCAAAATTCGATTTTCGCCTTGAGCAACAATAGTGGGCTCTTTGGTGCCATTTTCATCGACTCTTCGACGAATGATTTCTATAGATTGAGATAATAAATTTTTCTTGAGATTTTCAGTTTCAAAATCATTAAAGCTAACCGAAAAAACACTGCCATCTTGCGAGATATTTAAATTTCTTGAAATTTTCTTTAAAAGTTCTTTGGCATTTTTTTGCTCAGATTCATCTTGAATATTAAAGACAATTTTATCACCATTAACCTCAACTAAAGCTCGCAAATTTTCATCGGCAAAAGTTTTTTTAATTTCCTCTTTCAAAAAAATATTTTGCTCTTGAAGATAAGCATTAAAATCTACCTCAATTAATAATTGCGATCCGCCTTGTAAATCTAAACCCAAATTAACCTTGTTGCTTGGAAAAAAGTTTTTCATAAAATCGCTTTTTTCAAATTTACTATTATATAAAAATGATGGCATGGCAAAGTAAATTGCCAAGAAACAAAGCAATGAAATTAGAGTAATTTTGAGTTTAGAAAAATACAACATAAATTAAGGTTAGTGTTTTTTAGAATTTTTTTTGCTAGACTTATCGTTCTTTTCTAGTTTTTCAACTTCAGAAATCGCATTTCTTAAAATAGTTATGACCACATCCTTGGCAATTTCAAGTTCAATTTGATTGTCTTTTTCATGAATTTGACGAACAATACCAACAATTCCAGATGATGTAATAACTTTATTGCCCAATTTAAGATTTTTGATCATTAAATCATGCTCTTTCATTTTCTTGGTTTGTGGACGTATAATTAGGAAATAGAAAATTACAAAAATTAAAATTAAAGGGACAAAACTCGCAACAGAAAAATTATTTGCGGTTTGTGAATTAGCATTTTCGTTGTTTGAAGCCAATGATTGAGAGATGATAAAATTAGTCATTTTTAGTAAATTTAAGTTAGAAATTAATCGCTTTCTTGCAACATTTTTTTAATTTTATCGATATTATCTTGATTAACAACCTTTTCTTCAAGTTTTTTTTGCATTAATTCTTCTTTAGTTGGAACTTCAGAATAATTCGGAGGAATAATCAATGGATTTTTATCGACTTTGCTACAAGATGCTAGAATTATTAAAAGAAAAATAATTTTATTTTTTGGCATATTTTTTAAAAATAAATTCATCAAGTAAAATAATGCTCACACCAATAAATATAACTGAGTCTGCTAAATTAAAAGCTGGCCAGTGATAATTAAAAATATGAAAATCTAAAAAATCAGTTACTCCACCATTTTGTAATCGATCAAAAACATTGCCAAAAGCCCCGCCAATAATTAATGCTAAAGCAAAAGTCATATGACTTGATTTTACACGATACATCCAGATTATAAGGGCTATGGCAATTGATGATTGCATAATTGCAAATATCTCTCTGGCATAATTAATGTTGTTAAACATACCAAAAGATATACCATTATTATTGACATAAACTAAAGAAAAAAATGAGGTAATTGGTTTGACAGGATAAACTGAATAATTAAAATATTGGATATTATAAAGATAAAAAAATACTAAATTCTTAGTAAATAAATCTAAATAAATAACCAAAAAAACCAACAAGATTCCGAAAATAAATTTTTGATTAATTTGGTTTTTTTTCATATTTTTTTTAAAAAAATTGCAATTATATTTTTTAATTATTTTCTCAATTAATTTAAATTATACAAGTTAAATTTCTACATTAAATTTATGAATATTATTTTTATGGGAACCTCCGAATTTGGCTTGCCAACCTTGATGGAATTGGTGAAAAATCCAAATTATAATTTGTTAGCCATATATACTAAAGAACCTTCAATTAGTGGTCGCGGTCAAAAATTAAATTATTCGCCAATTCATCAATTTGCCATAAAAAATAACTTAAAAATTTTTACCCCAAAAACCTTAAGAGACCCAAAAGTTTTGCAAGAATTTATTGATTTTCAAGCCGATTTGGCGGTGGTGGTTTCTTATGGTTTAATTTTGCCAAAAGCTATTTTAGAGGCTACCAAATATGGCTGTTTCAATATTCATCCCTCAAAATTACCACTTTATCGGGGAAGCGCTCCATTGCAAAGGTCAATAATGAATCTTGAAAATCAAAGTGCGGTTTGCATTATTAAAATGGATGAAGGAATTGATAGTGGAGATATTGTTTTAAGTGAAGATTTTAATATTTCCCCACAAGAAAATTTTAGCTTAATTCAAGATAAGACCGCAAAAATTGGTGCAAAATTAATGGTCAATACCATTGAAGCCATCAAGCAAAATTCGCTAAAATTTACTCCACAAAATCATCATTTAGCTACTTTTGCTAAAAAAATCGCTAAAGACGAGGCAAAAATCAATTGGAATTTAACTTGCCAAGAAATTTCTGGATTAATACGAGGCTTAAGCGGAAATCTTGGAGCTTATTTTATTTATAAAAATGAAAATTTTAAAATTTTAGAATCCGATTATAAAATTGAAAATTCTAATGAACAAAATGGTAAAATAATTAATAATTTATTTCATATAAAATGTAATAACGGCATTATTATTCCAAAAATTTTACAAAAACCCGGAAAAAATCCGCTACCAATAAAAGATTTTTTAAATGGCTTAAAACCAGAAATTAACCTAATTTTAAATTAGATTTTTAATTTACATTCTTACCGAATTCTCCACAGTGCCAGTTTTATAGTTTCTAAAGATAACACAATTAGGATTGTCAATAACCTCATCGCCTAGATTAATAACAATTCCAACAGGATAATTATCGTGATTTTCATTTTAATTTGAACAAAGCATTAACGAGCAACCCATATAAAACAAGCTAATTGTCATTAATAAATATGGAATTAATTTATCATCCTTATTTTCTAAATTCCTAGCAACGCCAACATTATTTAAAACAACTCCAAAAAAGAAAGAAGTTAATGCTAATTTTATAAGGTTTTGAGGATTCATTTAATTGAAGCAAATTAAAACTCGAATAAATTTAGTGGTTTTACTGGATTATAATTACGCTCTGGTTTGACCTCGGCAACATTTTTTTTCTTTCTGCGACGTCTTCTATCTCTTTTGACTTTGCGAACTTTTGAAGAATCAATAAATAATCTGCTTTTAATATAGCTATCAATTACTTCATCAAATTCTGTAAGTTGCTCCTTAAAAAAATGATCAGCTCCCGTGATCATTTGGTAAGAAATTTCTGCACTATCTCGAGCTGATAGCCTTTCAGCTAATTTGGCAGAGTCTTGCTCTTTAGTGACTTCATCATTTTCGCCTTGAACTATTAAGCCCGAGGATGAACATGGTACAATAAAATTAAAATCATATTTTGAAGCTGGAGGGGCAACTAAAATGTAATTTTCAAGCTCAGGTCTTCTCATAACCGCTTGTAAAGCAATCCAGGCACCGAAGGAAAATCCAGCAATCCAAAATTCTGTTGCTTCCATATTTTGATCATGAAGCCAATTTAAAACTGAAGTAACATCCATCAACTCGCCAACTCCGTTATCGAACTTTCCTTGAGTTTTGCCAACTCCACGAAAATTAACACGCAAAACCGAAAAGCCATTATTTACAAAAGCCTTGTAAAGATTATAGGTAATTTTATTGTTCATAGTTCCGCCATAAAGCGGATGAGGATGCAATACTAAAGCAACTGGGGCTTTAGGGTTTTCATTTTGATGGTATTTTCCTTCGATTCTACCGACATTGCCAGTAATAATAACTTCAGACATAATTGCTTTAAATTAAGCCGATTGATCGAGCTGATCCCACTGAATTGGCTTGTTATCAGCGCCTAATACTAATTGCGAAGTTCCAGCATATTTTGCGGCCATATATTTTCCATGTCCAACTCTTACACCAAAATAATAAGTTGGCTCAACATCTTTGCCATTAAACTTTCTTTTTTCAACATTTTTTGCCCTGTTTTTAGGGTTATTCTTAGTGCCCATATGATTTTAAAATTATGAAATTTGTTAAAATTGTGATAAATAATATCTATATTTTAGATTTATTTTATAAATTCTAAAAAATAATTTGTAAGAATCAAGTTTAAATTTAAAAGTTTTAAAAAAGTTATTTGAATTCAAAAAAATTATTTTCTAAAATTTTTGTAAAAAAATTCAAATTAAAATTATATGCCAAAATTTAATCGTTTAAAAGATTGCGTCGTTACCAATAAAAATGTTATAGTTCGCGTCGATATTAATGTGCCAATAGTTAATAATGTTATCGAAGATGACACTAGAATCAAAGCCATCATCCCTACCCTCAAATATTTAGCTGAAAATCAGGCAAAAGTTATTGTAATTGCCCATTTTGGTCGACCTGAAATCAAGCCAGACGGCTCTTTTGACCAAGCTTCATCGCTTTCTCAATTAATGCCTAGATTAAAAGAATTATTATCGCCGATAAAAATTTTATTTGTCGATGATTGCTTCAAAGAATCAACTAGACAAGCCATTAACAAGGCCAATTATGGCGAAATTATTTTACTTGAAAATCTTCGTTATTACAAACAAGAAACCAAGAATGACCCAGAATTTTCAAGATTCTTGGCATCTTTGGGCAATTTATATGTCAATGACGCTTTTTCCTGCTCGCATCGCTCCCATGCTTCTATCACTGGCATTCCTGCCTTATTAAAATCATGTGCTGGTTTTCAAATGGAAGTTGAACTCGACAATCTTACTAACTTATTAGAGAATCCGCAGAAACCAATAATAGCAATGGTTGGTGGTGCTAAAGTATCGACTAAAATTGATTTATTAAATGCTCTTTCAACTAAGGTCAAAGCAATTGTAGTTGGTGGCGGAATGGCCAATACTTTTTTATATGCCACTGGAAAAAATATTGGTAAATCGCTATGCGAAAAGGATTTAAAACAAACCGCACTAGATATTTTAAAAACCGCCAAAGAAAATAATTGTGAAATTATTTTGCCAATGGATGCAGTAGTTGCTAAAGAATTTAAAGCACACGCTCCAAATGCCATTAAATCAGTAAATCAAATTAATGATGATGAAATTATTCTTGATATCGGCGAAGAGACTATCAAATTAATACAAGAAAAATTATTAAATTTTAAAACTGTTATTTGGAACGGTCCTCTTGGAGCCTTTGAAATTGAGCCTTTTCACCTAGGAACCAAGGCTATCGCCCATAGCATCGCAAGCCTTACTAAGGCTGGAAATATTTTGTCGATTGCTGGAGGTGGCGATGTTGTTTCGGCGATAAATTCGGCAAATTTAGCATCAGATTTTACTTATATTTCAACCGCTGGCGGAGCTTTTCTAGAGTGGCTAGAAGGTAAAGAATTACCAGGGATTTTAGCCTTAAATCAAAAAAATCTCGGTTAATTTTTAACTTGCTATTGAAGTTTTCATCTTTAAAATATTTTTCTAACATTTAAATTTACCAAAATCATATGGGGATATAGCGCAGTTGGTAGCGCGTTTGCATGGCATGCAAAAGGTCACGAGTTCGAATCTCGTTATCTCCACCA
>CAZDGN010000014.1:0-46687 GCA_964505265.1 uncultured Rickettsia sp.
ATTTTTGACTGATCGCATAAAAAATGACGAATCAAAAATATTTCTGAGTTTAGATGAAAGCAATAATGCAACAGGTTTTATGCAGATATATCCAGGCTTTTCTTCGGTAGGAATTAGAAAAATATATATTCTCAACGATTTATTTATAGATGAAAAATATCGTAATAAAGGAATTGGAAAATTTTTGATTAACTCGGCAAAGAATTTTGCAAAAGAAAATGGCGTTACAAAAATAACGCTTACTACCGCAAAAACAAATGAAGCAGCGCAACATCTTTATGAATCTGAAAATTATATTAGAGATAACGACTATTTTGTTTATAACTTAGAAATAAAAATTTAGCTCTATAAGACTTTGATAGTCAAACCAAGTTAAGCTAAATTTTGCACAAGGTAGCAGATGCAGTAGCAAAAAATCTTTCGAACTTTTGAAATTTAGTTAAGTTGAAATCGGTCTTAAGCCTTTGCAAATACTGCATCCGTAAAAATTTTGACGAAAGGAGAAAAGTTCGCACGAGGTAGCGCATGAACCGCCATTTAAAAGAGCTCCCAACGGGAGCTCTTTTAAATGGGAAAAAGGGCGGATGAGAACCTGGGTTCGACAAATTATAAAAAAACGAATTCGTTTTTTTATAATTTGGACGCGAAAGTGAGCAAAGCGAACGTTAGCGCCCGTAAGGGTGAGCAAATCCGCTAAGAGGATTTGCGAATCACAATTTTAGTAATTTTTGTTAACGAGCTTTGCGAGTTTACAAAAATCTTGTGATCTGCAACTCGCCTGCAAGGCGAGTACAATTCGATCAAAAACGAATTCGTTTTTTTATAATTTGGACGCGAAAGTGAGCGAAGCGAACGATAGCGCCCGTAAGGGTGAGCAAATCCGCTAAGAGGATTTGCGAATCACAATTTTAGTAATTTTTGTTAACGAGCTTTGCGAGTTTACAAAAATCTTGTGATCTGCAACTCGCCTGCAAGGCGAGTACAATTCGATCAAAAACGAATTCGTTTTTTTATAATTTGGACGCGAAAGTGAGCGAAGCGAACGATAGCGCCCGTAAGGGTGAGCAAATCCGCTAAGAGGATTTGCGAATCACAATTTTAGTAATTTTTGTTAACGAGCTTTGCGAGTTTACAAAAATCTTGTGATCTGCAACTCGCCTGCAAGGCGAGTACAATTTGCAACTTTTGTTAATGAGCAAAGCGAATTTACAAAAACTAAAAAATTGCAAGTGAGCGAAGCGAACGCCATCCCCCCGCATATATTCCGCCATTTAAATTAATAACATAAACCAATAACGGTAAACAATTTAAATAGTTTAGAATTATAAAACTTATTCAAAATAGACATAATTAAAAAAATAATAATTAGTATTTAATTTTAGGTAATTTAAAAATTTATGAATAAATTTGAAAACCTTGTTCAAGAAATTCCTCATAAAAGAAAATCTATAGATGATTTGATTAGATTTATTTCAAATCGAAATGAAGATGAACCAAACTATAGTTTGTTATTAGGCGCTGGATGTTCAGTTACATCGGGGATTAGAATAGCTAAGGAATTAATTTTAGAATGGAAAAAAGAAATATTATCCTCGGATCCATCTAGCAAAAAATATTGTAATGAAGAAGAATATTTTAAGAGTTGTTCATGGTATGATCCAAGAAATGAATATTCTTGTTTATTCGAAAAAAGATACGATTTACCTCAGCATAGAAGAATGTTCATTGAAAAAGAGGTCGATGGAAAAAAACCTTCAATTGGTTATGAATACTTATCTAAGTTAATTGGAAATTCTTATTTCAGAACAATTTTTACAACAAATTTTGATGATTTACTTAATCAATCTTTCTATTCATATCTAAAAGAAAGACCAATTGTATGTGCTCATGATTCTTCTATAAACAGCGTTACTATAACCTCTAAAAGACCCAAGATAATTAAATTGCATGGGGATTATTTATTTGATGGAATAAAGAGCTCAATGAGAGAAGTCGAGACTCTAGAAGATAATATGCGAAATAAGTTTACTGAGTTTGCCAAGAATTATGGTTTGATAGTTCTAGGTTATGCAGGCAATGACAGATCAATAATGGATATCTTAAGCTATTTGTTAAAACGTGATAGTTATTTTAGTCACGGAATTTATTGGTGCATACGTAAAGGTTCAGAAATTAGCAATGAAGTAAAAAACTTACTTTGGCAAGAGCGAGTATTCTTCGTTGAAATTGAGGGGTTTGATGAGTTTTTTGCTGAGGTAAATGCAAAAACAATAAAGGCGACACCATATGAACAAATGTTTTCTGGCTATGTCAGTGGGCTTTTGAAAGAAATAAATAAAAGCAAAGATAAATTTAATAAATGTGAATTTATTCTTAATGATTTGGAAGTTAGTGAAAAATCTTTAAAAGAAACCACTTACAACGATGCAAATATGATGTCTATAACAGATAGGGAGAATAATTCATCCGATGATTCCTCGATTGAAGATAGAACAATAATTTCATCAATTAACGAATTAATTAGTAAAGATAGGTTTGAAGAAGCATTAAAAGTTATCGGGGAAAGCATTGTTAAAAATCCTATCTCTAAAAAACTGTTCTCTACAATCAGCTATGCCAAGGCATTTTGTTATTTCAAACAAGACAAAATTGACGACGCGATAAAAACTTATGAAGATCTTATTCGTTACAAAGAAGAAAATGAGTTAGGCGATATAACTCAGTTATATTTCAGAATAATTCAAATAACAAAATCTAGAGCGGGAAAAATAGAGGCAATAGACAGACTTCTAAATAAGAATCCTTATATATATGAAGCACACAACGAAAAAGCACAAATATTATCTGAAAGTTTTAAAAACGATATTGACTCTGGACCAGCTTATGAGGCTGGTATAATTGAGAGTTATAGTAAATCTATAGACTTACATCCTTCAATAGATAATGAGGCTTATTATGATTTGATGAGCTTCATAATAGAAAATGATCTATATGATATATATAAAGAAAAATATGATATGTGTGCTGAAGCATATCAAAAACAAAATCCTTACGACATCAATTTTATAAAGTGTCAAGCCAGTTTGATGAGAGGTTCAAAAGATTATTCAGAAGACAAAATATTTAATCTTATTAACTCAGCAAAGAAGGAAAATAGATTCACTGAAAAAAACTACGATTACGAGTTAGAGTTACTCAATTCGTTAAGTAAAAATAATTCATTACCAAAACTTGCTGATCAAATAAAATTGATGGATAAAAAATATCCAAAAAAGAAAGGGTTCTTAACAAAGAAAAGTGAAGTTTTATTTTCTAAGTTCAGAGATTTAGAAAATGCCATCAAAGTTTTAGAGCAAGCTTTGGTTATTTATCCAAAAGATACTTCTTTGCAGAAAAATTTATTTTATTTTTATATTCATAATGAAGCTTACGAAGCTGCAGAAGAAATCTTAAAAAATATTAAAAACACTAAATCTTTAAATGATTTAACAATTCATCTTTACATACACAGGGGTGACCTTTCAGAGAACAAGGATCTATTGGAAGATTTAAAGAAAAGTGAAAAAGATCTGAGATATTACATCGAATATTCCTATGCTTTGCTGCACTTAAAAAAATATGATGATTTAATAGAATTGCTCAAACCATTCTTTGATAAGAATGATGAAAAGTATGATGTTTTGGTGATTAACTACCAGCTAGCGAGGGTTTTAAAAGGAGAAAAGATAAATTTTGACAGGATAATACAAATTGAAAAAAGATCAAAGTGTGATATCACAAAAGCTGCTGTGAAAGCTATAATTAATCTCCAAAAGGATGATTCAACATCCAAAGAAGAATGTATCAATTTTCTTAAAAAAGGAATTGAGAAAAATTATAATGAATGGTTTGAATGCAAAATTTTCCCAGTGTTCCAAAAAATTGATTTTAATTCTTTTAGGAAAGAAAAGATTGAAAGATAGAAACAATCACCAAATCACTTTCTTATCGATCCCTTAACCCCCCCCACAAATTTCCTACTCACGCCACTATATTAATTTTTCGAATAATTTTGAAAAATACCATTGTTGAAATATACTGGAAAATCAAGCCTAAGTTAAATCCCTGAGTTTACTGAGGATAGGATTCCAGCAAATTAACGGTGGTTAATTTGGTGAAATCGTAGGGACTTAAAAATATTATCTAAAAAAGCGGTGTTATCAAAAGCGGTGTCATCACCCACCCTCTTGCTCAGAGGGTAAAATTTTTTTTAACAAAAAAATTTTGGGAGGGGGCAAGGGGATTAAAATTTATACCTCAAACCCCCAATTAATTTGAAAAATAAATATTTAATAAAAAACTCAATTTTAAAGAAATATAAATTTAAATATCAAAATTTCTTTGGTAAACTAAAATTCCCCCTCCCAAAATTTTCCCTGCAGAAAATTTTACCCTCTGAGCCAGAGCGAGGGTGATAACGCTGAATATTTTGCCAGAGGAAAGTTTTGCCTTCCCTACTCTATATTTTTTTCGAATAATTTTAATAAAAAAAACTATTTTTAAAATGCTGGCAACATTAGCCTAACCCAGCTCCCCCCTTGAGGGGGAGCGGACGAAAAGAATTTAACGGTAGTTAAATTCTTTGAGTCGTGGGGGGTCATAAATGCCTATGTAGTAAGCTCTGACGGCTAAGGAGGAAATTATAAAATAAATTTTATAAAAAAGACGATTTCTTGATTTTATTTTTAATCCACATTTTTTTTAATTTTTTACAAAAAATCAGTTATTTTTTAGGTTAATTTTGTAATTTTTAGATTAACTTTTTTACAAAAAATCGGAATATTTTTTACTTTAAAATCAAAATCAAGAAATCGCCATATTTAGATTTTGATTTAGTTTTTGAATTAGGTTCAAACCCTTTCTTGCGGTATGTTTCTGACCCCCCACGTCTTGGAGAATTTAACTACCGTTAAATTCTCCAAGCCCGCTCCCCCTCATGGGGGGGAGCCTAGAACCGCTTGCATTTCGAGCATATTTCAACAATGATATTTTTCTAAATTACTCAAAAACTAATGAAGGGGTGTAAGCCCTTCGCTCAAAGGGTAAAATTTTTTTTTGCAAAAAAAATTTTGGGAGGGGGTAAAGGGATTATAAAATTGAAGCAACTTCTAAACTATTATTTCCCAATTCTTTTCTCAGTGCATTTAAAATAAGAAAAAATCCTTCTTCATCTTGATTTTCAATAAAGCTCTTCAAGAGACTTAAGTAAGTTCTGATCATCATTTAGAAAAAAGCTGTATAGGTTGCAACCAGGTTATCTCTGGCTTCCTCTTTTGTAATTTGAGTTTTTATATTTGCCCCAAAATTATAATTAACACCATGCTGATTTGGATTAAGATACGCAACCATAATGCTATAAAACTATTATATCTTCTTTTTTTCTTCTCTAAGTAATTTTTTGTTATCTAAAAAAAGCTCTCGATTATTTTCGCTATCACAGCGCCTAAACCAAATATTCCCAAAAATTATATGATGTCAGACATAATTTTAGACAAAAAATTCATAATTAATTTTTAAAAAATTTCATAAACCACGCCACGCCCTTTACCGAACGTTTTGATTTTCTTCATTTTGACCAAATCACGAAGTTTAACTTTTAGCGTACTGCGGTTTTTTTCTGTAAGTCTTTGAATATCCCCAACCGAAAGCCTTTTATGGCTTTTAAGAATCTTTAAAACTTCTAAATGCAGATCATCAAAATTTTCTTGCAAAATTTTTTCAGCTTTAACTTTTTTCTCTAAATTATCTTTTTGTTTTTTAAGCGATTTAAGAAAAAACAAAATCCAGTTTTCGAATTTTGGTTTTTTGAAATCCAAAGTGATTTGGCAATCGCGTAAATTTTTGTAATAAAGGTCTTTATTGTGTTCGATTACACTTTCTAGCGAGCTATACTGGATATAGCTATAACCAAGCTTTAGAAGAAGCAAATTGGTAAGAATGCGCGATAATCTGCCATTGCCATCTTGAAACGGATGAATCGCTAAAAAAATAACGATAAAAATTCCGGTGATGATTAGAGGGTGACTTGTTTTAAGCTCTAAAGCCTTGTTCGTCCACTCGATCAAATCAGTCATTTTCATTGGCGTTTCGAAGGGCGTTGCGGTTTTAAAAACTATGCCAATTTCTTTTCCGTTTGCATCAATTGCCACAACGTGATTATCAAGTTTTTTATATTCTCCTCGGTGGCGAATATCTTTTGAGCTATGCTTGAGAAGAATTGCATGAAGTTGTTTTATATGATTTTCGCTAATTTTTAAATCAGCAAAATTTTCTAAAATCAAATCCATTGCATCAGAATAGCCTACAACTTCTTCTTCGTCGCGGCTTTTAAAAGATTTTCTTTTTACTTTGGAGAGAAGAGCTTCAACTTGCTCATCAGTTAATTTAACGCCTTCAATTCTGGTGCTTGAGGCAATTGACTCAATAGTTGCCGATTTTTTAAGCAAGCTCAAACGATCAAGCGACAAAGTATTAATTGCCTGCCATCTGCCTTTAAACTCATCAAGCTCGCTGATGATGTTGAGAATATCGTTAGTTATTGTGGTCTTGTAATCGGTCATTTTATTACTTGCTTAAATTTTTGGAAATTTAGACAATCATTTTGCCATACAAATAACCAAATGTCCACATAAATATCCAATTTTGTCCGTTTTGTAGTGATTTTAATCAACAGGGTTATTTGTTGAAAAAATTCAAACTTGGAATATTGCTAAAAGTTCGCAAAAAGGACTGTTTGCCTCGCCAAGATTTTCACTTCGAACTTTTTGGTGCATCTAAAATAGTCTTCAAACCCTTATAAATAGTGGTGGTGACAAAATAGAGAGAAGTTTGCAAAAAAGTACCTTTGAACCGCCATTCTAAACAAGCCACCAAAAGTGGCTTATTTGCTATGGTATGTAGGAGACTGGATAAGAACCTTAAGTTCAAAAAATTATAAATATGCAAATAATAGTTATGACAAAGGAGTTTTAAAAGAACTTGGTGAAATCATAGGGACTCAAAAAATTATCAAAAAAAGCGGTGTTATCACTCTTCATTGGCTCAGAGGGTAAAATTTTTTTTACCAAAAAAATATTGGGAGGGGACGGAAGGCTTAAAATTAAAACTCCAAAGCTAAAATAATTTGATGAAATAATTTTCTTAAGAAAAAACTCAATTTTAAAAAAATATAAATTTAAAATATCAAAATTTTCTTTGATAAATGTCAATTCGCCCTCCCAAAATTTTCCCTGCAGAAAATTTTACTCTCTGAGCCAGGGCGAGGGTGATGACACCGAATATTTTGCCAGTTTTTTTAACTCACTCTTTAACACTGATTTTGTAATTATTTAGACCAGCTTGACTTTTAATTGTGGCAAATTCGCCATAATTAAAATTTGGATTATAAAGACTTTCCCAAATGCCAAGAAATTCAACAGTATTGGGGTTGCGAAGCTAGTCAGAAATAAAGAAATCGCCATCCTTGGTTTGTCAGCATGTGGGTAAGAGAAATGTAATCGCCCATCTTAGATTGCAGAATTTCGATCTTGGTATTTTTAACGGTAATGGTTTGTTTTTTATTTTTCATATGTGATGAATTTTAGTTTATGATTTTTTCTATTTTATTCAACACTCAGTAAATGACAACTTGTAAAACAATCAATTAAAGCCCCAGAGGCATATTATTAAAAATTTTTCCACCGATAGTATCGGACAGTTTGGTTTCATTTTGGAACTATAAGTTAAGTTTAAAGTTGTTATTATAGATAAAATGAAATAATTTAATGATAGTTTGATCTAACATTACAACCAATGAACAAATCTGAAAAACTAGAAAAATTAACAAAGATCATTGTTATTTCTATATCTACTTTAGCTTTAATAACTCTTTTTTTTATGATAAACACTGATACAGCAGATAAGCCATTAGTAATTTATGTAGCAGAAAATGATCACGGTGATATGTCTTATGGCTCTTTAATTGAGAAAATTATAAAAGATTGTCAGGAAAAAGGTTTAAGCACCAAAACATTTTCTGAATTTTCTTCGCAAACTGCAAAATCTCAAAAACAAATACCACGAACACCAGATTTAATGAATTTAACAAACAGTCAAGAAAACATTGAAAAAACCGCAAAATTTTTAGATAGCCAATTTATTTCGATGGGAAATATTCAAGCTAGAATTTCGATGTGGAACGATACCCAAAAAAGACTTCCAGCAGGCACAACACCAGATCAATTATTTTTATCTCTTAAAAGTAATGTCGATAATCCTGAATTGCATAGACTAATGGAAGATGATTTAAAAACTGGTGCAATATCTGGAGCAAATAAAATTGGTGATTTGGAAAATTTTTATGCACATTGGCGTAGTGTTCTTCATTACAAGCAAACTCATGAAGAAATGGCTAAAGATGTGAGGAATAATTTGCAAACTAAAGGAAATGCAGATGTAATTATAATAGTAGCAGGAAGTCCTCATCTTCCTGGCTTAAATCAACAGCTTCATGAATTTAGAGATTCATCTAAAATTGTGGTTGGAAACTTCCCTCAAGGTTTAGACCCGCTTAATAATTTAATATATAGCGGTTCACCAGAATTCGTTGCTGGTATTGGAAAAATTATTAGCTTCGAAGTTGACTTAGATAAGAAAGAAGCCATAGTTCCTTATATTATAAAAAGAATGATTGATGAAAAATCAGAATCCAAAGCAAAATCCCAAAAACATAAAATTGATGCGCTTGATCTTGACAAAAAACCATCAGCGAGCACAGAAAAAAGCTATTTCGAAAAGATGATTGGCACTAGTAGAGGTGGATCTCACGAGGTATAATAAAATTAAATTAAAATCGTTTTTTTCATAATTTTATCTTTAAAAAGCTAAAAGCGATGTTATCAAACTTTGACTTCATGGGGGGGTAGAGGGTGATGAGACTGCTAATTTTGTCAACGAAAAAAATTAACGATTTATTTTTCTTTAAGGGTATGATTTTTTCAAGAAAATTGATTGATTAATCAATAAGGGGTTTTTTAAGATATTTAAAGAAATTGAATCAAGATATTAAATTCAAAATTTTAAATTTTAATCTGTAAATTCTGATGTTACCATCTTTTAATTAGCTTATTGAGCCAGTTCTTAAGCTAATCTCTAGCAATCCTTTAACAAGAAAAAAAGCTACTTGTGAACTTCAAAAAAATTTAAAAATTTCGCAACAACAAATGGATCAAAAAACTAATTCAGGTACATTCATTTTTGAAAATAGGGTTGCCTGGGCTTTTACATATTTAACTAAGGCCGAATATATTAAAAAAACCGATAAAAAAGCTTATTATGAAATTACTGATTTAGGGGTTTGTGCTCTTCAAGATTCTATAAAAAATAATTGCAAAATTGATAAAACTTACTTGGAAGAAAATGCCCAAAATTATTTCGATAATTGGAGAGTTAATAAAGTTGAAAAGGGTCAAATTCCTTCAAAAATCCAAGATAATTCAAGGGATGATGAAGTTGCAGTTAATATGAATCTTGAAGAAAGTATTGATGAATTTAATGCGCAATTTGAAATCGAATTGCTTGAAAAAATAAAAAGTTTAACTTGGCAAGAATTTGAGGATTTGTGTTCTAGGTTAATAGAAAAAATGGGATATGGGGTTGCTTCAACAAGAACCGTAAGACAAAGCGACGGTGGAATAGATGGTGAAATTCTAGAAGATGAGCTTGGCATTAAAGGGGTAATTTATATTCAAGCGAAAAAATTTGATAGTAACAATGTTGGAGTAAGTGAGATTAAAAGTTTTCTTCGTACCATAAAAGATAATAAGGGAATTTTTATAACAACTGCTGACTTTGCTAAAGAAGCCAAGAATGAAGCAAAGCCATATCGCGGAAGAGTTGTGTTAATTAATAAAAATGATCTCATAAAATATTGCAAAAAATACCAAATTAAATGCGTAAAGCAAACTATTGATATTTTTAAATTGATTGAAAATTAAAGATTCAAAACTGTTTTTTCTTGATTTTTTTCAAAGCAAAATCCCCTCCAACAAACCATAACCATAAATATTTATGAATTCAATTTTGATAGTGGTTGAGGCAGTTTTATTTTTAAAATTTTGTTGGTGTTTTTTAAGGAAAAATTAGTCTTTGATAATCATAAAAATATTAAAATATCAGCAAAAAACTAAATGGTTTTTCTTAACTAAGGAAATGCTTGAGGATTTTATAATTCATGGCTTTTTTGTTTTTTTTCGATTGCAGGTTTAGAAAGAGTTTCGCCAGGTTTTAATATTGCATTTAAAATCAAAATTAACCTAGGTTTTTAGGGATTTAAAATCCAGTTTAGGAGCAAAAAATTACTAGTAAAAAAAATTTGGCAAAAATTTTGATTAATTAAATTAAGTTAGGTAATAATAAAAATATTACTAAAATTAACTAATTTTTTATGAAAACATTGCCAAGACTTACTGTGGATGCCAAAAGATCAATAGCTGAAAAAATGCAAAATCAAAGCAGTACCGATGAAGCGATTATGGCTGAATATGGACAAATTTATAATTTAGATTCCGCAACCTTACAAGAAATAAGAAAGTCAATTGAGAGATCAAATAGCACAACTGATATAAAGAGTCCCCAAGCTTTATCTGATGCAATGATTGCAACACCTACAATGGTGGATGAAGTAAATGTTGTTGGTGGTAATATTGCTAAAATGACATCAGTTGGCGAAATTGAATCTAGGGCTTTTGGCACCAAAATTCCGGGAGGGGATGAAAACATAACCAACAAAACTCAAATAGGAATTGGTAGTGTTACCAAACTTTTTACCGCGGTTGCTCTTTTTAATATAATTGACAAAGAAAAACAAGGCGTTGCCAATAATACAATCTCAGCCGACCAAGAAAATTTTAAGGATGGGCTTGATACTAAATTATCAAATTTTATGGATAAATTATCGGCAAAATATCCCGAGTGCCAATATCTGCAAGAAATTCAAAAAATGCCTAATTATAAAGATATTTCTCTAAGAAATTTGCTGGAACATAGTGCTGGTTTGCATGGCAGAGATGATTTTGGTCTTGCAGTCAAACAATTGCAAGGCGCACCAATGCCAAATCCTGAAAATATTTTAGATCAACATACCCAAGAAAGCGAAAAATTTGGTAAGTATAAATATAATAATTTGGGTTATGAATTGCTTGGAATGGTTATGAGCGTTGCCTCAAGCAAATCCTATGATGAAGTATTAAAAGATAATGTGATTGATAAATATCAACTCAAAGATACTTCATTAAAAACTCAGCCATCTGATGATGTTGCTCAGGGTCGACTTCGTATAAGTAAGTTTGAATATAATGGTCAAATTTTTCCTGATCAATATATGGGTTTTACCGATAACGGCAATTCAGTTTTTGCGGGCGGATTGATGTCTACTGGCGAAGATATGGCAAAATTCATACAAAAAACTTTTGCAGGCGATTCTTTTCAAAGTGAATATATGAAAGGCGAAATAGATAAAATGAAGGCTGGTCAGGGAGGTGTTGCAAGAGAAAGTGGTGGTCAATGCGTCAATGGTTTTAATTTTAAAGATGGAGTGCTTTCTCATCAAGGCGATAACGCCGATTCTAAAGCTGGAGCATATTTTGATATTTCTAAGGGTGAGGCTTCTGCCTTTGCTTTTAATGGAGAAAATTTATCAGTAATGATTGCAAAAGAGGCTTTGGAATTACAAAAAGAAAAAGGTGAAATTGCTAGAGATGCAAAAATCGATGATAAGATAATTTCAGAAAAAATCCGTGAGCTCGACGCCAAGGGTTTTGATTTCAAAAAATTAAATGGCTTGATTGAAAATGGTGGTAAAATCACAGACATTGCAAAGCAAGTTGAAGAAGCTCCGCGTCAAGCATCATCTAAAGCTCAGGCTAGCCTATTAGAGACAATTTTGAGCAAAGGTATGGAAAGTCCAAGACGCTAAGCCTTAGGCAACGGGGTTAAAATCGAACAAAAATTTTATTTATGCGATTATTTATTTAAATTTATCAATAATATTTGTTAAAATCCTAGTATTGAATTTATAAATAATAATTTCCTTTTCATAAAAAACAAAAATTCATAAAAAATAAATTCTATGAAGAAGCCCTTACTAATTTTTATAGCTGAAGACAATCATACAGACACATCATATCCAAAAATTGCTGAAAAAATAATTAAAAGGTGCGATGACTTAGGGTTAGAGATAAAAGTTTTTTTAAGAATTTGGAAACAAAGAAAAGGGTTGGGGTAGCGAAGATGAAAAATCTAAGGTTGGGTATTTTAAAGAAGATGCTATAAACCAAACTGTAAATCAAAGAGCAATTTTAGATTGGTAGTGTTTTTGATAGATTTACTATATTGATTCCGCAAGCTCAGGCTCAATTTAGAGATGGCATAACTCCGTCTGAGATTTATGAGTTAAGAAAAGGATTTATCGACAATCCCGAAACCAGAGAATTATTGGAACAAGAGATTGCCTTAAGGAAGCAGATCGGTAAGGATGTCGATGGGAAAGATTTTTGGGACAAAGTGAATAAAAATGCTTTTGTACAAAAAACAACTCATGAAATAATGGCTGAAGATGCCAAAAAAAACTTAATGGCCAAGAGGATGTGTTGATAATTATAGCGGGAGCCCCTCATATTTATGGATTAAATAAAGAATTGGGCTTAACTTTTGATGGCAGTGTGAAGTTGGTAGTTGCTAATTTTGAAAAGTTTACACTAGACCCTTGCAATTTAGAATCCATTGAAAATGCTAAAATGAAATCTGGGAAAAAATCTTGTGAAATGGTAGGAGCTGTTGTGGGATTTGATCGGGAAAAAATTGAGATTCCAAAAGTGGTTGATGATGAGATATTAAAGCAAGCACAAATGAAGCGACAGCCAATTGATGCACTTTATCTCCCAAAAAACCATCAGCAAGTGTAGAAAAAAGCCACATCGAAAAGATGATTGGCACCAGTAGAGGTGGATCTCGCGAGGTATAATAGTTTGAATTTAAACTGACACTCTGTAAAATCGTTAACAAATAACAACTAAAAATTTACAGGAGTATTTATGTCAACATTAACACAAAAAATAATCAAACCAAAACTAGGATTATTAGAACTAGCAAAGCAATTAGGCAATGTATCTCTAGCTTGCAAAGTAATGGGCTATTGCAGAGATACATTTTATCGTTTTTCTGAACTTTACGAAGCTGGTGGTGAAGCAGCTTTACAAGAAATCAGTCGCAAGAAACCAATTATTAAAAATCGAGTTCCTGAATATATTGAGAAGGCCGTAACTGATTTAGCAATTGAATTTCCAGCTTTTGGCCAACTTCGTGCGAGTAATGAATTAAAGTTAAAAGGAATTCTAATATCTCCTGCTGGAGTTCGTTCAGTCTGGCTTCGCAATGATTTAGAAAATTTTCAAAAAAGATTAAAGGCACTTGAGGCTAAAGTTAATCAAGAAGGAATTATTTTAATTGAAGAGCAAATTGCTGCTTTGGAAAAAATCAAAGATACCAAAGAAGCTCACGGAGAAATTGAAACTCATCATCCTGGATTTCTTGGATCTCAAGATACTTACCTTGTAGGAACTGTTAAAGGGATTGGCAGAATATATCAGCAGACTTTTATTGATACTTATTCACGAGTAGCAATTGTTAAACTTTATACTGATAAATCAGCTATTTCTGCTGCTGATACTTTAAATGATAAAGTGATTCCGTTTTTTGAAAAAGAAAATATTAAACTTCATCGAATTCTTACTGATCGAGGAACTGAATATTGCGGCAAGCCTCAAGATCATGCTTATTAGCCTTATCTTGGCATTGAAGATATTGATCATTCTAAAACAAAAGTTAGACATCCTCAAACTAATGGAATTTGTGAGAGATTTCACAGAACTATGCAAGATGAGTGTTATAATATTTTGTTTAGAAAAAAGCTCTACAGCAAGCTAGATGAACTTCAAACTGATGTTGATGAGTGGATTAGAAAATATAATTATGAAAGACCTCATTCTGGGAAATATTGTTATGGAAAAACTCCATATCAAACTTTTTTGGAAAGCAAACATATCGCAATTGAAAAAACTATTGACGAAAATAGTAAAATAAACGATAATAAAAAGAAATTTCTGATAGTTTAAATTGTTAGAATTTTTACTGTCAGAAATTATGGAGTGTCAGATGAAGTTTGAGCTATTACACCTAAAAACACTTTTTGTAAAATGCTTTTAAGAATGGTTATAACTTTCTTCTGTCAACTTTTTAAGTTATTTTAAAAAAAACAGCATTATTAACACAAAGATCATACAAATTAAATACTTTATCCATTTAGAAATTTTTAAAATCAAATCTTCAATAATTTTTGAATCATAATCTTTATTTGAAATTTTTGAATCAGAATTTTTTTCATTATAAATTTCTAATTCTCTGAAATTTGCTGAAAGTCGAATGGGGCTTTGGTAATTGAAATTTGACTCAAAATAAATATTAAACTCATTTACATAACCAAGTCTCAAAATATCAGTTTTATTATCGCCATTTGTATCAATTATATGATCCTTGGTTAATACTTTTATTTTATGAGTATCAATTGACGGAGACCAATATGAATAAAAACCATTTACACCTCCCAATCTTAGTCTAATTTTATCTAATTTTTTTGATTCAATCAGTTCAACAATTTCAGCAAATCTTTTTTCATTAAGAAAAACATACAAATATAATGAATCTGGTAATTCTAAATCATCATGCTTTGTTTCAATGATACCAGTTAATTCACACCACTCCTCTTCTTGACTTAAATTTGAAATAATTTTTAAATCAAATAACTCTTTGACTTCTTTTGAAGAATTTTGATGAATAATAATTTCAAATTTATTTATTTCTCTATCAGTTCCAAACATTGAATATTTAATCAAATGGTTATCTGGTTTTAAAGATCCTCTAATTTCGATATTATCAATAGTTCTATTTTTAGTAAAAACTAAATTTTCATTATACTCTTTTTCAATGTTTATCTCTCTATAAACTATAAATGATCGAGTTAAAAAATAAATAGAGTGTCTAAATGGAATATAATCATCACCCACTTTATTATTATTAATTTCATTTAAACACCACTTATACAAATTATTAAATTTAGTGTTTATGTTTAATGAAATTTTTCTATCAAATCTATATTCCATATCAAACTTTTAATTAATTTTTTTAAAAATGTCTAAATAATTTGAGACATAGTAATTAATTTAACCAATAAAAACAATAAAAAAACTTCAATTAAATATTGCAGTTTATGACATAAAAACTTTTTTTAGATTTAATATTAACCTGCTAAAATAAATTCAATTCAAAAATCACAGCAGAGCTTCAAATTGATTGATTTATAAGATCATTTTAATTTTATTTTTAAAAAAAATGAAATGAAAAAAATTGCAAAACTTAAAATTGCTATTAAAATTATTTAAAGTGAAACCAAATTTTTTTTAAGACACCACCTAGTTTTTTAACAAATTATTTTTTCTAGGAATGGATAGATATTCTACAATTTTTGGTTTGCCAATCGAAACTTTCGTGTTTGTTTTAATGATTGGTTTTCTGGCACTTTACTTTTGCTTTATCAGAAAATTTGATTCACATGTTGTAACCAAAGCTCCTGCAATTCTTACTACTTCTGGAATATTTGCTACATTTTTAGGAATTGCTATTGGTTTATTTGATTTTGATGCAAAAAATGTTGCCGAAGGAGTTCCAAAGCTTTTAAATGGAATTAAAACAGCTGTTTGGGCTTCAGTTGTTGGTATTTTAGGAGCGGTTTTTATAAAGCTTAAAGACTTCTTTCGTGGGCATGAAGAGGTATCAGAAACCGAAGGTTCTACAATCGATGATTTGGCTTCTCACCTAATTTCTCTTCAAAAATCAATAGCCGGAAATGATGATTCTACGCTTTTAAATCAACTTAAGCTTATTCGACAAGATTCAAATGATAGAATGGATAAAATTAATAAGTCATTGTTAGATTTTTATGAAAAAGTTGCTGATAATAATTCTAAGGCTTTAATTGAAGCACTAAAGGAGGTTATAAAAGATTTTAATACAAAAATTAATGAACAATTTGGTGAAAATTTTAAACAACTAAATGAAGCTGTTGGAAAAATATTGATTTGGCAAGAAAAGTATAAAAATGATATGCAAATTATGATTGAGCAACAATCAATTACCACAAAGAATATGTCTGATGCTGTAATCAGATATGATGAAATATTGAGTAATACTTCAAAATTTACCGACACGGCGGAAAATCTTTCAAAAATTATTAATGCATTAGAGCTTCAAAGAAATCAATTAAAAGATTCTTTATCTTCCCTTGCTAACCTTCTTGATCGTGCCGGATCGGGTATTCCAAAGCTTGAAGAAAAAATTTTGGAAATGACCCAGCAAATTTCTAGCTCGGTATCATCATGTCAAAATGATTTGAAGAATGTTTTGATTGAGGGAATTAGAATTTCCAATGACGATTTTAATAAGAATATCAAATCTTTGGTTGAGCAAACTAAAGAACAAATTTTGGTTCTTGATAAAGCGTTAAGCGATGAATTAACAAAATCTTTGGAAAGTTTTGGAAGACAAATGGCGGCCCTATCTGAAAAATTTGCAAATGATTATATGCCAATTACCGAAGGACTTCAAAGGGTTTTGAAAATTGGTAAAATTGATTAGTTAAAAAATGACCAAAAAACAAAAATTTTTAGAAAGCTCATCTCATTATATTGAGGATCAATGGATTTCATTGAGTGATTTAATGACTGGTCTCATGATGATATTTATGTTAATAGCTGTTTCATATATGTTGAAAGTGGAATCTGATCAAAGTAAAATTAGAGAGATTGCTATTTTATATAATGATTTGCGTATTAAACTTTACGAAGATTTAAATAAGGAGTTTGAAAAAGATTTAAATAAATGGGGAGCGGAATTTGATACTAAATTAACTCTAAGATTTAAAGAACCTGAGGTGCTTTTTGAAACGGGTAAAGATGAGTTAAATCCAAAATTTAAAGAAATTTTAAATAATTTCTTTCCTAGATATTTAAAAATAATTACCTCTGAAAAATACAAAAGCTCTATTCAAGAAATAAGAATAGAAGGTCATACATCAAGCATATGGAATGATACATCTACTCCTCAAGAAGCATATTTTTTTAATATGGCTCTATCTCAAGCCAGAACAAGAAGTGCATTACAATTTATTCTTGGATTAAATGAGGTTAAGCAAGATTCTCAATGGATAAAACAACATGTAACCGCAAATGGTTTATCATCCTCTAAGCCAATTATTGAATCTGACGGCTCTGAAAACAAGAAAAAATCACAGAGAGTTGAATTTAGAATAATTACAGATTCTGAGGCAAAAATGGCAAAAATTACTGAATCAATAGAATGAAACTAACAAACTTTGAATTTTTTGAACCCTTTAATAAACTTAGACAAACAATGAAGGCAGAAACCCTTGGTTCATTCTCTTTAAATTTTAGAGGACAAGGTCTTACAAAAGCAGAGTTGGATATTTTGGTTAGTAAAGGGATAGATGTTAATTTTGAAGAGATAAATGTTTTAAAAGATGGAACTCTGGCATATAAAGATAGTAGAGTTTTGGTATATATAAGAGATATACCTGATTACTTAAAACAATATAACAAAGAGGAAATAAGTCTTCCTAAATTTCATTTAGCTTGGTGTAGCACATTGGACTCGATGAGGAAAAAAAATAAATTTGGCAAATATGTAGTTTCAACAAAAATTGATGGTAAATTTGAAATATGTCGCATTGGAAATATCAAGAAAAAACACTCTTTAGAAAAATTAATTGTATGTAGAAATTGTCTTAGAAGTATATCTTTTGAAAATTATGATATGTTAAATCAAAAAAATAAAGATCAAATTGTAAATAATTTTACTATCTCTAAATTTTTTGAAAATTATCCAAGACAATTATTTTTAGAGAAGCCAAGGCACAATAACTATACTCAACCATTAAATGAGTATTCAAATAATTTTAATGAGATAGGTAAAAAACTAAAAGAAAAATTAGGCTGGAAATGCCAATCTTGCGGATTTGTTTTGAATAACAATGGAATGAAGCAATATCTGCATACTCATCATATAAATGGCCAAAAAAATGATAACAGAGAAGAAAATTTAAAAATTATTTGTTTAAAATGTCATGCCGAAGAAGATGGTCATAGTCATATGAAAAATGAAAAATATTGGAAATTTATTAGAATTAAAAAAACTTTAGAAAACTAAAATTAAATTTTATTATGTTTATTATTTTATTATATTTAACAAAACCTTAAAGTTAAATATGTTTAAAAATTAAATCATCCTAAAAAAGAAAAAATTATCGATTTGCTTTCCGCTTTACGGGTTCGATTTTTAGAAAAATTGATTGATGAAAATCTATAATGGTTTTTCAAAATAAACCTAAAAAACTCATGACGACTTTAATCGCACTTTATCTCCCAAAAAACCATCAGCAAGTATAGAAAAAAGCCACATCGAAAAGATGATTGGCACCAGTAGAGGTGGATCTCATGAGGTATAATAAAATTAAATGTAAAATCGTTTTTCATGATTTTATCTTAAAAAAACCTAAAAGCGTTTTTTCACCCCTTGACTTCGCTGGAGATAGTGGGCAAAAAAATTATCAAAAAAAGCGGTGCCATCAAAAGCGGTGTTATCACCCTCCCCGTGCGGGAGGGTAAAATTTTTTTTTAACAAAAAAAATTTTGGGAGGGGACGGAAGGCTTAAAATTAAAACTCCAAAGCTAAAATAATTTGATGAAATAATTTTCTTAAGAAAAAACTCAATTTTAAAAAAAATATAAATTTAAAATATCAAAATTTTCTTTTATAAATATCAATTCCCCCTCCCAAAATTTTTTTATAAAAAAATTTTACCCTCCCGCAAGGGGAGGGTGATAACACCACTAGTTTTGCTGGAGGAAAATTTTACTATTTCAAGCCTTAGGAGGGTGATGAGACCGCTAGTTTTGCTGGAGAGAAATTTTATCATCTTTTTTTAACAAATCTTGATCTTTAGATGTATTCTTTAATAAATTTAAATATTTAATGACCTTATTTTCTAAACCGAAGGAGTATTTTTTTTAGTTTCTAATAATAAATTTAAATATTTAATTTTTACCTTAATTGGAACCGTTTGATTAAGTATTTTGTTTTTTCCTTTTGTATTATTTTTATCTATTTTTTCAGCCTCGGTCAGTTGCTCGGCTATTTTGTAGGTCAGCCACAAAAATTTGTCGACAAGTCTATAAATCGAAATATTTTCGTAGAGGCAATTTTTTTGCGAGTCTTTGGTTGGATCTTCTAGGTTTATTATTTTATTTTCTATTTTTAAACTTTTTATTATGAGATCCAAATATTTTTCTTTTAATTTTAAGTAGTCAATTTTTTTCTTACAGTTATTACCAACATATTTTAAATCAAGGGCTTTATCATTATTTACGAAACCTCCAATCCCAAATATATTTTTAAAATTTTTTCTTTTAAAATTAAAAACTTTTATGTCGGGTTTAAGAATTTCTTTATAAATAAAAGCACCAACCAAAACATTCAAATCATATATTGGCAAGGCATTTTCTAGGTAATTTACCTCATTATACCAATGAAAATATTTACTGAAAAATGATCGAACCTCGTTAATTTTTTTGCCTTCTCTTTTATTGAGATCTTTAATTTTATTAAGAGCATTTTGAATTGATTCCACCGAATATTTATTGTCTTCCTCTGTAATAATTTCAATTATTTTTCCAATTTTATTAATTTGAGTTGAATACATAGAATTTAAAATTCCAACCCTAGCTTTTATAGCTAAGTCTTTTTCATCTTTATTTTCATTAAACAAATTATATAACATAACATCATTCTCCACATATTCGTCAAAAACGCCCCAAACCTTTGTATAAAAATCTTTTAGAAAGGCAAGAGAACCATTTTCGACTCCTCCTTCATAATTGATAATTTCATCAATTGATGGATAGTATTTAATAAAATTTTCAAATGAAATTGAATCTGCCATAAAGTATAATATTTATATTGAAACTAAGAAACTATAAAGTTTGTAGTGATTATTAACTATAAATTTTTTTATTATAGAAAAAACTAATAAATTTAATTTAAAAATTCACAAAAATTTTTGTTTCAAATTAGCAAATTTAATAAAAAATATTCACAATTTTTTTTTGAAAATAAAATTTATGATGTAATTTGCTATAATTGCTAGAGCTATGATTTTATTGACCTCGCCAAGACTAATTCATTTTTAATTAAATTGCTAAATAAGTCGATTTTAAAACCAATTAATAATAAATCTAAAATAATTAAGTTGCAAAGGCTTGCTAAATAAGGCTTTGTGGCGATGAATTAAATTTATTATTGCAATTCTCTCTTAATAAAACCTTGAGAGTCATTGTAAATATTGATTGTAAAAATATTTAGTCAAAAAATAATATTTAAATATGGTTTCTAACTTCAATGAAATCAATGCTTAAACCGCCGAGAATTATTTAATCACAATTATAATATCTTACCAAAACCGCAATTCAAAAGGTTTCAAGTTGGTTGCCAATAAATTATTATTTAATTATATTTCTATAAAACCGCTATTTTCAAGGCTTTAAGAGGTCTATTATTAAGGCAAACAAAAATTCTAAAATTATGATTTATTTTTTAAATTTTTATTTTTTTTTATAAAAATTTTTTTAAATTTATTTTAAATAAAATTGTAAAAAATTTACTCAAGCCAATAAAATAGCTATTCTGTGATATATTAAAAATATTCAAAAAAAAATAAAAAAAAGATATTGACAATAATATTATGTTTCTTTAATATATTTAATAGTTAATCACCAATAATAAATTTTATGAAACCCATTATCTTTAAAACTTTCAAAGTTTTTTCTAACCTTTGGTTAGCTTTATTCAAAAAAATTTCCTACCAAAAAATTTTCGATTTTAAATATAACCATATTTTTTTGGGCTTTTACGGATTATTATTTGTAAAATTTTTACAATTTAATTTTTCAAACCAATCCTTATTTCTAAACATAAAATTAAAATCAGAATATGGATAAACATAATAATCATAGGTTCATTTATGGGTTTGTAGAGAGTATAGTTATAATTGTAACAGCATAAATTAGGGGCTTCTCCACTTATAAACCTCTAATGGTCTTTCTACAAACTCTTATATGAACCTATGCATTATCAAAACTTCAAACTACCAAATTTTTTAAAGATTTAAACTTTTAGCAACTGCAAAAATAAAGGTTTTACAGTGTAAATTTAATTCTAGCTATTAAGTGTAGAGGCAATAAATATAAAGTTTTACGGCATAAATATAATTTATAGAGTATGGGTTAAATGTTAGGTTTTTACAGTGTAAATTTAACACTAGCTATTAAGTGCCAAGTCAAGAACTATAAGGTTTTACTTCGCATATTTCATAGCTGATATTTTTTGCAAAAATTGTTTATGTTTTAAATCTAAATTTTGGTAAATATTTCAAATTATAAATGCCTATTAAACTATAAAAGAAGGCTTGTTGATAATATTTTAAATTATCGACCAAATATAAAAAGGATTTATTAATATTTTACAAATTTACTATGAGCAAAATTAGAGTTTAATTTTTGATGTTAAAGAGTTTGGTTCGCAATTTGGAAAATATTTTTTGGGGTTGCATTTTTATATTAACCTTGTTGCGAATCCAAAAGTAGGAATTGTTAAAAGCAATTTAGCATATTTCGTTAAATTATATTAGTTGCACGGTGTCCCTAATTTTTTTAATGAGATGTTAAATTCTTTTAACATTCTTGCTAAAACATATAAAGATTGGTTTGTAAATAATATTTATTAATGAAAACGAGTTTGGTTTAGGTGAATTTTTTACTATATCGGTCCTGTTATTGATAAATAAATTTCATCTTAAATCCAAGGACAGGCTTTGTTAAAAGTGATTTTCGATTAACCTCCTTTTAACAAGCCTGTTTAAATGAATGATTGGTTTTAAATATTTCTCGAGACTGATTGCTGATTTATTGGCAAGTCTGAGTATTTTAATATCTAGATTTGCATTCAAGGAGGGATTAATGGAGAGAGGTTTTAAGAGTGTTTAAGGAGTATTTTGAGGGGTAATTTTGAGGTAAGTTTTATAAGAATATTTTTAAAAATAAAAGCTATGCAATATTTAACAAAATTATTAATTATTTTTTTAAATATTTCTCGAGACCGATTGCTGATTTATTGGCAAACCTTAAGTAATTTAATATCCCGATTTTCATTTAGGGAGGGATTAAGGGAGAGAGGTTTTAAGAGTGTTTCAGGAGTATTTTGAGGGGTAATTTTGAGGAAAGTTTTATAAGAATATTTTTAAAAATAAAAGTTATGCGATATTTAGAAATTTTGTTAAAAAGGGGGTTTATTTACTTTTGATATTTAAGTTTTTTTATGGACTGAATTTGATTTATTAAATTTTTTTGAAATTTTCGATGATCAAAATCTAATTTTTTAAAAATTCCTTTAAATAATTAATTAAAAATTTGTGATATTGATGTTAAGAGGTTTGGTTCGTGTTATGAGGATATATATTTATATGGTAGTAAGTTTTATATTTGAGTCATAAGCGAATCCAAAGGCAGGCATTTGGCTATTTGCTTAGGTGTTTAGGCTATTAAACTTAAATCTAAATAAAATAGTCGATGCCTGTTTAAAATTATTGGGCAAATATCGATAATGGCTAAAATTTATAGCAATTCTTGATGTT
Organism: uncultured Rickettsia sp.; assembly: GCA_964505265.1. Classification (GTDB taxonomy): domain Bacteria; phylum Pseudomonadota; class Alphaproteobacteria; order Rickettsiales; family UBA1997; genus CAILUF01. The sequence goes on from CAZDGN010000014.1 coordinate 22,889, forward strand.
ATTGCCAAGGAAAAATTATTTCTGGTAATAAAGTTTTTATGAATCAGATATAGGATAAATTGAAATTAAAAACCCCCTCAATATGGTAAAATTTTGTTATTAAAATTTTAATATTTAATTCCATTTATGTAAAAAATGACAAATCAAGATGAATATTTTTGTGATAAAATCTATAAAATGAATTTGGATATGCAAAAATCCTAAAAGCTTTTTTAAGATTTTTTATTAAAATATGATGGTTAATTTGAAATTCTTATGCATTTTTTGTGGAAATATTATAACACTAAAACATTGTAAAACAAAGCTATGAGTGAAGGTAAAATTTATTTAAGAACTAAGGATGTGATTGATGTTTATGGCTCAGAAAATCTTGATCCTCAACATTCATATTTAATTGCTGAATTTGACAATAAACAATATATTTTAAGGGCGGGTCCAAGCGGAGAAAATCCATTTGGCGATGGTGGCAATCCATTAATTGGAAATCTGTATTTCACTGGGGCGGGGGATTTGATTGAATATAGTCCAACAAATTCTAAATCGACTCACCATGACTGGGATTATGAAGGTAACCACAATTCTTTTGAGATATTTGCAGGAAATAATGAGGAGGTGAAAAATCTGTTTAACAAATTAAGATTTGAAGCATTAAAAATTAATGAAAAAAATTATGATTATCGCTGGAATAATCAAAATTGTAATACCGCACTAAATTATGTGATTAAACAATCTCAATTAAATGTGAATTTTAATAATCTATACGATAAATCTAACCAGAAATTATGGATGATAGGTAGCGATGGTATTTTAAAAGATACTTATAATCCAAGCTTAAATACTTCATTAAATTCATTATTTGAATTTTTAGATAATTTTGAGTTTGAAAATTTAAACATAGATTTAAATAATCGCATATCAATTGAAAAATCTCCTTTTATCAATATTTTTAGCGATAGTGGAGCAATTGCGAGTGACGCTATTTTTATTGACGAAAATCTAAATGTTATAAGTAAAAATAAAGCTATTTTCTCAATTTCTAATCCAAATAATTCAAAAAATTATAGCTTTATTCGAAGCGAGGCTTTGGTTTTAGAAAAATCTGGCACGATTTCTAGTCTTGAATCAATAATTAGCAATTTTAAAGATAAAATTAACATTATCCATGATTATGTTGAAAATTCCGTTAATGATATAGTTAATGAATTTAAGTCCCTAGAAAATATTGATTCAATTCTTCTTGATATAAATTCAGGAATTGCTCAAAAGCAAAATATTACCAAAATAGCTGAAAATATTAGTACCAAAATTTCGGTTAAAAATTTTGTGGAAAAAACTCAAAATCAAATATTATTTAATACCGAAGATTATAATAAAATTTTAAATGGTGAATTTGATAAATTAAGCCTCGAGGGTAAAAAAACTCTAAACTTTATTCAAAATAATAATTCTTACAAAATCGGCTATAATGTTGTGGTTTCGATATTGACTGAAATGGCAATTAAAGGTGATTTAAACTCTCAAGATTATGGTAATATAACGTTAAATGCGTTTTCGCAATCATTGGCAAGTTTGGCGGTTGAAAAAACTATGGAAAAATTAATTAATGATCCAAATTCTCTTCTCAAAAGTCAAGTTTCATCGGGTCTAGGATACGGAATTTCTCATATTATTTCATCTGCTGTAAAAGATTTTTATGCTGATGACAAAATGAATTCTCATCAATGGATGAGTACCTTATCAACGGCTGGGGTGGTTGGGGCTTCTGCAACCCTGGGTTCGGTGATCGCGAGCGCTCTTTATGCTGGCTCCTTTGCCGGTCCAATAGGTTCAGCAGTAGCGGTGATACTTGCCTATTCATTAATGGGGGGCAAAATATTGGAAGAGGGTGAATATTTTGAAAAGATTGCCTCTTATTCATCGCAAATAAACACAAATAATCTTGATTATGATTTTTATGTAAGAAATTATCAAGGTGCAATCATAAAAACCAATAATAATTCCAATGATAATTTATATGGAAATATTGGAAGCGATAGTTTAGTTGGAAATTTTTTAAATAATTCTATTTATGGCAATGGTGGAAATGATCAATTGATTGGCTATGAAGGTAATGATATTTTAAATGGAGGCGAGGGTTCTGATTGGCTCAATGGTGGCATCGGAAATGATTATTTGGTTGGAGGTTTGGGCGGGGATATTATTTATGGAGGATTTGGCGATGATATAATTTTTGATTTCGAGCCAAATAATAAAAGTCAAATTATTGAAAATGATGAAGATTTAATTAATGCTGGTTTTGGTAATGATATTATTTATTGCCAAGGAGGGGACGATATAATTTTTGGTGGGAGCGGAGATGATGAAATAAATGGTGGAGATGGTGCGGATTTAATAATTTCAGGAGAAGGAAAGAATAATATTAGTGGCGAAGATGGTAATGATAAAATTTTTGCAGGAAATTATGGCGATTACATTCAAGGAAATTCCGGATCTGATGAAGTTTTTGGAGGAAATGGTAATGATTTTATAGATGGTGGTAGCGATGATGATTATATTGATGGTGGTAGCGGAGTTGATTTAATTTTTGGCGGATCTGGTAATGATATTATTTTTGCTGGAGAGAGTTTATTTAAGAATCGGGTTTTTGATTATCAAAATTCAATTCATGGCGAAATTGGTAATGATTTTTTGATTGGCTCTAATGACAATGATTTAATTTCTGATGGGTCGGGAGATGATACAATTTATGGGAAAAAAGGTGATGATAAAATTATATTGGGGGAAGGAAATAATCTGGTAATTTTTAATATTGGTGACGGCAGCGATCAAATTATTTTAAATGAATTTTCAGATAAAAATTTAGTAAAAAGTCAGCAAAATTCTTTAAATATTATAAATTCCAACGATTTAGAAATAAATCCAAAGGATATATTGCTATCAAAAATCAATAATGATCTTGTAATTGAAGTTTTGTCTTTAGAGGGTTCGCAAGATAGAATTCTTATAGAAAATCAGTTTCTAGATAAAGAAAATTTACAAAATATAATTTTTAAAAATATCATTCTAAACGATAATATTTTAATTGATTTAAATAAAATTAAAATCTTAAATGATGGGAAAATTGAATATTTTACAAGCAATGATTTTAATCAAAAAATTATTGAAAATATCAATGAATTAAAGCATCACGATGAACAATATAATATTGTCAAGGATTTACAAAATTTGAGCTTTTACGGCGTTGAATCATTCGTTGAAAAAAATCTTAATAATATAGGTAGTTTAGAACAAATTAATTCTGAAATATTAAACGAAGTAAATTGGCTTCCTTTAAAAAAACAAAGAAATATTCTTGGTGGAAATTATACTGTTTGGCGCGAATATTTAGCCCCAAATCTCGAACTTACCTCTGATAAAACTTCGGCAATTGGAAATTTTTGGAGTGAAAATTTTATTGGCAATAATTATTCAAACCAAATTAATGCAGGAGATGGTTTTGATAATATTGAGGGTAAGGGTGGGAAAGATATTTTATATGGCGGTGGACAAGATGATAAAATTTTTGGAGGTGATGGTATTGATTTGATATTGGGTGGTGCAGGCAATGACTTGATTGATGGAGGACTTGGCGATGATGAAATTTACGGCAATGATGGCAATGATATAATTTATGATTTGTCAGGAAATAATGCAATTTTTTCAAATTCAGGAGATGATGAAATTAATATTTCAGCAAATTCTAATTTAATTTTCGCGGGGCATGGAAATGATAAAATCTTTACCAGTGATTCTCATTTAATTGGTTCAAAAATAGGGAATTTGATTTATGGTGAAGATGGAAATGATTATATTGAATCATCAATTGGTAGCGACCAAATCTATGGAGGTAACGACTCTGATTTAATTTTTGGTAAGTCTGGGGATGATTATATTTCGGGTGGAGCAGGTAATGATATTTTATATGGCGGTGATGGTGATGATAAAATATTTGGTGACCAAAATAATGATTTTATTTATGCCGGAAATGGCAATGATTTAATTTGGGGTGGTGATGGCGACGATGTAATTTATGGCGATAGTGGCAATGATTTAATTCGTGGTGGAGCTGGTTCTGATATGATTTATGACGGCGATGGCGATGATATAATTTTTGGTGATGACGGCTCCGATATTATTTATTTGGAGTCTGGTTCGAATTTTGTCAATGCAGGATTATCGGGAGATATAATTTATGGCGGGGTTGATGATGATAAAATTTTTGGAGGCGAAGGTGATGATTTAATCTATGACTCATCTGGCAACGATATTATTTCTGGAGGGAGCGGTAAAGATATTTTTGTAATTGAAAATATAAAAAATGAAGATGGTCAGATTGACTATATTGAAGATTTCGAAAAAGAAAATGATACCTTAATTATTAAAACAAAATTTGACGATAGAATAAATTTTGCCGAATTAATTATTGGTTCCAAAATTATTGAAAATAATTTAGAAATTAATCTAGGTGACAATAAAAAAATAATTTTAAAAAATATAACGGCAAATGATTTAAACTATAAAAATTTTAAAATAGGATTTACCACCAATAAAGATAATAAGATAATTTTTGCAGAAGATTCTGGAGGTCTAATTTTTGGTAATGATTTAAATAATATTATTTACGGTTCAAAATTTAATGATGAAATTTTTTCAGGAAATGGCTTTGACGAGCTTTATGGACTTGCTGGCGATGATATTTTTCACTTTGAAGTTGATAATAAATTTTTAAAAACAGAAGAAAAAATTTATAGCGATGAAATTGCCTATTACATGGGAAGAATGTCATTCTTGGTAAGATTAATTTCTGGAAGTATTTTATATTCTCAATATTATCAATATTCTCCATCCAATCAATTTGTAAAACTGGAAAATATATTAAATAAATCTACTTTTATTTCAGGATATGATTTGATAAATTCAGGTAAAATTTCTAAATATTATATTCCAATAGGTGACTCAAGGGTTAAAAATGAGCCATTTAGAAGCCCCGATTACTATTACTTGAATTCAGTTGAAAAAATAGATTTTAAATATATACAAATATATCAATATCAAACTAAAAATTTTTATAATAACCAAACTATAGATATTACCGGATATAACCAATCGCGAGATTCATTTTATGGAGATGAGGGCAATGATATAATTTTAATGACCAATGGCAATGATTATATATCATTTGATGATAACAATATTGATAATTATAATGCTAAATATCAATCCAGAATTAATTCAATTGAATCAATAATGGCATTTGATGGTGATGACATTATTAATTTCTCGAGTCCAGATTATCAACTTGGTGATATTTTAATTAGAAGTGGAGAAGGAAATGATAAAATTTTTTCAAATGCGGGTAATGATTTGATTTTTGGTGAAGATGGCGATGACGAGATTTACTCCGGCTATGGCAATGATATTGTGGTTGGAGGTTTTGGTATAAATAAAATTAATACTGGCTTTGGTAATGACGTTATAAATGCAATTTATGGCGAAGATATAATTGAATGTGGCGAGGGAGATGATAAAATATTTGTCGGGGCGCAAAATATAAAAATTGACGGTGGTTTGGGTAATGATTTTATTGATTTTAGTAATTTAGAAAAATCAATCTTTATAGACTTAGGCAACAATTTTGCAACCTTATCAAATCATAAAATTGAAATTAATGAAATAGAAAATATCGAGGCAACAAATTTTGATGACATAATCTATGGAAATAATCTAGCAAATATAATTAATGCTGGTCTTGGCAATGATAAAATTTATGGTAGCGGTGGCGATGATGTTTATATTTTTGACAAAAATTATGGAATTGATGAAATATTCGAAGAGGAATTTGGTCAAAATATTATTCAATTTCAAGATAATTTTAACTTTGAAGAATTAAAATTATCTAAACAAAGTAATGATTTAATAATCTCAAATTCAAATGATAATATTAATAAAATTTCAGTAAAAAATTATTTTAGCAACCCAAAAATAATAAAATATTTAAAATTTAATCAAGAAAATTTAATTGATGTTTCGACTTCCATTGAAATAAAAAATGAAGATGAGGAAATAATTTTTGATGAAAATTTTTATCAAAAATATTTTAATTTTAATCCTAAAGATGTTATATTCTCTGGGTTTAGCGGTAGTTTTATTTTAAATTCACTGGGTTCAAATTTGATTTATAAGCCAAGTGTAAATTTTTCTGGATTTGAAGATATAAATTACATTCTACCAAATTTTAATTCTGGAAAAATAACTTTGTTTTATAATTCCATCAACGATGCACCAATTGGCAATATTCAAAATTTTACTTTTAATGTAAATCAAGAAATTAATATAAATTTTAACGAATTTTTTAATGACCCAGAGGGTAAAAAATTAAATTACGAATTGTCTCTTAATGGCTATAATCAATTGCCTGACTGGCTAAATTTTAATCAAGAACTCGGAACTTTAGCAACAAAAATTTTTCGCAGTGGCAATTTAAATTTTGACCTAAAAATTTTCGATAATTATGGTATGATGCTAGAAAAAAGTTTTAAAATTGATATAATTAGAAATATAAATTTAGAAGCAAGTAATATTGTCAATAAAAATGAAATTAAGGGAGATATTCATAAAAATATCCTAACCGCTAATTTGGGTTTAAGCGATTTTATAGATGGCGATGCTGGAGATGATGAAATATTTTTTATAGAAGATGAAAAATGGAATAATTTATTAACAGATGACTCACAAATTAATTTTAGTGCATGGAATATTTATTCTGGGGATAGATTTGATGTAAAAAATAAAATTCGAAGTTTTGATTGTTTTGATGGTGGCGAGGGCTTTGATACCTTAAATCTTACCGAAAATGATGATGCTTTGTTTTTAGATGATCAATCATTAAGTATTTTTGGGGCAATGCCAAAATTTAACAACATAGAAGAAATTTTAGCTGGCAATGGTGATGATGTTATTGATATGACCTCGTTTAATTTAAGCTATGGCAATATTAAAATTTATGGTGGAAATGGCGATGATATTGTGTGGTCAAATAGTGGTGATGATAAACTCTTTGGCGAGTACGGCAATGATAATATTCAGGGTGGAACTGGCGATGATTATCTCGATGGCGGGGCTGGAAATGATATAATTAAGGGCTATGATGGTGATGATATTTGTCTTGGGGGTGCTGGTTTGGATATAATTTATGGTGGAATAGGCAATGATATATTTATTTATGAAAATATCTATGATTCGACACTTGAAAATAGCGATATTATAAAAGATTTTGATGTTAAAACCGATAAATTTTTGTTTAAAAATCTTGGATTTAATTCCATAAAGAAAAATCTAAATCTATCTCAAGATATATATCTACAAAATATTGATTCTAATCAAGTAGAGTCTCAATGGGGGGGATTAATTGCCAATGATTCTAATATTATATATTTTGAATTTGATAAAAATAGTAATACTAGAGTTTTTGATAAAAATTCAAATTTCAATATAATTATGGAGGGGGTCAATGAGTTGAGTAATTACAATATTGTCTAATAAAATTTATAGAAAAGATGAAAAATTAAGAAAAATATTTTACAAAGATTTTTAAGAAACGAAGGCTTATTTAAATGTGTTTTAAAAATTTTTAACCAAAAAACAAAATCTAATCCTATATTTTTCAATCTTTGGATTATTTATAAAAATATTATAGTATAGGAGTAGAAATTTTTTGATAAAATAATTTAAGGGTAGTATTTATTTTTGTAAAATTTCAATCTTTTCATTATCATAAGATCGGTTTGCAATATTATGTTTTTACTTTTCTATGATTTGAAAAATCTAGTAATCTATCCAAGGCGAGACCCGAATTAATTTATAATAATTTAAAAAAATAATTAAATAAAAAAATAAAAATGCTTTAAACTAAATCGACATCACTATGAAAACCCAAAAACATAACATAATTATAGGCCAATTTTTAATGGCTGTAGATTTTTACAATAGATTTTTGATAAAAAATAAATCGAATTATAAATTCGCCAATGAAAAATTTACGAAATATAAATTCAATTTAAAAATATATTTAATATTCAAAAATTTTTATGGTGTATCAACCAATAAAATCAATATCATAGGATTTTTGATTAATAAAAAGATATATAAATTTTTAACAACAAAAAAGAAATTTATAATTGCTGCTTTATTAAGCTTTATTTCGCAAATTCAAATTTTGAGAGCCGAAATTCTAGTTGAAAACTTCAAAACTGAAACTACATCGCAAAATACTTTAAATAATTCTAGCCAAACAAGTACTGTTATTGATCCAGAAAAAAATATTTTAACCAAAGGTAATATTGACATTAATAATTTAACTGAAATTTCTTATGAAAAATCCAATATGGATTATGGTTTAAGCCTCGGTTTTGGAAAAAAATTCCCTAAAAATTTTTTTGGCAATAATATAATTTTGTATCATCAAATTTTTGCCTCTAAAAATCTCGGAACCACAAGCATAGTTAATAATGTTTATGGTTATAAATTAATTTTTGCTAAAAATTTTCAAAATCTCTACTTGGGGTTAGATTTTGGTTTGGCGAAGTTTAATTATCAAAATATCACAGATAAATCCAGTCAAAACTATCCAAATTATTCAATGCCAATTGGCTTAGTTGTGGGGTTTAGGGTTTTTGAGAAAATTAATTTTCAAATTAATTTAAATAATAATTATTTTGCCCAAAAATTTCAAAATCAAAAAACCAAAATTAATCAATTAACGACAGGGTTGGTTTATGATTTTTAAAAAATTCAAGAATTGGCAAATTTTTTGGCAAAATTTTTTAGTCAAATATCATTTAATTATTTTAAAATTAAAATTAAATTGCCTATTTTTAATTTTATTTTTCTTCATTCATACAATTTTATTAATTCAATATTCTAGAGCCTTAACCCTAGAAAAATCAATTGAAGAAACAATTGCTAATAATAAAGAATTGGCAATTGAGATGCAAAAATTAGCCAATTATAAATTGCAAAATTGGCGATTTTTGCAAGATAATTTGCCGATGATTAATGCAAATTTTAACAAAGGAACTAGGGACAGCAAAAATTTCGCGATTCAACAAAATTACCAACAAAATAAATTTAACTCAAAAGAATTATTAATTGAACAAAATATATTTTCTGGTTTTAGTAGTTTGTTTAATTATCAAAAAAATCAATTAGAATATCTTAAAAACCTTGCTTTATTCAATGATAGAAAACAGCTTTTAGCTAATCAAATAGCAGTTTTGTATGGTAAAATTTTTTATCAAGAAAAAATTTTGAAAAATCTTGATCAAATTTTGGATTTTTATGAAAAAATTTTGAAAAATGAAAAATTAAGGTTTAAATTCGGAGTAATTACAAATCTAGAAATCCAAAATCTTGAGACTCAAATTTTAAAGGTTTCGCAACAAATATTGCTGGCAAAATCAGAAAATTTTAATAGCCAACAAGATTTTACTCTTTTGTCTGGTTTGAATGCTGATAATTTAAATATAAGCCATAATTTTGATGAAAAAAATCTTAAATTTGACCCCCAACAAATTGAAAATAACTATTTGCTACAAGCCAAAAATCTTGAACTAAAAATTTTGCAAGAAACTCAAAAACTAAACTATGCAAATTCGGCTCCTAAAATATCTCTCCAATTAGGATTCTCTAAGCAAAATAACAATAATATATATTTTCCAAACCAAGAAATTCGTTCAAAATCGGTTGGCATTAGTATGGTTATGCCAATATTTCAACAGGGTAGGGAATATTTGGATTTTAAACAAATACAAAATAATCAAAATATTGCATTTGATGAATATAATTTTCTTAAAGAAAAATTAAAAAATGAATTAAAAAAAGATTGTTTTGAATTAGAAAATGCCATAACAAATCTTCAAAAATGCTGGGAACTGCAAAAAATTATTGAAGATAAAATCAACGATTCAAAATATAAAATTAGCACAAAAATTGACAATATCAATAATCTATTTTTTCTGGAAATTTCTAGCCTAGAAATGCAAATTCAGTGTCATAAAAATCAGTTAAATATTCATAATTTATATTACAAAATTCTTGCAAATATAGGGGGTATAAATGTTTAGACAAATAAATTTTACTATTAGCAAATTAATTCTAGGTAAAATTAAGCCAGAATTAATAATTATCGGTTTTTCCAGTTTCTTTATAAATATTATTACAATAATTTGCTCTTTTTATTCAATGCAAATTTTTGACAAGGTGCTTTCCTCTTCAAGCCTAGAAACCCTTTTATATCTTACAATAATTGCAATAATTATGGCTATTTCTCTAAAGATTTTTGGGGTTTTGCGGGTCAATTCACTGCTACAAATTGCACAAATTATTCATAATATTTTAAATAAAAAAATTAGATTATTAAATAATCGCGATCTGGAATATCAGCTTTTTAGGCAACTTAATAAAATATTAGAAAATTTTTTAAATAATGCAATTTTCAATCTAATTGATATTGTCTTTTCACTTGGTTATTTGTTGGTAATTTTTTTGATAAGTCCGTGGTTAGCCTTATTTTCAATTTTGGCTTTGGGTTGTTTATTTGTTACGGAAAAATATTTTAACAAAAAAACTAAAATTATTAATAACAAACAAATTCAATTAAAAGAATCCGAAAATATTTCAAAAACCCCCGCAAAGAACCTTAATTTATCACCGATTATAATTGATGAAAGTCAATATTTTCAGGGCTTTACTGATTGTAAAAAATTATTAAAATATCGAAATTTGAATTTTAAAATTAACTCGCATTTTTTGACAATTTTCAAGAATTTGCGGTTAATAATACAAATTCTAACTACCGCTTTTAGCGCGGTTTTAATTATTAAAAATCAAATTTCAATTGGCTCTTTGATTGCGGTTTCAATATTGATTTCCCGATTTTTAGAACCGTTTTTTGCTATTGAAAATAATTTAAAAAATCTTTATGAATTAAAGAAAAATTACCAAGATTTATTATTAAAAATTTCTCAAGATTTAGAAATTGAAAAAATTGATTTTAAGCCAACAAAATTTTCACAAATTACATTTAAAAAAATTTTGGTTCAAAATCACTTAAGCCCCATTCAATCAATTGAAATAGAAGATTTAGAAATTAACATAGGAAATTTAATTGCTTATTATTATGAGTCAAATTTTCATAAAAATCTATTGCCAAATTTGCTTTTAAATCGGCTCAAGCCTTTGGTTGGATCTATTGAAATCAATGGCTATAATTTTACTAAAATAAATCAAGATCAAATTGCTAAATTGCTCTGTATTATTGATGATAATCAATTAAATATTTGCAAAAATGTATATGATTTTATTGAAGATTTTGATAGTTTGAATTCTGAAATTAAAAAGATTCTAACAAATTTAAAAATTGTCGATGAGTATAAAAATATTAGCTCTCAAAATTTTTGCTTTGACGATATTTCTAATGCCCAAAAAAAATTACTGTTATTTATAAAAAAGATTTCTAATTCGCATCATATAATTTTTTTGGAGAGTCCGTTTGGTTCAGCTAATAATGCTAAATTGCTGGAGATGATGCACCAATATTGTCGTCAAAATCATCTTACCTTAATTTTCTTTAATCCAGCTTTAGGCTTACAAAATTATTTTGATAAAATTATCGTTGCCAAAAGCGGTTTTATAAATGGCTACTCCATAAATGAATTTAAAAAAATCTATGAGAAAAATTAAAAAAATCCTGAAATTAAAATATTTTATTTTAATAATTCTATTAATAATTTTGCTGATTATTTTTTTTATTCCAATCTCTAAAGCCTTCATTGCCGAGGGTTTATTTAGTTATGATTATGAAAAACGAAATATAAAATATTTAGAAAATGCGATAATTGATAAGGTTTATGTTGAAAATGGCGAAAAGGTAAAAGAGGGGCAAATTCTTATGGTCTTTTCAGGATTAAAAAATCAAATTGAAACCAATATTTTAGAGTGGAAATTAATAAATTTAATAATAAAAAAACAACTTTATGAATTAGAGTTTAAGAAAATCTATAATGAAAATTATCAAATATGGTCAAAGGAAATAAATTTGATTGTTAAAAAATTAAATCAGAATCAGAGCCGGTATGTTGGCTATCAAATTGCTATTGCACAAAATTATTTGAAGTCGGCCTTAAAAAAATATTCTACCGAAATTAAAATTTTTCATCAAAAAAAGCAAATTTTGCAAGAAAATATTCGGCAAAATCTGCGAAAAAAAACAATTATTTTAAGACAGATTCAACTTTCTAGAAAATTATTACAAAAGCATTTGGAGAGTGTTGATAATTTATTGGAGTTAGAAAAAAATCTATTGGATTTAACTCTCAAAATTAGCGGTGATAAACAGCAAATTGATATTTTAGAATCCGAAATTGAAGCCTTTCGCAGTGAAAATAATATGCAAATAACTAAAAATATTTTAGAAATAAGTCTCGACCAAGAAATACAAAAATCTCAATTAAATTTGGCCGAAGATTTATTTCAAAAAACTAAGATTTATTCGCCAATTGATGGTATTGTTGACAATATTTATAGCACCAAAAATGGCGAAATTGCTGGAGCAGGCGAGATTTTGATGCAGATTATTCCTGCTAATAAAAAATTAATTATTGTCGCCAAAATTAAAAGCACAGACATTGATAATGTTTTTGTTAATCAAGAGGTTGAGGTTTTTTTAAAAAATTTTTATGAGAAAAATTTGCCAAAAATTAAGGGTAAAATTTTTGAAATCGCCAAGGATATTGAGGTTGATAAAATCTCGGGTCAATATTATTTTCAAGCAAAAATTGATATTACTTCTAAAATTGATAATCTAACCCTCAGCTCTGGCATGCCAGTTGAGGTTTATATTTTGCAAAAAACTCGATCAATTGGCAATTACCTTTTATCGCCAATTTTCAAATCAACCAACCATTCTTTCAATGATTTACAGTGAAATTTTAATAAATCTAAAATTCACTTTGAATTTCGATATTTCGTTGAAAAATTTATTGCCAAAAAACCAAATTTTTTTAGAATATTTTTAAATCTATATTTATAATTTTATTAAAATTTATGACCGCAGAAATTAAAAATATTATTAATGAATTTTTTGATGGAAATGACCCGAAAATTTATTGTATAACTGGTAAATGGGGGATTGGTAAAACTCATTTATTTAATGAAGTTTCCGAGTCTAAGAAAAAAAATATTGAACCAAAAAGCCAAGATTATTTTTATATTTCGCTTTTTGGAATTTCTTCAATAGATAATTTGAGGAATAAGGTTGAGTTAAAAATACTCGGAAACCATATTTCCAAAGCAACCGAAATTTTTGAGCGGATTAAACCTGCCATTCCTTATTTAAATAAAATAGATTTATCTAAAATATCCATATCAGATTTATATGATAATAAAATCTTTCAAAACAAAATAATCTGTTTTGATGATATTGAGCGTAAGTCGGCAGGGCTAAAGATTGATGAATTTTTTGGTTTTATATCGGATTTAAAAGAGCGGCAAAAATGCAAAATATTATTAATTTTAAATGATGAAGAATTAAAAAACGACAAAGAGGATTATAAAAAATATTTTGAAAAGATAATCGATCATCATATTAAATTAAATCGCCAAGAGATAGATTCATTTGGAATAGTTTTTAAAAACTTCAAAGAAAATGATTTAGTCTTAAAATATGAGCCCTTACTTAAAGAAAAATTAGAAAAATTGAAAATTAATAATATTCGAATTATTGAAAAATTATTTGGATATGTCAAAAAATTAGTTAATAAATTAAATGAGATTGATTCACCAAAAATTGAAGATGAAAGCTACCGCGATGCATTAACGGCTTTGTGCCTTTTTTTTGATGGCAAATTTTCTCCACAAAATGAAAAGCGAAGACCATCAAACCAACAAATTTTAAATAACGAGTTAAATGAAGAAGAACGAAAATTTTTGTGGAATTTCGGAGGTCATATTTTTTATCCATCACCAATTTTCCAAGAAATCCATGATTTTATTGAAAATGGTTATTTTAGCAAAAAGTTTAAAGAAATTATAATCGAATTTAACAAGCATTATGTCAAAAATTCTAAAAAACAAAAATTTAATAAGGCTTGGGAAAAATTTCATGGTTCATTTCAAGATAATAAAGATGAGGTTGTAAATGAAATTTATGAATCATTTATTGATGGAATTGATGAGTTGAATTTAACTGATCTTAATAGTATTTATAAAATATTAAATGATCTTGATGATGTTAGAAAGGAAGCTTTACTTGATCAATTTTATCAAGCAAATAAGGATAAAAAAGAAAAATTTAAAGATGATTGGATTTGCGATGTTGAAGAAATTAAAGAATTTGCCGAAGAGAGTTACAAAAAAATTTTAAAAGAAAATTTTAAAAATATTAAAATTGAGGATGTTGTGGATAATTTTTTAAATAAATCCGATATTAAAAATAACCAGGAAAATAAGTTTTATTTAGAACAATATAGTGTTGATGATTTTTTTGATTTCTTTGTTAATAATAATTCTTTTGATAATCTTAAGAAGATAAATTTATCCGAAAATTATGGTTTAGAAAATGCCAGAGAGGCTATGGAAAAAATTAAAAATAGTGGCAAAATTAATGAATTAAGATATAGATATATAAAGGGGCAATGATTAATAATAAAGCCTTCATTTTATAGGATAAAAACTAGAATTTAAGCTTTAAAATTTTTTATTATTCCACTTTTTACCCATGAAAAAAAACCTTCCAAGCTATAGCCAGAGCTCTGTTAGAGTTAAAAATTTTATGGGGTTTTTGTGTATATGGCGAAAAGGCTGAATAATGAGATAAGCCCCGAAGCTTGCGTTAGCGCGACCAATATATTTCTTTTTGCCGAAGGGGCGATTTATATAAATATAATTTACACCAAATATTGTGGCTGTATGATTATTCGGTGAATTTATTAAAATGTTAAATTATATTCAATCAAACAATTTAATTATTTAAAAAAAATATTTATTTAGAATTTATCTTAAATTTTAAAACGTCTTCGAATCATAAAAAACCACATCATCCAAATTCCGTATGAAAATAATTTGTTAAAAAATAAGCAAAATAAGGTAAATGTTGAAAGATTTCCAAAGAAGTCTTCATTAATAAATTTCTTGCCAAGCAAATGTTCCATTGGTCCTAGAAAATTTTGTAAAGCTAATTTGAATAACTCATTGAAATTAAAGGAACATTCCTGCAAATTTATTAAATAGAATGTTGAAAAAAATGCCAATGAAATCACAATATTGTATATAATTGGCAATGATAAATTTCTACCATAATTGGTAAAAATTTTATTTAAGAAAGATAAAATTTTTTCCGGATAATCGCAGTGAATAAGGTTAAAAAATTTTATATTTTTAAGATGGGAATTATATCTAGTTTCAAGTTCTAATCCGTGAAAAAAAATCACCCCCATTTCATAATTAGCCTTATGACAAGCTAAGTTCAAAGCCCTAAAACCTGCGGTTGCAAGGGGGGAGTTTGCATCAACAAATTTTGCTTTGCGAATTTCAACATTACAATTTAAAAATTCCACATTGCCAATTTTCGGGGTTTTAACAAAACTAACATCATCAAGAATAAAACCATTTTTTAATTTACCAAAAAATTGAAATTCTTCGATTTGACAATTTTTTAAATATAAAAAATCTAGACCTTCAGCAATTTCAATCTTTTTAATTTTTGTAAGATTTAGATTTTTTGAATCTTCATTAATTTCGAGAGCTGTGAGTTGATTTGTTAAAATATTTCCGATTTCGCAACAGGAATTTAGTGTTATTGTTAGTTTATTATCATTCGATTGGCAAATAATATCACCAATTTTTTTAAAATTAGTGAATTTAGCATTGTATGGATTTGAAAATGTTATGCTATTTAGGATATTTGCTTCTCTCAAATTATCATCATTTGAAAAAACATAATCTCCAGTATTATTTATTTTTAAAGCATATTCAAAAGATGAATTTTTAATATGAGCTGGTTGCTGATTCGAATTACTGGCATTTAATAAAATGGGACTCTTAAAATTTGAATTAACCAGATTGTAATTTTTGAGAGACAAACGCGTTTCTTTAGAAGGTTCATTTGCTAAATTAATTGAAATATTTTTGATATTATCTGGGTTTGAATTTTGGATTGCAATAGATGCTCTTCCCTTAAATTTAAAAATAATTTTCTGATTAAATGTGCAATCTGAAAAAGAGAAATCCCCACTAGTCCTGTTTAAATTATCAATAAAAGTAAATTTATTAAATTTAATATCTTTAAATTCTAATCTATTGAAATGATTATTTTCAATAATTAAATCATCAATTTCTGATTCCGATAATAAGCTTAAATTTACATTAGTTTCATAATTAAGAGCAATTTTTATTTTAACTGGATTAGCTCTATCTTTTCTTAGTTCTTTGATTTTTTCTAAAAAAAGATGAGGTGAATTAGAAAACATTCCTGATAAGTCTTGGTGATCATATGTATTTGTTTGCGGTTGATTTTCCATAATTATTTTTTTAGGAATTTGGCGAGGTCTCGGATGTGAGAAATTGTGCTTATATTCATGTCGGTGAGGGACTTTTTTAAATTATCAAAATTCTTATTTTTTTCATTAGCTTTTGGAATTAAACAATTTTTAAAACCAAGTTTTTGTGCTTCTTTAAGTCTAGTTTCTAGATTGCTTACCATTCGAATTTCGCCACTCAAACCAATTTCGCCAACAGCAATTGTTGATGAGGGAAGGGCAATATCGCGAGCCGAGGAAATCAAGGCACAGGCCACCGCCAAATCGGCGGAGGTTTCGATGATTTTTAAGCCACCAACTACATTTAAATAAACTTCCTTGTCAAATAAATTTAAACCAAAGCGATTATTCAAAACCGCAATAATCATGGCTAATCGGTTTAAATCCCAGCCTACCACTGCTCGCCTTGGAGTTGGAATAAAGGATGGAGCAACTAAGGCTTGAACTTCGGCTAAAATCGGACGAGAACCCTCAATTCCAGCGAAAACCGCAGTTCCTGAGGTTTTGTTATCGTAAGAGGCTAAAAACAATTCACTTGGATTAGAAACTTCGGACAAGCCGATTTCATTCATTTCAAATACCCCAATTTCATTGGCGGGACCAAAACGGTTTTTTATGGCGCGCAAAATTCTAAAATGTAAATCCTTTTCGCCCTCAAAATATAAAACGGTATCGACCATATGCTCTAAAACTTTTGGACCAGCGATTTGTCCATCTTTGGTTACATGGCTTACAATCAACAAAGTTATATTATTTTTTTTGGCAAAAATTGTTAATTCTCCAGCCGAAGCTCTAACTTGCGACACGGTTCCAGGAGCCGAAGACAGCTCTTCAAGATACATAGTTTGAATGGAATCGATAACGACAATAGTTGGCTTGGCCTCGTCTTTGACGGTATTGATAATTTCAGCAACATTAGTGGTTGAAGCCAGTTTAATTGATGCCTCGTCGCATTCAAGGCGTTTGGCACGAAGCCGAACTTGGTCAACCGATTCTTCACCTGAAATATAAATTATAGAATTTTTTTGTTTAGCTAGGCTATGAGCGGTTTGCAAAAGTAAAGTTGATTTACCAATTCCAGGATCGCCTCCAATCAATATTACCGAGCCTTGAACTAAGCCGCCCCCTAAAACTCTATCAAGTTCATTAATGCCAGTGGTAATTCGAGGGAATTCCATCGCTTCGCCATTCATACTTACCAAATTTACTTTTCTTGAATTATTGGTGGATTTTTTGGAAGTTTTATCGTCTTCGAGGCGAGAAAAATGTGAAGCCCCACCCTCAGCGAACTCTTCGACCAAGCTGTTCCAAGAGCCGCAATCATTACATTTTCCAGACCATTTAAAATGAATGGCTCCACAATTTTGACAAGAATAAGCGGTTTTTTTATTGGACATTAGTAGCGTAATTTTGGAATTGTGATATCAGAATTTACCATCACTACCATTCTAGTGCCTTGAGGAATTCTGATAACGGGAGTGGTGTCTATAGTATTTTTTACAACATTACCAATTGTATCAAGGAAAATTTTTGACACATCATATAGAGCTTGATTTGCTGCATTGCCAATGGTGGTTGTGGTTCCTTGATTAGCATTAACGGTGGTTGAGGTTTGAGTATTGCCACCTAAAATGGCTTGAGCTGTTGCTGTTCCAGCTACTGCTAAAACACTACTTAGCAATGAATTGGCAATTAATGAAGAAAATTTAGTATCTAAATCCCCCGGAATTCCAGCTCTCCCAAATTGGTCTGATGCAGTAAGTGCGATATTAATCGAGATGCCATCTGGTCGAAGTAATCTCGACCAAGAGATATTAACTCTACCTTGTCCTCTTCTGACTTCTGAAGAATAGGAGCCATAAATTCTTGAGCCTTTTGGAATTAAAATTTCTTTGCCTGCCTCGCCATAAACATCTCTGGTAATAATGCCACGAACATCACCTGGAAATTCAGTGTTAATTGCGGTTTCCAAAATGGCATTAATCATTTTACCTTGCGCAATGGTTCTAGTTCTATCTTCAATCATTTCAATTTCAACTTTGCTTTGAGTTTTTTTGATTTTTTGACCCAAAGTTTCGCCAATTGAAATAATATTTTTATCTTGTCCTATGCTATTAGCTGGTGATCCACCTGTTCTTTCTGAAAAAACTAAAATAGGTGAATATCTTGGACCAAATAATGCCTCATTATCTTCTTCGGTTTTTTTAATCTCGATTTCTCTGGTTTTTTTATCTAATTCTTGTTTAGCTATGAGTTCTTGTTCTTTCTTTTGATAATTATCAGCAAGTTCAGCTTTTTCTTTTTCAGACTTTTCATTTTGCTCCTGAAGTTTTAATTCTAGTTCTTTAATTTTATTATCTAAAATTCTTATTTCTTCGCTTGATTTGGAAATAACTAAATCTTGTTCTTGTTTTTTTGCTAATTCTACTTGGGTTAAATCGGTTGGCGCCTCGGCAACAATTGAGTTGTTTGGGGGGGTGGTTGGAACTTCTTTATTTACTTCCTTTGAATTAATTGCCTCATCAATTTTAATTTCTGCGGGAAGCTCTGGAATGTCAGGAATTTCAGGCTTTATTTGTTTTTCCATTAATTCTAGATTTTCAATTTTTTCTTTTTTATCAACCTCTGCTAAATCAAAAATAGAATTTTCTTCGATTGGTGGAGCGATTGGAGCGCCCGGTTGGGATTCAAGCTCTTCGACCTTTGGAGCAATGTCAGGAACTACCATTACTGGTTTCTCCGATTTTATATCGCTTAAAAAAATATAATAGGTTATGCCAATTAAAATTATGGAAGAGGTCAAAATTATAAAGGTGCTTTTTTTTGCCGAGGAAATGTTATTGGCACCAGAATCTTTTATCTCGACTGGACTATCATTATCTTCATCTTCATTTTCAATTTCTTGAACTATTTGTTTTGGTGGTCTTGATTTCATGAATAAATGAATTTATCGTAATATTTTTTAATATTTTTATTTTAACATAATTTTTTTTAAGAAATCTATAATTTCCTCAAAAACCAATGATTTATTTTCGCAATTTACAATTACATGATTATTAAAATCCATTAATGTAAGTTTTTTATTGTTTGAACTAATTGCATCGTAAATTATTTTTCCGCTGGTTGGATTAACAACAGGGTCTTGCTTTGCTTGAATTATAAGGGTTGGTTGAATAATTTTATAAAGATTATCCTTACAAATATTCATAAGTTTTTCTAATTCATAAACTCCCTTTAAATAATTTCTGGAATAATTAATATGGGGATTTTCTGGCTTATCATCGACATATTGAAATTTACCTACTTCAATATTAAACTTGTGCAAGAGTTCGTTCCATAAATTAATACCTGGCACCATTTTGGCTTTAATATCAAGTAGTTTTATAGCAGAATTAATCGAGACAACCGCCTTTAATTTTGATTTTTTGACATTTTTTTGTGAAGCGCTTAGAAGTGATAAAAGACCGCCGGTAGAAAATCCAACTATAATCAAATTTTCAAATTTATTGCTTAAAGCACAATATCCGCGCTGTAATGATTGATACCAATCCATCCATTCGCAATCTTGCAAATTAATCGGTGATGTGCCATGTCCTTTAAGGCGAACATTGTAAATGGAAATTTGATTGTTATTCAAAAAATTTGCTAAATCTTGCATTTCGGCTGGAGCTGATTTATAGCCGTGAACTAAAATTACTGCAAAGTTTGAAGGGTGCGAAACATTGTAATAAGGAGCCCCAATCGATTTATTTTTAGAAAAATTTTCATCAAAATATTGATTAAAATCATTTTCGTAATTTTTTGCATCAATTTTGCAAATATTTTCAAAAACTAAATTTCTTAATTCGTTATCTTGAGTTTTACATACTCTTTTAACAATACTATTTGCGGAATCTAGAATGTCAAATTCTCGAAATATTACCAATAATGTATTTTCAATTCTAATTTGATGAAAATCTATTTTTTTGTTGAGGTGAGTTTTGTAAATTTGTACTTCATTTTCCGAGATTTTGCCGATAATATTTTGTTTTAAAGCCAATTCAAAAACATCGTCAAACTGGGTAAATTTTTCATCGTTAAAAATATTAAAGATATTTTCCTCTAAAAGAAGATTGTGAAGCCTGTATTTCTTTGATTTATCTAATAAAATTGCGCTGTAATAAATAATTCTTTTTAAATGATCAATTTGAATTTTATTTTCATTAAAATTGATAAGGCTGGCAATAAAAATATGATCAAAATTAATTTGAATGTTCAAATAAACTTTTGCCATAAAATCATTTGTTAGTTTTGAGCGATAATATTTTATCACAAAATTATTTTTGGTTTCATATTTTATAATTGGAATTTTGGAAATAATTGATTTTGTTGGGTTGATATAATTTAAAATATTGATTGGTTCACCAAAATTAATGTCGATGATTGAGTTCATTAGAATATTGCCCTCAATTTCTAGCTCTTCGGAAATTTGACTCGGTAGGTTTTTAATTAGTCGTGAAGCAATATTTTTAATATTATTTTCTCCCGGGCGAATAGGATAATAGGTGATATTAACAGGAACAATATTGGTATTTATATTTTGGATTTTTGTTATATCAAAATCAAAGCCATAATTCAATTTGTATTCATTTATGATGCTTTGATTATTAGCTAGATAAGCATTTATTAAATCTTGTCGAAATAGTTCCGACTTTAAAGCCAAAACTGAAGCTCCAGTTCGAATTGGTCCAATTCGATAAGGGGTAGAGCTATTAAATAGACCGTCAAAAGAAATTTCTTTACTCTTCACCATACTTCCTTCGGGATAAATCATCCAGTCATATTGACCAGAGATTAAATCACTAAGAATTATGTTGTCTCGATTAGGATCTTTAGTTGAAACGGTTCCAACCGAGCGTAAAAATTTTCCAAATGCACCAACGAAAATTTTAGAATCCGCTAAGCATCTAATGTGTCTTGAAGTAATCTTATTGATAACATATGGAACAAAAAATGTTTCGCTTCGTGTGAAGTGGTTGGCAACAAATAGCACGGGTTTGCTTGGAATTTTTTCAATGCCAGATACAGTAAATCTGGAGCCAAGAAGCCTTTCGAGGATATTCATGGCAAGTGATGCGTATCGAAAGGATTTAAAATTCATTTAATATAAAATTAATTCTTTAAATTTACGAAAATTTTTTTTCAAAAACTGATTGTGAAATTTTTTGTAGTTCAGAAATTGAAATGGTTTCGTTATTAATTGTCAAATTTTCTCGAATAACTTCGCCGATTTGGTAAAATTTAATTTGGTTTTTTTCAAGGATTTTCACAAAATCTTTTAGATTAGAGTTTTTTACAGAAACTATATATCTAGATTGGTCTTCGCCAAATAAAATTTCAGCATCCAAGCAATTTGGATAATTTTTTTTGATGTCTTCAATATTAATATTGCAACCAAGACTTAATGTTGACATTTCGTAGCAAGCAACAAGTAATCCGCCATCAGATATATCATGACATGAACTTAAAATTTCTTTTTGAATTAGCTCGCGAATAATTTCGGAATGTTTTTTTTCGTGTTCTAAACTAACTTTTGGTGGATTTTTTTGATTCTGAATTTTTAAAATATCCCTCTGATAAATTGAGCAAGAAATGTCGCCAAAAGTGTTGGCAATAACAAAAATTTTGTCATCAACATTTTTAAATTTTATATCACATCTTTTTTGGTAATCACTGAGAAGTCCGACTCCGCCAATTGCGGGAGTTGGTTGAATTGCTTTGCCATCGGTTTCGTTATACAGAGAAACATTGCCAGAAACAACTGGATAATCTAAATATTTACAAGCTTCGGTTATGCCTTGAATTGAGCGAACAATTTGTCCCATAATTTCAGGCTTTTGAGGATTGCCAAAATTTAAGCAATTGGTAATAGCCAATGGTTTAGCACCAACTGCGGAAATGTTTCGGTAAGTTTCGCACACTGCTTGAATTGCCCCTTCAAAGCTATCGGCTTCAACATATCTCGGGGTGCAATCCACCGACATTGCTAAGGCTTTTTTAGTGCCTCTAACTCGGACAATTGAGGCATCTCCATTAATTGCAATAGTATCATTCATAACTTGAGAATCATATTGTTCTGATACCCATTTTTTATCAGCCAAATCTGGAACTAATAGTAAATTTTTAAGTACTTCTATATTTGAATTCATAAAATTAAATTTTTTTATTAATTCTTTATAAATTTACCAAAAAAGTAAAGTTTTTTTTTGTATAAATTTATTAAAATAATCACCTTTTATTTTTAAAAAATTGTTGAAGAAGTAATTTTGACTCTTCGGCATTGATTCCAGAATAAATTTCGGCTTTAAAAATTGCTAAGTTTTTAAAACTAAATAACGGATTACTCTCAACTGCACCAAATTTTTCATCATTTGCTCCGTAATAAATTCTTTTTATTCGTGCATAGCTTATGGCCATGAGACACATTGGGCAAGGCTCCAGAGTTATGTAAATATCACATTTTTCTAGGGTTGAACTTTTTAAAAAACCACATGCTGATTTAATAGCAATAATTTCGGCATGAGCAGTTTGGTCAAGATTGGCTTTGCATAAATTATGAGATTCGGCAATGATTTCGTTGTTATAAGTGATAACACAACCAACGGGAACCTCGCTTTTTTCAAATGCAATTTTAGCTTGAAATAAAGCTTGCTGCATAAATTTACTTGGCAATGAACTTGAATTTTGAAACATCACTTAAATTTTGCTAAATTTACTTTACAACTATTTTGCCTTGTGCAGTTTTTTGATGAAAATCGCCATAAAATTTATATTCGCCAGCATTAAGACCTTTAATTGGAATTATTATGGATTTACCTGCTTGAATTAATTTTTCTTTTTTTAGATCATCGCTTTCAAATTCTTCAATGGTTGAGTCAGTATTTTCGATGATAAGTTTAAAGTTTAAATTGGCTGGGACTTCGATAATATTGGGCTTAAATTCGTGATTAACGATTTTAACAACGATACCTTCGGAAGATTTTTCTATTGACTTGACTTGAGCAAAACCAGGTGAGTAAATTAAGGTAAAAATAAGGGTAATAAAGAGTTTTTTCATGAATAAATGGGTGTAAATGGTGACCCCAACGAGATTCGAACTCGTATTTTCACCGTGAAAGGGTGACGTCCT
>CAZDGN010000015.1:0-42897 GCA_964505265.1 uncultured Rickettsia sp.
TCCGATATTAACATGCGGTTTATTACGCTGAAATGTTTGTTTTGACATAGTATTTAAATTTAAATTGTTGGAATTTTCATCAAGTTGCTCTTTTAAACTTGCAAAAAATAATGCTGTAAAAAAGGAGTTAATTAATGATTTAATTACTTTGATTTTCTCATATCTATAAATTTATTATTTTTAGAAATAAAATGCAAATTATTTTAAAAAAATTTATAAAAAGGCTGTTGAAATTGACAAAATTAATTTATAAAATAGTTAAATTAACTTAACTTCAAATAATAATTTTAATTAATCATGAAAGTATTTTACGATAAAGATGCTGATCTTAGCATAATTCAAAATAAAAAAATTGCAATCGTTGGTTATGGCTCTCAAGCTCATGCCCATGCCCAAAACCTACGCGATAGCGGAGTCAAAGAAGTTAAGATTGCACTTCGTGAAAATTCTCCATCAATTGCCAAGGCAAAAAATGCTAATTTTGATGTTATAACTAATAAGGAAGCCGGAAAATGGGCGGACTTGATCATGATATTAACTCCAGATGAATTGCAAGCGGAGATTTACCAAAACGATCTTCACGATTATATGAAATCTGGAGCATCTCTAGCTTTTGCTCACGGTCTCAATATTCATTTTGGATTAATTAAACCAAGAACCGATTTAGATGTATTTATGATTGCTCCAAAGGGTCCAGGGCACACAGTTCGTGGTGAATATGTCAAGGGTGGGGGTGTGCCATGTTTAGTTGCCATTGCTCAAGATAAATCTGGCAATGCTCATGCTACCGCCCTATCCTATGCTTCAGCAGTTGGCGGTGGACGTTCAGGAGTTATCGAAACAACTTTCAAAGAAGAATGCGAAACCGATTTATTTGGAGAACAAGCAGTTTTATGTGGAGGTGTCACCGCTTTAATTCAAGCTGGCTTTGAAACTTTAACTGAAGCTGGTTATGCTCCAGAAATGGCATATTTTGAATGTCTTCACGAAATGAAATTGATTGTCGATTTACTTTATGAAGGTGGCATTGCCAATATGCGCTATTCCATCTCAAATACCGCAGAATATGGTGATTTAACCAGAGGTCCAAGAGTTGTCAACTCACAAACCAAAGCTGAAATGAAAAAAATCTTACATGAAATTCAATCAGGAAAATTTGTTGAAGAATTTATGCAAGAAAATAAAACTGGCAAGAAAAATTTTGATGCCCTTAGAGCGAAAGGTAAATCCCATCAAATCGAAGCAACCGGTGAAAAGCTTCGGGCAATGATGCCTTGGATTGCTAAAAATAAATTGGTTGACAAAAACAAAAACTAGAATCCAAATTAAAACCCCCTTGATTTTTTATAATTTTAAGGGGGCTACTAACACAAAAAAAACCAATACTTATAGTAATTTCTGGACTATACAAATTAAAAATTTCAAATTTTGATTTATTTCTTTGCTTTGGTCAAATAATAATTTCCTTATATTTCGTAAAAAACTAATTTTTTGTCATCTGAAATTATAGTTTTTTTGCCAAATTTTTTTAAATTTTTTTCCATTATATTTATCTTATCGAGAATTTCTTTTTGATCTTGTTTATAATATTTTTCTATCCAAACTCCATTAAAGCCAGTTTTTTTTATTTCTGCGATAAATTCATTAAATTCTAGCTCTGCAACTTCAGTTTGCCATAAATGTGATTTTCGATTTTTTGGCATTGGATAAGAAAAAATCAAATCATTTGAATGTAAATAGCCAGCAATTGATCGATATTTATCGTTAACAAATTCTGGAAAACCAAAAACTGGATATACAAAAATTTTTGATTGTTTAGGCAAGAATTTTTCAATTTCTTCTACAAATTTTTTGTCATTTTCATAAAGCAATTTATTGATTTCTAAATATTTTTTTGTGGTATTAGGCTTTTTATGCAGTGAATCATCTATTATTGCATAAATTACCTTAGTTGCTTTATCTGGCTTTCCAACTGCATCAAGGTAGGCAATAACAAAAATAAAACTTACTAATATTTTTAAAATTAATCGATTTTTTTGGTGTTTTTGTTGCTCAATTAATTGATCAAAATATATTCCCCAAAAGATTAAGCCAAGCAAAGTAAAAATTATATTAAAACGACAAACTGCTCGAAATTGACTATATATCAGGTGAGTTAATCGGTAAATACCACCAGAACTAAAATATAAGAATGTTAAAATTGCAACCAGACCAAAAAATTTTAAAAAATCAACCCTATTCTTAGTAAAATTTGCTCCAAGAAATTTAAAATTTGAATCATTACTGTTAAAATTTTTTGCTAGCAAAATTCGCATTTTAAATAATAAAATCAAGCAATAACCAATAAATGAAAAAAAACCGATTTGATGATTTATGCCCTCCGGTGTTTTTATCATTATCATATCTTGATAAAAATTATTATATTTTCTTAAAAATTCAAAAAAATGATTTTCTACCGGCAAAAGCAAAGAGGATATGCTAATGTCATAAGCAAAAGTAGCTTTGTAATCTCTTCCAATGATATTATTAAAACCAAATTCATAGTTAAAAATAAAATTTTCAATGCAAATAAAAAAAACAATTAAAACAAATATGAATAGAATTACTATAATATTAAAAAAAATTAGATTAATTTTGCCATATCTACAATAATTCAATATCAAACCAAAGCTCAATATCACCAAAAACATATATGCATAATAGGCAGAGCTAATAATTGAAGAAACACCAAAAAACAACAATAGAAGAAAATACTTATTAGGAGATAAGGTTAGTTTTTTATTATTATTAAATTTTATAAAACTGATTTTATTTTCATAAAACCAATACAAGGCTAAAAATGCTAATGGTAAACTAAAATAAAACCCCATAGTAAAATTATGTATAAAAACAATTCTTGCTAGAGCAACGGTAAAAAAAGTTGAAATAAAAAAACTTAAGAATCTAGTGATATAAAATTTTAACAAAACTAAATTAGTGATCAAAGCAACGATAATTAAAGTCACATAAGTATAAATCAGTTGAATTAAAATATAGTTTTTAGTAAAAAATGCGATAATATGATACATCATAACCTGCAAATAGTTGTGATCGAGCACAAAATCACGAAAACAATTAGTATCAAGAATTGGATATGCCAAATTTTTTGGACAATAAAACGAATTACTTGAAGCAATATTTTTAATCCAAAAGAAAACAAACATTCCATCGCCCTGAAAATAATATTTAGAAAGGTCAGAGAATGGATTAATTTGAAAATAAAATAATAAAATTAAACAACTAATAATTGGTGCAAGAAAAAAATATGAGATGTTGGAATTTTTAAGATTATGCATTTATAAAATTGTTTAATTTAAAAATTATTAATTTACTTCAAAAATAAAGTGGGTTAAAGTATAAATTATTCTAAATATTGTCAATATAATTTATTTTATAAATGAAAGAGATTTCCATCATCATTTTATCAGCTGGCAAAGGAACTAGAATGCAATCAAACTTGCCCAAAGTTTTACACAAAATTGCTGGACGCGAAATGTTAAATATGGTGATAGACGAAGCTAAAAAGCTTCATCCAGCTAATATTTCTATCGTTATTTCCCAGGAAATTGAGCCATTTACCCATTTCATAAAAAATCAACATCTTGATATTAATTTGGATTTTATTTTGCAGTTAGAACGCAAAGGAACTGGTCATGCTGTAAATGTTGCAGTAAAAAATTTTAATCCAAAATTAAAATTACAAAAAAAAGTTTTAATTTTATATGGTGACACTCCTCTAATTTCAGCTCCAACCTTAAATAAAATGTTAGAAAAACTCGATAATAATTCAGTATGTATTTTGGGTTTTGATGATGAAGAGCCAAATAATTATGGCAGATTAGTTATAAGCGACGAAGGAAATCTTGATAAAATCGTTGAATTTAAAGATGCCAACGAAACTGAGCGCAAAATAGCCTTATGTAATTCCGGAGTTATTGGAGTCGATGGCGAAATTTTACCTCACTTACTATCACAAATCAATAATCAAAATGTAGCGGGCGAATATTATCTAACCGATATAGTCGCCATAGCCAATTCTCAAGGCCTCAAATGTACTCATATCAAAACTCACAAAAACGAAGTTTTAGGAGTTAATTCCAGAGTTGAGTTAGCGAATTTAGAAAAAATAAAACAAAAACAAATTCGCCAAAAAATGATGGAAAACGGGGTCACTTTAATTTCACCAAAATCGGTTTACTTTAATTATGACACCATCATTGCCAACGATGTAACGATTCACCCAAACGTAGTATTTGGATTAAAGGTAAAAATCGAAAGCGGGGTTGAAATTAAATCATTTTGCCACATTGAAGATGCAAATATAAAATCGCAGGCAGTGATTGGACCTTTCGCAAGAATTCGTCCAGGAACTACTATTAAAGAAAATGTTCATATTGGAAATTTTGTCGAAATAAAAAAATCTGAAATCGGCGAGGGCAGTAAAATCAATCACTTAAGCTATGTTGGCGATAGTATCATTGGTTCAGATTGTAATATCGGGGCCGGAACTATTACCTGCAATTACGATGGCTTTAATAAATATCAAACTATTATTGGCGATAATGTTTTTATCGGCTCAAACACAGCTTTAGTAGCTCCTATAATAATTGAGTCAAATGCCATAATTGGTGCAGGCTCAGTAATTACCAAGAACATTATGGAAAATGATTTATCATTAAGTAGAGCCGATCAAAGAAACATCGCCAATGGTGCTAACAAATTTCGTCAACAAAAAAAACCTAAATAATTATGAAAATTATTTTTACCATTATTTTGTTTTTTAACATTTTCTCCTCCAGCTATGCTACCCAACAAATCCAAGAAGTAAATTACTTTGCCTCACTACGGTCAAACGAAACCAATGTTAGATCTGGACCAGGCTCAAACTATCCAGTTAAACACTCTTTTAAAATTAAAAATTTACCAATAAAAGTAATTAGCGAATATGATAATTGGTGCGAGATTGAGGATTATGAAGGTTCTAAAGGATGGGTTGCACAAAATTTAATTACCAAAAAAAGATATTTACTCACCAGAAGCAAAAATAAAATTACTGAATTTTATGCCAAAAGAGATGCCAATTCTCGCAAAATTTATCACCTTGAAAATTATATTATTGCCGAATATTTAAAATGCGAAGGCTCTTGGTGTCAAGCCAAAATAAACGACAAAAAAGGCTGGATTTTATCATCAGAATTATTTGGAGTAGATGAAATATAATTTTTTCAAATTAATTACACTTTTTTTCCTTACATCTTGTATTAGTGTAAAAAATCATAATAATGATGAGTGGGTTGGTGATGCTTATTCTGGCTTTGCTGACTATAAATCTGTCATTGGCAAAAATTACATGATTGCAACTTCTGAAAAAGTTGCTTCCGAAGTTGGTGCTGAAATTTTAAAAAAAGGCGGAAACGCCATTGACAGCGCTATTGCGGTGCAAATGGTATTAAATGTAATTGAACCGCATTCATCAGGAATTGGTGGTGGTTTATTTTTAGTTTATTACGACAACAAAACCAAAAAAACCATTTATTTTAATGGTCGCGAAACCTCTCCTGCCAAGAGTTTTCCTGAAATGTTTTTAGATGAAAATGGCAAAGCTAAAAATTTCTATGATGTAGTCACCACCCCACTTTCTGTAGCCACTCCAGGCGCCTTATATGCCCTAAAAAAAGCCCATCAAAAATATGGTAAAATTAAGTGGCGAGATTTATTTCAGCCCGCCATAAAAATTGCCAAGGAAGGCTTTAAAATATCACCAAAAATTTATGCAAATCTTAAAAATATCAAACATTTACCTAAGGCGGAGGATTTAAAAATTTATTATGATAAAAATAATAAGCCAAAACCAGTTGGCACGGTAATTTATAATTTTAAATTAGCCGAAACTTTTGAAAAAATTGCAAATCAAGGAATAGGAATTTTTTATCAAGGAGAAATTGCCGAAAATATCGAAGATAAACTTCAAAATTCAGGGCAAATTAAGGGGCTACTAACCAAAAATGACCTAAAAAATTACCGTTCAAAAACTGGTAATTTGTTATGTAAAAAATATCGCCAAAAATATAAAATTTGCTCGATGCCATTGCCTAGTTCGGGCGGAATTACCATATTACAAATACTTGGAATTCTTGAAAATTTTGATTTAACAAAATATCAAATTAATTCTTCACAATATATTCATTTAGTCGCAGAAGCCACTAAATTAGCCTATGCTGATCGCAATTTTTATCTAGGCGACAACAAAAATATAAAATTAAAAAAACTTCTTGATAAAAATTATTTACAACAAAGAGCCAATCAAATCAATCTTGATAAAGCAAATAATAATGTTAAAAATGGAGAAATTCATAATTTAATTCACAAAGAAATTTATCAAGCAAATTTTGAAAAGCCTTCTACAACTCACATCTCCATTCTCGACAAATTCGGCAATGCCGTGGCGATGACCAGCTCAATTGAGCTCCAATTTGGCTCAACACTAATGGTCGACGGTTTCATGCTGAACAACCAAATGACCGATTTTGCTTTTACTCCAAAAATCAATAATAAACTTGTTGCCAATCGCATTGAACCAAATAAACAGCCGCTTAGCTCAATGTCACCAACTTTGGTCTTTGACGAAAATAATAAGTTAATTTTGGTTTTAGGTTCGCCAAATGGACCACGTATAATTCAGCATGTTCTCAAGGTTTTAATAGCCTGCCTTGACTATAAAATTGATATTCAACAAGCAATTTCTATGCCAAATTTTATTGCTCTAAACGGCAATTTGGAATTAGAAAAAAACTCGGAAATAATTAATTTAAAAAAACCTTTGCAAAATTTAGGACATTTTGTAAAAATCATAGATATTACCAGTGCAATTCAAGCCATAAAAATTGAAAATAACAAAATTTATGGTGGTGCAGACCCTAGAAGACAAGGGGTTGCCATCGGTTTTTAACTTTTTGTAATTAAATTGTAAAATACAATAAAATATAAAATTAACAGCAATATTTATGAAAAAATATATTACATTATTTTCAATTTTCGTTTTCTTTAGCAATAATTCTTTTGCTAAAGAAATCGATTTAAAAGACAAAGTCAAAAACACCGATTTAAATGTTAAAAAAACCCAAGAAAATGATAATCGTGAACCAATCCAACAAATTGATTTCAAAAAATTATTTAGCGATGCCGAAAATTATTTTAACAAAGCAAAGGCTTGGCAAAAACTAAAATGCGAACCAAAAAGTGGCTTTATTTGCACCAAACATGAATGTAAAAAACGCGAAATCAAAGCCTTTTTGATTTTAGATAAAAAAAATAAAATCATTAAAAGATGTGAAAATGATAAATTTTGCGAAAGATTCAAAGCTGAATTTGAGCAAACTGGAGTTTATTTTAACATTCAAACTTCTGGACCAGTTGGTACCTTAATTCGAGTTTTGGGTGATAGTCGCTTTAAAGAGATTGCTTCGGTTGGCCTTGATGCCTATATTGCCAATGGCAATTGCAATGTTATCGCTGAAGGCGAATATAGAGAAGAAGATGATGATGATTTTGATGACTAAATGAATTACCAACATCAATATCATTTTGGAAATTTTGCTGACATTATCAAGCATTGTATTTTAATTTTCTGCCTTGAAAAACTCCACGAGAAGCCTAGTAATTTCTTGGTAATTGACACTCATTCAAGCTCAGGCAAATTCAATATCCAAGACCAAAGAATTCAAAAGACCAATGAATTTAATGAAGGCTTGCAAAAAATTTTATCTCGAGTCGATTATCAACAAATTTTACCCAGCAAATATTTAGAAATCTTAGCAAGAATAAATATATGCAAAATTCATGAAATCGCCAACAAACTCGAGTTTTATGCAGGTTCTCCTTTAATTATAAAAAATTTTTTAAGAAAAGATGATAAGGCAATTTTTGCCGAAAGTCAAAGCCAAATTTATCAAGAATTACATCGAAATTTTGCAGGAAATAAAAAAATTCTATGTCTAAAAGAAAATGGTTTTGCCCTTACAAAATCAAGACTTCCTGCCATTCAAACTCGAACCCTAATTTTAATTGATCCAGCTTATGAAAAAAACCAAGATAAAATTTCTGTCGATTATGATTTGGCAATAAATTCGTTGCAAGAAGGCTTTAAAAGATGTGCCAATGGTATTTTTTTATTGTGGCATCCTATAATTATTGGCGAAGAACAATTTTTACAAAATTTTTATCAAAAAATTCAAAATTTAAAATTCGAAAATATTCATCATTTAATTTTTAATATCGGAAAATTTAACGATAGCAACAAAAAAATGCACTCTTGCGGAATGTTTATTTTCAATATGCCGTGGCAGGTTGATAAAAAAATAAATTTCCACTTTCCAAAAATTTTACAATCCTTACAAAATTCTAAAGAAAGTTTTTATACATTAAAAAAATTAAAAACACTTTAACTTTAAAAAGCAAATGATAAAACCGCCAAAATCGCCAAAATTAAAGATAAATACAAAATTATAACAAAATTTTTATTGTGAAAAGAAAAAATATTTGATGAATTATCAACTTTTGTACTAGCCTCACCGACAACTTCTTCAATTTCAGCATCAATAATTTTTGCAGAATTTGATTGATTAAATTTATTTTTAGTCTTATAAATCTTGTTTAACAATTTTTTTATAAATAATTGATAAACAATATAAATAATTATTGGCATTAGGGCCGGCCAAATTTTTAGCAAAATTTTCATTAACATATTATCAAAATTATGATTTTTTATCCCGCCATTGATTTAAAAGACGGCAAATGTGTCCGACTTTATCAAGGCGATATGAACCAATCTACTATATTCAATAACAATCCTTCAAGTCAAGCATTAGAATTTGAAAATTTAGGTTTTAAATTTTTGCATTTAGTTGATTTAGATGGAGCCATTGCTGGCAAAACCGCAAATTTTTCAGCAATTAGCGAAGTTTTGCAGGCTATAAAAATTCCAGTTCAACTTGGAGGCGGAATTCGTTCAATTGCTGATATTGAAAAAATTTTAGAAATTGGTGTAAATCGTGTTATTTTAGGAACTTTAGCCCTAAATAATCCAGAAATTACTCGTGAAGCCTGCAAAAAATTTCAAGGCAAGATCATGATTGCTATCGATGCCAAAAATGGCTTTGTTTCAACACAAGGTTGGGTCGAAGATTCTAAAATTTCTGCCATTGAACTCGGCAAAAAATTGCAAGATTGCGGAGCTTGTGGAGTTATTTACACCGATATTTCGAGAGATGGAACTCTATCTGGTTTTGATTACGAAGGTACCAAAAATTTAGCACAAAATATCTCACTTCCCGTTATTGCTTCAGGCGGAATTGCCAATGATCACGATATTTTGCGATTATATAATTTGAAGCAATTTGGGGTAAACGGAGCCATTATAGGCAAAGCCCTTTACGAAAAAAAAATTTCAGTTGAAAAATTAACATTTGTCAATACGAAAATATAAATATCGACTTTAATTTGATTTTTTAAAATAAATGCCCAAATCAAGTATTGATCAAGTATCAAAAAATGCAAAACAAAAACTTAGAAATTTAGGATATGATACATAGCTTTATAAGCAAAATTGGAATGGAAAATACCGAGATGAGAGTGCCCCAATATAACAAATCAACCGTAGCACAGTCTTTGATTTATTATAAAAGCAAATCTCAAGAACAAACGAATATTGAAAGAGATAATTATAATTTCTCACCTACATCTACACTATACAAACGCATAAGTGATGATAGACTAGCAAAACATAATATTTTAAAACCCGATTTAGATTATAATGATGATGACATTAATAGCTTTAGTGTTAACAGATTAGAATCATTTATTGATAATGTTTATGATTTCAGAAACGAAACTTTTTAATGAAGTCAACAACAAAAATAAAAAATCCTCTGACCTGTCTCAATCTTATATTTCAAAAATTAGGAGGGCTTCAAGTTATCTATACAGCGGTGGCAAGGGAGTTTTAATGTTAAGTACTGCAGCTGTTGCAATTCCAACCGAATTATCTGGTCGACTTGCATTAACCTTCCTTTGTTTTCTTGGTTATGGCGCTCTAAAAATTGCTGAAAAAGCGGAATCTACTAGCACTTTTAGAAAGGGTTTTGGGAATGCTGAATTTAAAATACAAGTTGCAAAAGAAAATCTTGAAACCAGAATTTCTAGTTTAACCAGCGAACTTTCAACAGTAAAATATTTTTTTGGCTCAGGTGGCAAAAAACAAACCACTCAAAATAATTCTACCCATTCCGATGAAACTAATTATGGAAAAATGACCCTAAAACAAAAACAAGAATCTGATTTTGAAAGGTATCAACTTGAATTAGAACATCAATTAAGTAAAAAAGAGAGACCTGTAGCTAATAATACTGGAAATGACGGAAGAAATGGTGGTGTTCGTCCTCTTAGTCATGGTAGGGGAAATGGTGGTGGTCATGGTAGGGGAAATGGTGGTGGTTATGGTAGGGGAAATGGTGGTGGTTATGGTAGGGGAAATGTTGGTGGTTATGGTAGGGGAAATGTTGGTGGTCGATAGATAAAAAAATAATCTCAAATCCTTACCCTTAGAAAAACTCATCAAAAAACGATTTGATGTTGCAAATATAAAAACCTCCCAAATTTTTATCTAAAAAAATATTTGAAATTAAGAAAAAAAAATTCATAATTAGGGTTTAATTTAAAGATTTTTTTTAAATCAATTTTAACAATTAATAAAAATTCAAATGCGTTATCTTGCTCTTACTGAATCTGACCGCTTAGCAATGCTTGCCGAAATTGGTGTCTCTAGCGTTAATGAACTTTACGATGCCGTTGAAAATCAATTTTTACTCAAAAACCCAATCAAAGATTTACCTCTTCATCAAGGTGAAATTGAGGTTGAAAAAATCCTAAGTGATTTGGCCAAAAAAAATCGTCCAGCTTCGCAAGGTTCTTTTTTCCTTGGTGCTGGATGCTATAAACATCATATTCCGTCCGCAGTTGATCATTTAATTCAAAGATCAGAATTTTTAACTTCTTACACCCCTTACCAGCCCGAAATTTCACAAGGCACTTTGGCGGTGATTTTTCAATTTCAATCAATCATTGCCTTACTTACGGGCATGCAGGTTGCCAATGCTTCAATGTATGATGGCGCAACTTCTTTAGCCGAGGCTTGTTTGATGAGTTTGCGCATTAAAAATTCTCGCAAAAATATTGCTACTCAAGGCAATATTCACCCCGATTATCTCGATGTTTGCAAAACATTTTTAGATTTAAATTCGGCAAAATTAGTTGATAAAATCGACGAAAATTGTGCTGGCGTTGTGGTTCAATATCCTGATTTTTACGGCAATATTCCTAATCTCGAAGTGGTGCGAAAAAAATGCGATGAGGTCGGAGCTTTGATGATTGTAGTAGTCAACGAAATTTTATCTCTGGGCTTGCTTGAAGCTCCAAGCCAAGCCGATATTGTAGTGGGCGAAGCCTCTTCGCTTGGCGTTGGTTTAAATTTCGGCGGTCCGTTGCTTGGCTATTTTGCCTGTAAAAAAGAATTTGTTCGTCAAATGCCCGGAAGAATTTGCGGAGCCACAATTGATAACGATGGCAAACATGGTTATGTTTTAACCTTAAATGCCCGCGAGCAACATATTCGTCGTGAAAAAGCCACTTCAAATATTTGTTCAAATCAAGGTTTATGTGCTACCGCTTTCACCATTCACACTTCACTTTTGGGTGAAATTGGTTATAAAAAACTCGCCTTAATTAACCACCAGAGAGCTTGCTTTGCCTTCGACGAACTTAGCAAGGTCAAGGGTTTAAAAGTTTTAAATGAAAATTTTTTCAATGAATTTACTATTGAGTTTTCCAAAAATGCTCACGAGATTAATCAAAAACTTTTGGCGAAAAATATTATCGGCGGATATTGCGAAGGAAACAAAATGATCCTCGCCTTTACTGAATTAACAACCGAAGAAGATATTAAAAATTTAGCAAAAAATTTGGGTGAGATTTTGGGGTAGATTATGGGAAAAATTTTATTATTTTTATTATTTTCTTTAATTCCACAAAGTTTTGGATTTGCAAAAATTCCAAACGATTTAAACCCAAATATTGCTTGCTCAATTCTTCAAAATGAAGGTTTCATTACAAAGAAATATATTGAAGAATGCGTTGGTTGCGGTGAATACTTTTGTGCAAGTCCATATAAAATTCATGATTTGAACAACATAGCTTTTTATGTTAATGGCAATATTGACAATGTGAAAAAAATTAATCTTACCCTTAATTTGAATAACTTATTAAACGAAAAAAATGAACTAAAAACTTTTGAGAATTATTGCTCCATCTTATTCAAAAAAATTTCAAAAAACGAACTTCCCATTGATATCATTAAATCGATAAATCTATCTAAGCCAATTACAATTAAAGTTGATAATTTAGAGATAGAATTAGAGAAGGAAATTTTTCCATCAAAAAAAGGATATAGATTAAGTTTTACTATAAAATAAATAACTCAAAAATGCCAGTAATTTCAGTCTTCTACGGCCTTATTATTATGATGTATTTTTATTATAATAAAAAACATAATTTGCCTCACATTCATGTAAAATATCAAAATGATGAAGCTGTTTTTTCAATAAATGATGGCAATTTAATTGAAGGAAAATTGCCAAAAAATAAAATCAAATTAGTTGAGGCGTGGATTGAAATTCATCGTGAAGATTTAATCGCCGATTGGCAACTTGCAAGTGAGGGTCAGCAAATTTTTAAAATTGAACCATTAAAATAATACATCCTATGAACCCTAGAGTTACAAAAGTAGAACCCTTAAAAGAATATAAATTAAAACTCTTTTTTGCCAATAATGAAGTTAAAATTTTTGATACTAATCCTTATCTTGATAAGGGTATTTTCAAAGAGTTAAAAAATTTTGAAATTTTCAATCAAGTTAAAGTTTTTATGGGCTCGATCACTTGGCCAAATGGTCAAGATTTCTGCCCCGACACTCTTTACGAAGAGTCGATAAAAATTAATTGAAAGAAAATTTGTAAACTCGTCGCGATTTTTTTGAGTTAAAAAATAAAAAACTAAAATTTATCGCGGATGGGTGAATTTATTTCGTCCAAAGCAATTCGATATTAAGCTAAATTTGCTTTAGCAAATTTAATTAATGTCAAGATTTCTGCCCAGACACTCTTTTGCGAAGAATCGATAAAAAATTAATTGAAAGAAAATAAAAACCGCATAAAATAAACTGAGATTTATTAATTTTTTAAATAATTCTATGCCAGAAATTAGTCGTTTTTTAGGAATAATAATTTATATGCATTTTAACGACCATAATCCTGCACATTTTCATGCTAAATATGGAAATTTTAAAGTAATAATTGCGATAGATAATTTGGCGATTATTGAAGGCAAAATGCCACCAAAGGCTCTTGCTCTTGTAATGGAATGGGCAAGTATTCATAAAAAAGAATTATTAAATAATTGGAATAAAATTATCAAAACTGGTCAATTTAACAAAATAAAACCCCTCGAATAATGATAGAAATTTCTAAGGCAAAACAAGTTGGAGATTATCAAATTGAGCTAGTTTTTAATAATAAAAAAAGGGGTGTGGTTGATTTAAAAGATATGCTTTTTAACGATCATCGCAAGATTTTTAAAGAATTAAAGGATCCAAATAAATTTAAAAAATTTAAAATCGAATTCGATACTTTATCTTGGGAAAACGGCCTTGATCTCGCTCCCGAATTTCTTTATGATTTGTTGAAAAGTGATAAAGTTAAATAATTAATTGAAACAAAATAAAAACTATTTAGAATTAAAAATATAAAATAAAACAAAAATCATAAAAATATGCAAAATTTTATTCCTGCGCAAACTGGTTTAAATCACGAAACCGAGCTTTTAATAAAGCAATCACGAAAAGGTGCTTGCGGCGTTGATTTGCCTGAAGTTAAAAATTTTAAATCCAAAACTGGTCAAGCCAAAAACCGCGAAAAAATCGGTTTAGCCGAAGTTAATGAACCGCAAGTTATTCGTCATTTCGTTCGTTTATCCAATCAAAATTATTCAATTGATGCAGGGTTTTACCCGCTTGGTTCTTGCACCATGAAGCATAATCCTCGACTCAACGAAAAAATGGCTCGCCTCCCAGGCTTTGCCGATATTCACCCTTATCAAGATGAATCATCTGTTCAAGGTGCACTTGAACTAATGTATAATTTACAAAATTGGCTCGGAACTTTAACGGGCTTGAAAGGCGTTTCACTTGCTCCTGCTGCGGGTGCTCAAGGTGAATTAGCTGGCATGCTAGTTATCAAAAAAGCTCACGAAGTCAGAGGTCAAGCTCATCGCAAAATTGTTTTAATTCCCGATTCAGCTCACGGCACCAACCCAGCAACCGCCGCAATGTGTGGCTTTGAAATCAAGGTGATTCCTTCCGATAATGATGGCTTAGTCGATTTAGATTTATTCAAAAAATTAGTTGCCGAACATGGCACCAACATTGCAGGGACAATGATTACCAACCCAAACACTTGTGGTAAATTTGAAAAAAATATTGGTGAAATAGCCGATTTAATTCACTCGGTTGGTGGTTATTTTTATTGCGATGGTGCTAATTATAATGCTATTGTTGGCAAGGTTCGCCCCGCTGATATCGGCGTTGATGTTATGCATTTTAATTTGCATAAAACCTTCTCAACACCTCATGGTGGTGGCGGTCCCGGTTCTGGTCCAATTGCAGTTCGTGAAGAATTAGCAGAATTTTTACCCTCGCCTCATGTCGAAAAAATCGGCGATAAATATAAATTTGCGAAGCCAAAAAATTCTTGTGGCAAGGTTAAAGGCTTTAACGGGCAATTTGGAATGCATGTTCGTGCCCTGACTTATATGCTATCTCACGGCAGTGATGGTTTGCAAAAAGTAGCTGAAGATGCGGTAATTTCTGCTAATTATATTTTACATAAACTTAAGGATCATTTTCATGTTCCATTCCCTGGAAATTGTATGCATGAATGTTTGTTAACTGATAAAATTCAAAAAGCTAAAGGTCTTTCAACCCTTGATATTGCTAAGGCTTTAGTCGAGTATGGCTTTCACCCTATGACAGTATTTTTCCCACTTGTAGTGCAAGGTGCGATGTTGATTGAGCCAACCGAAACCGAAACTCGCGAGACTATCGATCACTTCATTCAAACCATGATTTATATTGCCGATGAAATTGAAGAAGGTCGTGGGGATAAGTTTCATCAATTTCCTTTAAGCACACCAAGGAAAAGGCTTGATGATGTCAAAGCAGCTAAAAATCCAATATTGACTTGGAACGAATTATTAGTTGGCAATTAAAAAAAATTATTTTAAATTTTAAAATTTACTAGGTCTCCTAGATATAATTTTAATTATTTTCATTAATGCAAAAATTGAATAAAAAAACTGCTTATTCGCTATATGAATTGGCAATTGTAATTTTAATTATTGGCACACTAATTGTTGGTGTATCCCAAGGTTATAACCTAATTTATTCATCTCGGGTTGCCAATGCAAGAGGTCTAACCGCTAAATCACCTATTTCACAAATCGATGGACTAATTGCTTGGTATGAATCAAGTTTAAAAGAATCTTTTTTAATTAATCAAATTAGCAATAATTCCCAAATTACCAACTGGAAAGATGTTTCATCATTATCACTTTTAGCCAATGCCAATATATTAACATGTTCAGCCTCATCTGCCGTAACTTTTTCCAACTCTGGTCCAAATAAAATACCTGCAATACTTTTTAACAATGGTAAAATATCGATTTCTGAACTCTCAAGTGGCAACACTTCACAAGCCACAATATTCATTGTTTTCAAATTCTCAACAAGCCCTTCATCAACTTATCAAACCTTACTTGATGGAGCATCAACCAATTTTTCTATTTCGGTAAATAATAATTCGGCACAATTAAATGCTGGAACCGTTGCTACAACCACATCATCAACAACTTTAAATAACAGCAAAAGCTACATTCTGGTTGCCTATATGAATAGTTCAAATTCAAAGATTTATATTAATGACAATAACAGCACATTTGGGGCAACCTCAACCCTAAATATAGGAAATAATAGTTTAAATGGGATTTCACTTGGAAAATCTGTTGCAAATACCTTGCCATTTTACGGCTATTTGTCAGAGGTTGTAGTTTTTAACAAAATTATCAAAGCCCCTGAGCGCAAAGAAATATTTAACTATTTGAGTAAAAAATATAATATTGAAGTAAACGGAATTTAATAAAAAATTTGCAAGTTTGAAAAAATTAACTATAATTTTCTTATAAAATAAATTTATTATTTAATAAATTAAAAAATCATAACCATGCAAGAAAAAACATCCGATTTAATTATTGAAAATCAGGAAAATTACCAAACTTCAAAAAATTTAGTAAAAAATGATGATGGCTTTGCCCAATATTTGCGTGAAATTCAAAAATTTCCAATTCTAACGCCAGAACAAGAATATGAATATGCCGTAAGATTCGCCAAAAATAACGATAAAGAAGCAGGAAAAATTCTTATACAAAGTCATTTACGTTTAGTCGTAAAAATTGCCTATAAATTTAAAAATTATGGCTTGCCCGCTTCCGATTTAGTAGCTGAAGGCAATATTGGTCTAATTCAAGCCTTAAAAAAATTTGAACCAGAAAAAGGCTTTCGCTTTTCAACCTATGCTATGTGGTGGATTAGAGCCTTCATTCAGGATTATGTTTTACGTTCATGGTCAATGGTAAAAATTGGCACAACCTCAGCTCAAAAAAAATTATTTTTTAATTTAAACAAAATTAAGAAAAAACTCGGAATTAATCACAACGAAAACCAAATTTCTAGCGAAAATATTGCGAAAATTGCCAGTGATTTAAATGTTTCTAAAGCAGAAGTTTTGGATATGGACTCAAGACTTACTCAAAGCGATAAGTCCTTAAATAGCAAATTCAATGATGATGAAACCGAAATTGGCGACCAAATGTCTGACAATTCACCATCGCAAGAAGAAATTGCTATTAAAAATCAAGAAATTTCCCGACAAAAAGCCCTTTTTAAAAAAGCCTTTGACCAATTAAATGACCGAGAAAAAGAAATAATTTTGAAGAGACAATTAATCGATGACCCACAAACCCTTGAAGAACTTAGTCAGTATTTTAA
Organism: uncultured Rickettsia sp.; assembly: GCA_964505265.1. Lineage (GTDB taxonomy): Bacteria > Pseudomonadota > Alphaproteobacteria > Rickettsiales > UBA1997 > CAILUF01. The sequence goes on from CAZDGN010000015.1 coordinate 17,246, forward strand.
AGTTTCAAGGGAAAGAATTCGACAAATCGAAGAAAATGCCATCAAAAAAATCAAAAAATTTATAACTGAATTTTTAAAATAATGTTTACAGGAATTATTTCACATCAAGCAATAATTAACGATATTAAATTTAATTCAAAAAAAGATGCTTTCTTACAAATTAAAATCAACAAGGGTCAAATCAAAAGAACCCTTAAAATTGGCTGTTCCATTGCCTGCAACGGTATTTGCTTAACTTTAATTAAGAAAACCATCAACTATAAATTTTTGCTTTTAGATTTTGAAGCATCAAAAGAAACCTGCAACAAAACCACCATTAAAAATTGGCAAAAAAATCAAGAAATTAATTTAGAATTTGCAATGAAAATTAATGATGAGTTTGGTGGGCATTTGGTACAAGGTCATATTGATGATATTGCCGAAATTAAATCAATTAAATCAATTCAAGATTCGTGGGAATTTATTTTTTCTTATCCCCAAAATTTACAAAAATTTATTGCCAAAAAAGGCTCAATCACAATCGATGGAACTTCGCTTACAGTTAATGATTTATGTGAAAATAAATTTTCAGTTAACATCATAAAACATACTTTTAATAATACCATTTTTAAAAATTATCAAAAGGGCGATGAGGTTAATCTAGAAATTGATTCCATAGCCCGATATTTATCAAATTTAATTAATAATTATGTCCAAAAATAATCTTGCTTCAATCGAAGAAATAATTGCCGACGCCAAAGAAGGTAAGATTTTTATCTTAGTTGATGATGAAAATCGCGAAAATGAAGGAGATTTGGTAATTCCAGCAAGTAAATGTGATGATAAAAAGGTGAATTTTATGGCTACTTATGGTCGTGGTTTGATTTGCTTGGCACTAGAAGAAAAAAGAGTTAATGAACTTGATCTACCGCTTATGACTTTTAACAATGAGTCAAGACATCGCACTGCTTTCACTATATCCATTGAAGCCAGAGAAGGAATTGCTACTGGAATTTCCGCACAAGACCGAGCAAAAACCATTGAGGTGGCTATTAATCCTAAAAATAATAAAAATTCAATTGTGAGTCCAGGTCATATTTTTCCACTAAAAGCTAGAGATGGCGGAGTTCTGGTGCGAGCTGGTCATACCGAGGCTGCGGTTGATATTGCTAAATTAGCTGGCTTAAATCCATCGGGTGTAATTTGTGAAATTATGAATGAAGACGGCACCATGGCAAGACTTCCAGACTTAATTAAATTCGCCAAAAAACATAACTTAAAAATTGCTACAATTGCCGATTTAATCGAATATCGTCGCAAAAAAGATAAATTGATTGAATTGATTTCTACACAAAAATTTATTAGCAAAATTGCTGGAGAAATGGAATTAAAAATTTATAAAAGCAAAATCGATAATGTTGAACATATTGCCTTAATTAAAGGAAAAATTGACAAAAGCAAGCCAACTCTAGTTAGAATGCATCACTTAAATATTATTACCGATTGCCTCGAAGAAAAACAAAATCCTAAAAGCGGTCTTTTGCAAAAAGCATTAAAAAAAATTAATGAAAATAAAAGTGGATTACTTGTAATAATTCGTCAGCCCCAAGAAAAAATTTCGGATTTATTGTTTAGCAATCAAATTAGTCAAATAAATGCCCCGAAAACTTTGCGTAATTATGGCACGGGTGCACAAATTTTAGCGGATTTGGGTATTAAAAAGTTGACCTTGTTAAGTAATTCAAAAAAATCAGTTATTGGGCTTGATGCCTTTAATATTTCAATATCAGGTTATCAAAAAATTTAATTTATGAATAAAAGGATTTGGTTTTTTGTTGGGTTTTTTTTAATTTCAAAAAATCTTTTGGCTCAAGATTTATATAAAATCGACAATTCCCACACCAATCTAATATGGTATGCCAGCCATTTTGGTTTCTCTAAACCAAGTGGTAAATTTACCGATATTGAAGGAAAAATATTGCTAGATGAGCGCAATCCACAAAATAGTTCGGTAGAAATTATTGTTAAAACCACCTCAATTTCTACAGGTTTTACCAAGTTCGATAATCATCTTAAAAGTGTGGATTTTTTTGATGTTGAAAAATTCCCGCTGGCCATTTTTAAAAGTCAATCAATCCGATCTGCTAGCAGCTCTGGTGCAAAGGTAAGTGGAATTTTAACCATAAAAGAGATAAAAAAATTAGTGAATTTTGATGTAAAAATTAATAAAATTGGTAAAAACCCGATCACTCAAAACAAAACTCTCGGCATGACAATTTCAGGAACTATAAAACGCTCGGATTTTGGCATTACTTATGGTGCTCCTGGAATTGGCGACGAAGTTAAAATTGAAATTGAATGCGAAGCTATTTATCAAGGAACATCTACCACAGAATCATTGCAAAACAATGACTCAGCTTGGCAAATTATTGAAAATAAAAGTAAATTAGAATTTATCGCAAAGCAAAATGGCTCATCAATCAAAGGTTCTTTTAAAAAATTTAATGGCAAAATTAACTTCAACCCAAATCTTCTTGATAAAAGCAATGTTGAAATTGAAATTGATACCACTTCAGTTGAACTTTCGTTTCAAGAGGCATTACAAACTTTAAAAAATCAAAACTGGTTAGCAACCGAAGCCTTTCCAAAAGCCTTATTTAAAGCCGATAATTTTGTGGCTATGCCTGGAAAAAATAATTTTAGCGCCAAAGGCACTTTAAAAATCAAGGATAAAATAATTCCAGCGACCCTGAATTTTAACCTCAAAGCAATTAATGACCGCTATGCTCATGCTATTGGCAATGCATCAATTAAACGCACTGATTTTGAAATTGGCGACAGAAACATTTCCAAAGCAAATGGGGTTGAAGATCAAGTGATAATTAATTTTGAAATTCAGGCAAATAAACTTTAAATTTCTTGCATTAAAATTTTAAAAATCGCTTTCGCCTTAGCATAAATCTCGGCCAACTCATTTTCTGGTTGCGATTCATAAGTTATACCCCCACCAACCTGAAACTCAAACACATCATTTTCAATTAAAAGAGTGCGGATAACCACTGAAAAATTCATCTCATTACAATTTTTAATATAACCAAATGCTCCGCTATATAGTCCTCTAGGAGCCTTTTCTATTTGATTTAAAATCTCCATCGATTTTATTTTGGGAGCACCAGTCATAGAACCAGCTGGAAAACAGGATTTAAGTGAATCAAAAATATTTTTTGCTGGACTAATTTTACCAACAACATCAGAAGATAAATGGTAAATCATTTGGTATTTAGTAATTTCAAATAATTTTTTTACACGCACACTTGCGGGTTCACAAAATCTAGCAAAATCATTTCGCATCAAATCTACAATCATAAGATTTTCAGCTTTTTCTTTCAGGGAATTTTGCAAATATTTTTTATTTGCCAAATCTTCTTTTTTATTCAAGCCACGTTGAATAGTTCCTTTAATTGGCGAAGAAATTACTAAATTATTTTTGGATTTTAAAAATAATTCAGGCGAAGAAGATAAAATAAATTTTCCATCAAAATTACCAAAAGCACAATAATTGCTTGGACTAATTTTTATAAGCTTTCGAAATAAATTAAAGCATTGAATGTCATCTAATTTTTCCTGAAATTTTCCATAAAATTTTCTGGTTAAATTGGCTTGAAAAAAATCGCCACTTGCAATCATTTCTTGAATTTTTTTGATATTTAGTAAATATTCTTCATCGGTAAAATTCGAACTAAAACCATCAATTTTTGGTAATTTAAAATCCAATTTTTTAATTTTAAATTTTAAAATTTCTTCAAGTAATTTTGGGTTTTTTGTTTCAACTTTTATGGATTTTTTTTGATGATCAAAAATTAAAATTATTTTAAATTTTAGAAAAAAGAAATTTGCAAAATTGACAATTGATTGCTGTTGATTAAAAATATTTTCAAACCGCTCTCCAGCTTCATAATTAATGCCACCAAACCAACAATTATTTTCTTCTTGAGTAAATTTTTTTACCAAATCTTCAAAATCATCACCATAAAATCTATCATCTTCAAATAAAGCAATATAGGATTTAGAATTTTTTTTAAAATTTGCCAAAGCGGAATATAAAAAAATCCAATTTTCGTGATAATTTTTGGCAATTTTTTCAGCAAAAACCAACGGATCTTGCCAAGGAATTTTTATAGCATTCACAATTATTTTGTATTCATTAAAATTTTACCAAATTCTTCAAAATTTAAACTAGCTTTGCCAACAAGCAATCCATCTATTCCTATAATACCAAGAATTTCCGCCGAATTTGATGAATTTACCGAACCACCATATAGTAAATAAAAATTTTCGATAAAAGTTGATACCTCGTTTTTAAAAAAATTATGAATAAAATCTGCCATTTCACCAATTTCTTTTGGAGTTGCACTTAAGCCAGTGCCAATCGCCCAAATCGGCTCATAGGCGATAACTAATTTTTTATAGCCAATAAAAGGGAGGGAATCTTTTATTTGGTTTTTAATATATTCAAAATGCTGTCCATCTTGGCGAATTTGAAGCGGTTCGCCGATACACAAAATTGGCGTTATTTCATTTTTGACGGCTAAAGAAACTTTTTTACTAACAATTTCGTTAGTTTCATGATGATATTTTCTTCGTTCAGAATGTCCAATTATAATATATTCGCAATTGACCTCTTTAAGCTGCTTAGCACTTACATCACCAGTAAATTGACCCTCCTCTTCATAACCACAATCCTGAGCACCTAACTTTAAAGCCCTGCTATCATATACATATTTTTTTATTTCTTCTAAGCTAAAATCTTCGGGTGCCTTACCATATTTTTCTGACAAATATTCTAAAAAATGAAAACCATCTTCAATTAATTGGGTATCAATATAATCTATTAAAATATTTGAAGGACAAAGAACAACTTCAAGCATATTTTCGTCTTCGATTTTTTTATAAAAAACCTCATAAAACTCCTCAATCCATTGATCCACTTCATCAAATCCATTGTTCATTTTCCAGTTTGCAACAATTATTTTCATAATTAATTATTTTATTAAATTTAAAATTTGCTGAATTTTATTTCCTAAAATTGAATAACGCCAACAATTTAAAATTTCTTGTGAATTTTTAGCTAAAATAATTTGCTTAATGATTTCATTATTTGCCAAAAATTGTGAAGCAATATTTTCTTTTTTGGAAATTTTTGCAATTACAGATTTAATTTTATTATATTGCTTTATTTCAATTTCATTTAAGCTAATTTCCCTTTTTAAATCAATAATAATTTCATCATTTTGCAAAATTTCTGCTAAATTCTTAAAAAATGCTGTTCCTGTTAAAATTTTATTATAATTCTTAAAATTATTTTTCAAAATTTGATAAATTTCTTCATTTTTAAATAAATGTTCCCGTGGCAAATTTAATATCTTGGCATATTCTTCGCGGAGTTGAATTATTTGATATAATTTAGCGATTTCTGATGAGTTTAAACCTTTTTTTGAAAATTTTTTAAAAATATGCTCGATATCTTTTTGCAAAATTTTTTTTACAAAATTATCCATCTCTTCTTTTGCCCAATTTTTTCGATTTTTTTCCTCCAAAATTTGATTAAAATTTTTATAAATTTGATGTAAAAATAGAACATCATATATGGCATATTTTATTTGCGAAGAACTCAAGGGTCTTCGAATCCAATTGCTAGCTTGCATAGCCTTATTTAGCTCAAAATCGCATTGATTTTTTACCAAATTATACAAACTAACATTATTAGATTGGTCGCAAAAATTGGCGATGATTTGGGTATCAAAAATATTATCCGGCCAGATTTTATAAATATGATAAAAAATTTGTAAATCCTGAGTTGATGAATGCAGAATTTTAACAATTTTTGGATTTGCAATTATAGCAAAAAGCCCTGATAAATCTAAATTTGATAATGCATCAATTACGGCAATAAATTTCTTATTTTGAGTATCTTCATAAGCAATTTGCACAATTGATAAAATCGGAAAATATGTATCTTTTCTTTCAAACTCGGTATCAATAGCCACAACGAAATTTTCATCAATCAAATCCAAGAATTGCTCAAGTTCATTTTGAGTATTTATAAAACTATATTGATATTTGGTGTTAATTAAATCCATAATATATTGTTTTTATCTCCAACTAATGGCTAGCTCCAAGAATTTGAGGGGTTGCAGGACTAAGAGAAGTTGCATAAGGATTTGTAAGTGTTGAAGGTGGAGTTTTAGTTCTTATATCGCTAATAATTTTACCATTTTCCATATGCTTTAAAACCTTATCAAAAATAGCAATATTCTTATCTTCAGAAACAACAACCTGCTCAATAAAACTACCCATAAAATTATTTTCTTTCAATTTATTCAAAAAAATATTTTCACTTTCAAGTTGTGCCTTGGTTTCCTCATTAACTGTTCTTTCCGCAATATGTTTCTTGTTTTTAACAATTATATCATCAACAGAGCTTGATAATTTGCCTAATTCAGAAAAATTATACTCTAAACTCAATTTTTTTTTGTAATATTCAACTCTCTTCGTAAGAAATTTTTCTATTAAATCCTTATGGTTAAAAAAATCACCTGACATCATCTTATCAACTTTTATTAGATATGACCTATTTTGCGGTTCAATTAAAAAACTTTTTAATTCTTTGACTTTATCGATATTTTCTATTTCGTCATCTTGTAAAATAGCTATTAAATTGTCAAATTTTTCCTTTCTTTCATTATGAGATCTTTTGTTATCATCACTCAAATTTTTATATTCATCCGAGTCATGCTCTAAAAACTCATTTCCCAAATTAGTTTTAATTTTTTCAAAAAAAACATTGGCAAAATCATCATCATTTTCAATTTTTTGCCAATATAACTCAGTTTTAATATCCTCCATAGCAACAAACTTCTTTTTTTCGTAAATTTTTGAATTTGCTTGGGCACTCTTAATAATCTCTATGATATTTTTTTGAACTTCTTTGATATCTTCTTTTTCTTTTTCGGATAAATTTTTGGCTTGTTCATGCAAATTATATTCGTGATAACCTCGATTTGCAATTAAAACTCCGCCCAAAATGAAACTTGCCATTTCACTACTAAGAAAATTACTTCCAATTGAGGATACTGGCGATAAATATTCACTTGACATTGTATCAACAAAAAATTGATTAAGATCCTCAAAAATTGGCATGCTAGCAAGTCCTCCCGCCACCTCATCTAACTTTATGGCTTTGTAAAATTCTGCTAGATCACCTGAAATTTTTTCACTACCAAAAATCTCCTTAATCGAATCTGAAAAATCTCCACCCATCAAATCAAATGCAATAGATAAAATATCCAAGGCATCAATTACTCCAAACAATAAAAACGAGGTCATAATTCGATAAAAGTGCATATTAAAATTTTTCTGCTCTATCTCATTAAAACCCTCATCAATTTCTGTTTTTTTGTCACTTAATTTTGCAACTTGTTTTTTCTTACTTTCCTCATCTTCCTTGTCTAATTCTTCCAAAACATAACCGTAGTGAATAGCTCCCTGAACCTTATTTATCTCATTGCTATTAGCCAAATCATCAAATACTTCTTTAGAAACAAGTCCAGCATGAAGATTTGGACCCCGTATAAGATTGTAAACATCATCCCATTTATGCTTCGAATTGCGGTATTTTCCTAATAGAGCTCCACCTCCAATAAATGCCCCAAGATTAGTGGCTTCTTGCTTTAAGACGGAATCAAGCATTTTAGGTTCAGAAGATAAACCTATTTTAGAGTTACCATTACTTTGATTCATTAATTATTACTACAAAAAATTAAATTAAAAAAAACATTTTTATAATATCTTGACATAAATCAGCAAATCATTAATTTTTATAATATTAAATATTTCAAACTAATGAGGTTCAAATGTTCAAGCAAATTATTATTTTATCATTATCTATAGCCTTAATTTCATGTCAATCAAATCAATCTAAAAATCAAGAAACTGTCAAAACTGAAGACAAAACTCAAAATCTTGAAGCGTCAAAACCCGGAAATTACGAAACTTTTGATTCTCAAGAACAAATTGACAAAGCCAATGAACTTGCCAACCAAAATGAAATCGAAGTTCCCGATCGTGTAAATTTTGATTTAGGCTCATCAAATATCAACGAAGCCTCAACTAAAATTTTAGACATTCAAGCCGAATGGCTAAAAAGCGATAACTCTATCAACATTACATTAGAAGGTCATTGCGACGAAAGAGGTTCTCGTGAATATAACATTGCTCTCGGAGAAAAAAGAGCAGTTGCGGTAAAAAAATATTTAGTCAAAAAAGGCATCGCTGGCAATAGACTTAAAACGGTTTCCTTCGGCAAAGAAAAGCCGGCATTTTTTGGCAATACCGAAGAAATTCATGCAAAAAATAGAAGAGTTGTGGTGGTAATTAAATAGTTTTTTAAATTAAACATTTAACAACTTAAGCCAAAACTTTGTGGTTTTTTCAAGTAAAGAATTTTGCATACATCTATCCTGAAGCATTTCAAAATCTAATTCATCGCTATTTTGATCTTGACTTGCACAAGAAAAAAAATATGCAACTTTACCATTTTCTACCGTCTTTTTTTGCAAACACTGCCCACAAACCCCCTTCATCATACATTGCATATTGGCATTTAAGCTGGCAATTGAATATTTTGCCAAAGCAAATTCTGGCACCAAATTTTCAAGTCTTAATTTGGCGACTTCATACATAAGATTGTCATTACCAATAGCAAAAATTCTATCAATTTTTTGCGAATTTTTTAAAAAATAATTTTTAATTGAATCAATTACATTACCATGAAAAAACTCACTTGAAGCTGAATTTTCATCAATTGAAATTATCAATTCATCGGTGTTTTTTTTCATTAAATCAAAATTTACGATAAAATTTTTTTGTCGATAACCAGCAAAAAAAATTACTTTGCAACCATTAGCTCGAAAAATCTCAGCCAAAGCAGTTAGAGGCTGGTTTCCCCGCCCACCACCAATTAACACTACAATTTCATTTTTTGGAATTTCTGTTGGCTTGCCACTTGGACCCATAAAAACACAAGGCTCACCCACCTTAAAATTTTGAATTAAACTGGTCGAACCGCCCGTTTCAACTATTATTCCTGAAATAATTCCTGTTTGTTGATTAATTTTTAGAGCGGTAATCACCACCCCTTCCATTGCCAAAATTTGATTGGAAATTTCTGGCGCTAAAGCATGATAATTATGAAGTCGAAAAATTTGACCAACCTTAGTTTGACTCGCAAGCAAAAAGGATTTAATTTCGACTTCAATTACATATTCGGACAAGCGATTAATTTTTTCTATATTAACTAAGAAATCTTCTTTATAATTACGATATTTTGCTAAATCTTCTAAGTTTTTACTTATTTTTGTTTGTTGTTTTAAAATATTATTAATTTGTAAATAACCCTTTTTAGCACTTGCCATCGCTCTAACAACATTGCCTTCAAAATTTGGATGCAAATCGCCAAAAAAACTTACAGCATTAAGATTTTTAGCATTGAATTTAGTAATAAAATTAACATTTGTTTCTTTTGATGAATGAGTATTTTGACCCTTATAATCAGAGGTTTTAAGATATTTTCCATCATTTTCAAAATCCAAATTATCTTCGAGTACGAATGATAAATTTGGCATAGTTCCAATTGCCATTAACAAGGTTTTGCAAGGAATAATTTGATTATTTTTAGTGCGAATTGCACAAATATGTCGAAATTTATCAACTATAATTTCGGCAATTTCTTGATTTTCTATAAATTCTACACCCTCCTGCATTGCCCTTCTCAACTCCTCATGATTTAAACGATAGGCTGGCGATTCAATCATTTTTTTTCGATATAAAATTTTTGCCTTTGGCAAAAAATTTTCCTGCAATAATTTTTTATCACCTTCAAATTCTTGCATGATTTCTAACTCATACTCGCTAAGATTTTTAACAAAATCATCAAATAAATTTTGCTCTTTAAATTTTTCAATTTTGCTAATAAATTTTTCAATTTGTATCTTGTAATATTCCTGCGCCTCTGTTGCGGTATCAACCGCAGTAAGACCTCCGCCCACCACAATTATTGGTGAACGAATTTGCAAATTGGTAAATAAATTTTCTTGATATGCCCCCGTCAATTGCAATGCCATCAAAAAATCCGATGCCAATTTCACACCTTTGGCAAAATTATTTTTAATATCCAAAAATTGCGGCCTCCCAGCTCCAACACACAAAGCAACATGGTCAAAACCATATTTTTCAAAAGCAATTTCATCGTTAATTGACGAGCCAAAGCGCAAACCCCCATACATTGCAAAATTTCTTCTTCTTTCCAATAATAAACGAATAATTTTCAAATAATTCTTATCAAATCTAGCGGTGATGCCATATTCGGCTACCCCGCCAAAACCGCCAATTAAACGGTTTGCAAGCGGTTCATACAAATCTTCAACATTTTCTATTGGCACAAATTCTTGGGCTCTATGAAATTCATCCACTCCCGATATTTCAGATTTTAATGGCTCAATTTTTAGGCCATCAATTGCGACCACTTCATGGCCTTCATTTAATAAATAATGACTTAAAGTATAGCCCGCTGGACCAAGACCACAAACCAAAATCTTTTTACCCGTAGATTTTTTTGGCAATGGATTTAAAATATTTAACGGATTCCAACGAGTTAAAAGCGAATAAATTTCAAAACCAAAAGGCAAATGTAACACATCCTTCAAAACCCTTGATTCAATTTGCGGAATATCGACCGGCTCTTGCTTTTGAAAAATACAAGATTTCATACAATCGTTACAAATGCGATGTCCAGTGCCAGCAATCATCGGGTTATCAAGAACAGCCATCGCAAGACTGCCGATATTATAGCCCTGATTTTTTAACAAATTCATTTCCGAGATTTTTTCATCAAGCGGACAACCACTAAGCTCAATTTTTAAAGCATCAATGACGAATTTTTCTTGGTTTTTTTCTTTTAGACCCTTTTGACAAGAATCTTTATTTTGCAAATGACAATAAATGCAATAATCAGTTTCACCCGCTACTCTAATCGCTTCATAACCATTATCGGTAAGATTAAAACCTCTCCTGTGGCGATTATTAACTTCATCAATTAAATTAAATTTATCAATTTTTTTTGGTAAAATAAAAAGCATTCCCTTTTCGTGAAATTTTTTACCGTCTTTCGAAAACAAAGCCCAAATTGCATATTTTTCAAGATCATCCTTTGGCTTTGAACCAAGAATCTCATCGCTTAATTTTAATTCAATATTGGCAATATCATCAAAATTTACCTGTAATTTTTCTAAAAATAAATTAGCTTGAAAATTCTTGATTAAATCCAGATCATGCTCATTAAATTTTTTAGCAATATACCTTTGAACGAAGTCTTTTCTTGCTTTTGCTACATTTTGATATGCCAAATATTGTTGAGTTAAATTAGAATTTTGCGATGAAATCAAAAATAATTTTGCCAAAAAAAATTCTAAAATCTTGGCAAGCTCAATCAAATATTGCGAATTATTTTGATTGTAATTTTGATATTCATTCAAAATGTCTGTATGATTTTTTTGCAAGAAGTCTAAAAAATATTTATGAATTTTTTCTATGCCCGATAATTCATATAAATCTTTAAATTCCAAATCGAATTCTGGGTTAAGAAATTTTTTTGATAACATTTTTTATAATTTTTACTTCGTTAAATTCAAATTTTTCTGTGCCAATAATTTGATAATTTTCATGACCTTTACCAGCTATAATCAAAACATCACCCGCTTGCAAATTTTCAATGGCAAATTTAATGGCATTTTCTCTGTTCGCTATTTCAAGAAAATTATTTTTTTTACAACCCAAAATAATTTGAGAACGAATAATTTCTGCTTTTTCCAATCTCGGATTATCGTCGGTTATAATCACCGAATCCGCTAATTCACTAGCAATTTCGCCCATTATTGGACGCTTTTTATCATCACGATTGCCACCACAACCAAATAAAATAATCAAGCGATTTTTGGTGATTTTTCTGGCGGTTAATAAAACATTTTCAATGGCATCTGGCGAGTGAGCAAAATCAATAAAAATTTTAGCATTATTAAAGCCTTCAACAAATTGCATACGTCCAAAGGCAGGAGATAATTTATCAAATTTTTTTAGTAATATAGACAATTCTTGAGGGGATAATTTATTTTTGGAAAGAAAAATTCCAAGCGCACAAAGTATGTTATGAACCTGAAAATCTCCAAAAATGTGATGATTAAAACTAAAAATATTTCCCGAATATTCAAACTCAATTTTTTGTTCTTCCTTGGCAATTAATTTGAGTTTTTCACCTTTAAATCCGTAATCAATTATTTCAATTTTGTTTTGCTCGCAAAGTTTTTTAATCTTGCTAAATTCTTGGATATCGGCATTTAGAACCGCCACAGCATTATTTTTGGATTGAGGCAAAATTTTGGTAAATAAAATCATTTTGCAAGCAAAATAATTTTCCATATTTTGATGATAATCTAAATGGTCTTGCGTAAAATTGGTAAATGCTCCAACCTCAATATTTAAGGCCCCTACTCGCCCCTGGTCAAGACCAATTGAACTAACTTCAATGGCAACATCATTCACTCCATTTTCCCTCAAAATTGCCAAATTTTTATAAAGTGTAGCTATATCTGGAGTAGTAAGAGAAAAATCTGATAATTTATTTTTAATTTCAAAATCACAATTGATTCCTAAAGTGCCAATTGAAGCGGATTTTTTGCCAGAAAATTCTAAAATCTGACGAGTAAATTCTGCAGTCGAAGTTTTGCCATTAGTGCCAGTTATAGCATAAATATTTTCTGGTAAGTCGTGATAAAAAACTTTTAAAACTTCTTTCAAAATTATCTTGGCATCACCAATGATAAAAATAAAATTTGGATTTTCTTTTAAAAATTTTTTATAATCAAATTGGCTATTTTTATCAATTACAGCAACCTTAGTTCCTAGACTGGCAACTTCTCGCACAAAATTAGCTCCGTCAATTTTAAGACCAATTATTCCAAAAAAAATCGAATTCGCTTTAGCTTTTTTTGATTCAATAATAATATCATAAATTTGAATTTGGTCAAGATTTTGTGAATTATGAACCAAATTATAATTTGATAAATTAAGAATTATTTGAGCTAAATTCATGAATTAAATCGTTAAATTTTTTCGCCATTAATTGTGGATTTTCACTAAGAGTAATAGGTCTTCCAACTACCAAATGATTGACTCCGTCTTTTAAGGCAGTTTTAACATCACTTACTCTTTTTTGGTCATCATTATATATATTTTCAAGGCGAATTCCTGGGGAAATAATTACAAAGTCTTGATTAATCTTTTGTCGCAAAAACTTAGCTTCATGACCAGAGGCAATCACTCCATCAAGACCAGATTTCAAAGCTAAATCGGTTTTTTTTAAAACTAAATCTTCGATTTTGAGATTAGCTTCGAAACCCATTTGCTCTAAATCAGTTTTATCAAGATTTGTTAAAACTGTGACACCCAAAATCTTCAGATTTCCTTTATTTTCGCTGGCTTTTTGCATAATATCAGCACTCGCACAGTGCATTGTTAGAAAATCAATTGGATATTGAGATAGGTTTTTAACAGTTTTGGCAATAGTTTGTGAGATGTCGTAGATTTTTAAATCGGCAAAAATTTTTTTGTTTTTCTTTGTCAAAAATTCAATGATTTTAAAATAATCACCGCTTGCCAAAAGCTCAAGCCCAATCTTGAAAAAAACTACCTCTTCATCGAGAATTTCAATTAATTTTTTAGCTTCAGTGAAATTTTCAACATCGATGGCGACAATTAATTTATCATTCATATTTACATTCTTTTTTCTTCGCCAGTTAAAATTCTAAGCACATTTTCTTTGTGTTTATAAAAGATTAAAACAAAAACAGCCCAACAAAAGATTATTTGTAAAATTGGAGCATCATAAGCAGTAGAAAAAATTGTGGTGGAAAAAATAGCAATTATTGAGGCAACGGCTGAAATTCTGAAAGCCATAAAACATAAAATCCAAAAAAATATCGCCAACATACCTACATTAAAATCTAATGCTAAAAGAGAGCCGATTGTTGTGGCAATGCCTTTGCCTCCCTTAAATTTCAGGTAAATTGGAAAGATATGAGCACAAATTCCAACCAAAGAAACCAATACTAAAAAATTGTGAAGTCCATCTACTTCAACAAAAGTAAATCGAGCAATTATTACCATAATCATGCTTTTTCCTGAATCGCAAATAAAGGTCAAAATGCCTAACTTTTTTCCTAAAATTCTAGTGACATTTGTGGCACCAATATTACCAGAACCAAGCTCTCTAATGTCAGTTTTAGCAAAAATTTTTGAAAATAATAAACCAAATGGAATTGAGCAAATAAAATAGGTAATTAATAAAAAAATCAATTGATAAAAATAGATCATGAGTCCAAATTTGAATTGGGTTTAATATTTTTTCTAAAGGCATCGAGTGAAATTACTTTTGCTGATAAATCTATATTTTTGTTTTCTGATTTATTGGCTAAATTACTTTCATCAAACTTATTTTCAATTTCATCTATTTCGCCATAGGTCATACTGAATTTTAGGGCAAAATTCATCGATGGATCGGCAAATGAAGTAATTGATTTATATGGGATGGTAAGCTTTTCATATTTGCTGTTAAAGCTCAAGGAAATCTTGAAAAAATTCTCTTCGACCACAAGATTTTTATATTGATATTGAATGGCAATGGTCATTTCTTCTGGATATTTTTCTTTAACCGCTTTAGGTATAACAACACCCGGAAATTTTGTTAAAAATGTTACTATGAAATAATGCTTTCCAGGAAGCCCCGTTTTTTCTATCTTTTTTAAAGTTTCAAATATCACGGAACGCATTGAATTTTCAATAATCTCGTCATAGCCGATTAAATCTTGCATGAATTTAGGTAAATTATTTATTAATATTTAAGAGGTAAATACATTATTTACGCTTTATATTTGGGATTTTTTTAATAAAAACTAAAAACTCCAAAAGTGCCCAGTCTTCTGTTGACAGGCGACTGGACAAGCCCCGACAAAATGCTTAAGCTATTGCAAATTTTTTCGCGTAAGCAGGTGCAAAATTGTCATTAGCAAAATTATCATTTGCGTTTATTGTTTTTGAACGGATATTGACGAATCAATCGGCAGTTTCTCAACCGAGCAAAGTCATTTTTTTTAGCGAATGTCGAAAGCTATTCATCCCCATAAATTTGTTACAAATAATGGTGGAGATGCTGGGCTCTGCCCCCAGGTCCATAACGTTTATTATAAAATGCATTTATTGCCATATTTGTCTTTATACAAGACAGCAAACACAATATAATCTAAAAATTAAATTTAACAAGTATTTTATAAATCCCAAAAAAAACTTACAAAAAAACTTGTTGATAAAAAATTAGCAAATATAATTTTAATAAAAATTTTAAAAAAATGATAAATAATTTTTCTGCAACTCATAAAAATAACCCAAATCATTATTTTTTAAACCACTGCGAATCAAATCCAACAAATCGCAACAAAGTTATAATATTGGGCTCAGGTCCAAACCGAATTGGTCAAGGTATTGAATTTGATTATACTTGTGTTCATGCCTCTTATGCCTTCAAAGAAAATGATATTGAGGCCATAATGGTTAATTGCAATCCAGAAACCGTTTCCACCGATTACGATACTTCCGATCGCCTGTATTTTGAGCCACTAACCGCTGAAGACACCATTGAATTGATTAAAAAAGAAATGTCGAACGGAAAATTAATTGGGGTCAATGTTCAATTTGGTGGACAAACCCCCCTAAGTCTTGCCAAATTTTTGCAAGACGAAAATATTCCAATTATCGGCACCTCACCTGATATGATTGATCTTGCTGAAGATCGTGAGCGTTTTAAAAAATTATTACAAGAATTAAAATTGAACCAACCGCAAAATTGTATCGCCAACTCGAAAGCCGAAGTGATTGAAGATGTCCAAAAAATTGGCTTTCCAGTAGTAATTCGACCTTCTTATGTTCTTGGTGGCAAAGGCATGGCGATAATTTATGACAATGATTATTTGGCAAAATATTTACAAGATTATCAAGATATTTTTGAAACTGGACCTCTTCTTTTAGACAAATTTCTAACTGATGCAATTGAAGTCGATGTTGATGCTTTATGCGATGGCAATGATGTATTTATTGCAGGTATTATGCAACATATCGAAGAGGCGGGTATTCACTCTGGGGATTCCGCTTGCTCAATTCCACCTTACAGCCTTGAAGTCAAAATTATTGAAGAAATTAAAACCGCTACCAAAAAACTTGCCTTAGCTCTTAATGTTAAAGGTTTAATGAATATTCAATATGCCATTAAAGATGATGTATTATATGTGTTGGAAGTTAATCCTAGAGCCTCTCGAACCGTTCCATTTGTTGCCAAGGCAACTGGCATTCCAATTGCTAAAATTGCTTCGTTAATTATGGTTGGCAAAAAATTATCCGAATTCAATTTGCAAGAACCAAAACTAAAATATTTTTCGGTAAAAGAGGTGGTATTTCCTTTTGCCCGCTTTAACAATGCCGATATAATTTTAGGTCCAGAAATGAAATCAACTGGTGAAGTTATGGGTATCGACAAAACCTTCCCTTTAGCTTTTGCCAAGGCACAAATTGCTAGCGGAACCAAACTTCCAACTTCTGGTTTAGCCTTTTTATCGGTTAAAGATTCCGACAAAAAATATTTGATAGAAGTTGCTAAAAAACTTATCAAAATTGGCTTTGAAATTGTTGCCACCAAAGGTACCGCAAAATTTTTAGCCGAAAATAATATTGAGTCAAAAATTGTCAACAAGGTAACCGAAGCCAAGCCACATGTAGTTGACATGATTGACCGCAAAGAAATAAATATCGTCATCAATACCACCGAAGGAGCTCAGGCTACACGCGATAGTTTTTCTATTCGCAGAACCGCTTTAATGAAAGGTATTACTTATAGCACTACTATGTCTGGAGCCAAGGCTTTGGTTGATGCCATTGAAGCTTTTAAAAATAATAACTGCAAATTTGAGGTATTTGCCTTACAGGATTTAGTGTAGTGCAAAATATCATCACCTAAACTTACCTAGCTGCACCAACTCCAACCCCACCTGAAGCACTTGCTTGAGAGGTTGCTTGCGATGGTTGCTTAGATAGATTCTTTAAATATTCAACATTCATAATTAAATCTCTTTTTGCAATCTCTGCATTACCATCTTTTACCTGGGGGTTAATTCTTGGCATATTTAATGTAAAAATATTTCCATTTAATTCAATACAATTATGCATTGATTTATTCATAAAAAAACTTACCCCATGAATAGTTGTCCTTTCATTATTACTTGAATTTTTTCTAAAAATATTTTTTATATTTTCATCACGAAGTAAATCCATACAAGCTTTTTTATATTGTTCTTCAATTGAAGGTTGAGCATGGGACGATTTTGATTGTGATTGTGATTGTACAGGACCAAATGATAATGCAGTCATCATCTCATAGGTTAATGGCGCCAAACCTCTATCGCTTGACGATTGATAAACTTCATCACCTTTATGTTCAAGACAAGAGAAATCGACTAATCCGGTGTAATGACCTTGACCTATGTTAGAAATATTAATTGCAGATCGATCTGAATCGAAAACAGACCGACCATAAGAATTTAAATTCAATTTTAAACCTAATTTTTGTACTAAAAAATTAAGATCTTGGAGATGCAAATTATCACTGGCACCAAATTGATTTATTAATGACTGATCAACAATTCCACCCGTAAATATTTCTAATTCTTCACGATTATATATTCTTGATTGATTCTGCCAATTATCAATCCATAATTTTTGGTGGCAAAAATTTGCCAAAAATTTTAAGCCCACGCTTGGAACCAAATCTTCGCCACTTTTTGAAAAAGATATTGAACTATCTATGCTATCTAATAAATCCGAACTTGTGGGATTTTGATAAATTTTCATCAATTCTGCAAATTCTTGCAAATTATAAGGTGATGACCGTCTAGTTGCATTAGGAAATTTTTCAAAATCAACTCCAGCTCTATTTCCATAAAACAAAAAATTGGCATAATCATCAATTAATTCTTTTTTCATTTCAGGATTTTTCCAATGTAATTCTACATTTGTTATAACTTCCATTTCCAGTGCAGCCCTATCTGATTGCTCCAAATCCTTAGGCACAAACATTTCTTTTTGATATTTCAAAATTTCACTCAAAGCCAGAGCATCATTGCTTTCTAACCTTCCCTTAAATTCACTTATTCTATGGAAATCTTCAACTAATGGATAAACCGATTCAACAAAATATTGATCGGCAACATTCGAGTTTAATCCCATTTTTTTGTAGACTTCCTGTCTAATTTCTCTTGGCTTACCGCCAATTGAATTAAATAATGCATAAAAAGCACATAAATTTTCAAAACCCGATGTTTTTACTTAGATTGGTTGCATAAATTTAGAATAATTATTAGTTAGTTTTAACTTTAATTAATTATTTGTATTATAATTTAATTATTCAATAATTTATTTTAAATTTATCAAAATCGGAACATGGTCGGATGGAGAATTTTCAGTTCTAAAATCACTAAGAATTTCTGCGGATTGTAAATTTGTTGCTAAATCAGGAGTAATCCAGATGTGATCCAAGCGCCTCCCGCGGTTTGATTTTATTGGATCTAAGGCTCTGTAGCTCCACCAGCTGTAGATTTTTTCATCAGGTTTTGCGAAGTGGCGATGGCAATCTATAAAATTTAGAGTTTGTTGCAAATAATTCAGTTTCCGCACTTCAATTTCTGTATGCGAAACCACATTGATTAACTGCTGATGCGACCAGACATCATGGGGGCTTGGGGCAATATTAAAATCACCTAATATTACGTTATTTTTTTGACGATTTTGTAAAAAATATTCTGCCATAAAATCTAGAAATTTCAACTTATGATCAAATTTTTCATTTAACTTCACATCAGGAATATCGCCACCAGCTGGTATATAAAAATTGTGTAAATTAATGATACCAATTTCAGTTTGAATTTCGGCAAAAATATGGCGTTTTTGTTGGTAATTTAAAACATCAATCGTGGTGATTTTATTGAGTGGAAATTTTGATAAAATAGCAACACCATTATATGATTTTTCGCCGTCAAAACCGACAAAATCATAGCCTAAAGCCCGTACTTCAAGAAGCGGAAATTCTTGATTTTGCACCTTTGTTTCTTGCAAACAAATTATATCTGGTGAACATCTATCAATTAATTTTTTTAATAAACCAATTCTTAAACGAAGCGAATTTATATTCCAAGAAGCAATTAGCATTTAATTTATTCAAATTCAAAAGTTATGGTGACCGAGGAATTGACCACTTCCTCACCTGCCATTATATCCGCATTTGGCATTGTGCTCTCGCTAATTGCTTTTGCTACTCCAACTCGATATGGAGAAATTGGGGGATAATAATTATCGTCTTCATAAAATTTTACAATTTTTTTAATTTTTACCCCCAAAGCCTTTGCGGTTGCCATTGCTTCTTGCCGAGCATTTTGAATGGCTTTAATTCTGGCTTGCGATTTGACCTTTTCAATGGAATCAACGATAAAATTTAAACCCCCAACCTCATCAACGCCAATTGCCGAAAATTCTCCAAAAATCTGCGAAGCCCTGGTCATTTCACGAATTTTTACCTCATAGCTTTGCGAAATTATATAGCCTTTTAACTCCATTTTGTAGGGCGGACAATAATTTTTTTGACACTGCACCTCAACTCTTTCATATTCCGGATAGGAAGAGTAATTTGCAGTCTTAATATCATTTTGATTGATGTTATTCTTTTTTAAAACTTCAATAGCTTGGCTAGCTTTTTGCGACATTTCTTGCTGAGCCTCTTGTAAATTTTTGCTAAATTTTTTAATGGTAAAGCTAAAACTTGCAATATCTGGCTTAACTTTGATTTGAGCGGAACCCTTGCCAATTATGGTCTTTTGCGCAGTAGAGCTAGATTTTTTTAATTGCAAATCATGAAATAAATAAGCAATAATAACACCAACCAAAACTATTAATGAGGATAAAAAAGTCTTTAACAAATTATTTAAAAATTTATCGAGAAGAACCATATCTTTAAAAATTAAATTAATAAAAAACTTAACTTGATGAAAAAATAAAGCCTCTGAATTTTAAAATTTTGTTTTAAAAATTAGGCTTTAATTAGGAAAATTGCGTCAACTTCTACAGCAACACCAAATGGTAAAGAACCAGAACCAACCGCGGCTCTGGCATGCTTTCCAGCATCTCCAAAAACTTCTGCAATAAGATCAGAAGCTCCATTGGCAACCGCTGGATGCTCTTTAAAATCTTCATCGCCATTAACAAAAATTCCAAGTTTTACGCATTGCAAAACATTATCTAGATTGCCATTACATGCAACTTTTAATTGAGCTAAAATATTTATGGCACATAATTTGGCATATTTTTTAGCATCATCAACTGAAATTTCTTTTCCGACCTTCCCAATTCCTTGCAATTTGCCGTTTTCAAGGGGAAGCTGTCCTGAAACAAAAACCATATTTCCAGCCTTAACAAAGCCAACATAATTAGCTACAGGAGATGCCGGGGTTGGCAAATTTATTGACATTTCACTTAATTTTTTTTCGTATTTTGACATAATTTTTTTGATTAATTTATTGATATTTAAGCCCCAAACATTCCTAATTTGCTCAAGAGCTCTTGGTCTTTTTGCATTTGTGGATTTTGAGTAGTAAGTAATTTTTCACCGTAAAAAATTGAATTGGCTCCAGCTAAAAAACACAAGGCTTGAGTTTGTTCATTCATTTCTTCTCTGCCTGCCGAAAGTCGAACTTTGGATTTAGGCATCATGATTCTGGCAACGGCAATGGTTCGAATAAATTCAAATTGATCAAGTTCTTGAGTATTTTCTAGCGGAGTTCCCTTAACTCGAACTAACATATTTATTGGCACCGACTCGGGTTGTTTGGGTAAATTTGCCAAAATTATTAGCATTTTTGCACGATCTTCTCGAGTTTCACCCATACCAACAATTCCCCCAGAACACACATTCATTCCAGCTTCGCGAACATTTTTTAAGGTATTTAAGCGATCTTGAAAATTTCGAGTGGAAATAATTTCTGCATAAAATTCTTCCGAAGAATCTATGTTGTGATTATAATAATCTAGCCCCGCCTCTTTAAGTTGCTTACTTTGTTTTTCCGTAAGCATACCAAGAGTCATACAGGTTTCCATACCAGTATCTTTGACTGCCTGCACAATTTCACAAATTTTTTCGACATCGCGGTCATGAAGACTTCGCCATGCGGCACCCATACAAAACCTACTTGCTCCCGCCTTTTTAGCATTATTAGCACTGGCAACAATTTCATCGATTGGCATTAAAGCCTGCTTTTGCAGGCCAGTGTCGTAGTGAGCTGATTGCGGGCAATATTTACAATTTTCTGGACAGCCCCCAGTTTTAATACTTAGTAAAGTGCTAATTTGTACCTGATTGGGATTATGAAATTCTCGGTGAAGCGATGAAGCCTTAAAAATCAAGTCGTTAAATGGCATCGAAAACAAGTCAATCACCTCTTCAATTTGCCAATTGGCATTATTAGAAGGGAGTGAATTTGCGGTTAAATTAACTGAAAAATCAGTATTATTTTTTGAAATTTGCATTGGTAAAACTTACATAAAATAAAATTTTCAACAATTTTAAAGAAAATAATTTCTTAAGCAAATTTAATTTTTGAAAAATTCCTAGAATTAGGCGATGATTAAAATGCTATGACTAATTCTTAAGTTTAAATTTTATATTTTCTGGATTTAATTTTAAATATTCACAAATTTTTTGACATAAATCAAAAATCATATTAGCACTCAAATTTGCTTCAATATATTTATTTTCAGAAAATTCTAATGGAGTGCGCATATTTTTTAATTCAAAATATTTTCGAATTTCATCTTTTCTAGAAATTAGATCAAATTCATGAGGAAAATTTTGATAGAAATAATTGCAATATTCTTTTAAAAAATCTCTCCAAGTTTTAATTTCTTTTATAATTTTTCTATCATTAATATCAATCAAAACCGGTCTTGACCCTGAAAAATCCTCTTCACAAGATAAATCAAAAATATTTTCATCAATTTTATTTTCCA
The DNA here is from genome assembly GCA_964505265.1 of uncultured Rickettsia sp. Taxonomy (GTDB): domain Bacteria; phylum Pseudomonadota; class Alphaproteobacteria; order Rickettsiales; family UBA1997; genus CAILUF01. The sequence continues at coordinate 39,488 of CAZDGN010000015.1, forward strand.
CAAAATTAGTAATTGGATATTGCCAAATATTAATGGCATCTCTAGCCAGAGATTTTGCCCTCAAAACAATAGAATCAGCATTCCAATTCGAATTTTCATCAAGCTTATAATTTAATTTTAACTTGCTTTGTTGATAATCAATTTTATCTTTTTGCTCCTTTGAGTGATTTGATAATTTTTTATTTTGACTCGAGGAAACCAAAGTGAGATTGCCAAGTGTATTTAAATATTTTTTATGAATTTCTTGATAATTTTCTCCCAATTTATGTTGCCAATCTTTAGACAAGGTTTTTGGCATAATATGTTCAATTTCTAATTCATCGATTTTAATTTGAATTGGTGAATTAAAATTTTCTAAATTCTCAAATAAATAAAATAGATTTTTGGATTTATAAATCTCGTTATTTATCAAAGCATTTTCAAAAGCCTCATCAGTTGGAAATTTGCTACTTCCGCTTCTATTGATTAAAATAAATTTTAATATTTCAAAATATTGCGATTGCCAATTATCGTGTTTTTTAATATCTTTTGAAAGTGTCGCAAAAAATTTGTTAAAACTTTTAGAGGAATTATCTACAAATATTTTTCTAAAAACATAACACTCTATTAGTTTTGTCACATTTATAGCGGTTTCTATATTCAAAACCCCTCGGTCTAAATCAGCAAGAAGCTCCATAAAATATGAATCGGCGGCACCAAAATCTAGATCATATATTTTTTTAAAATTATTGTTAACTTTTTCGTCTTCATGTTTGGTAATTTGAAAAATTATGCTAAAGAATTTAGCATAATATAACATCTCTTCTAATATTTTTTCCTTATCATTATTAAATTTAGTGAGTGTAATTTTTTTAAAGTTTTCGTAAATGTCATCACTTTTAATAAAGATTTGATTTTTTAACATTAAATAATTTTGTACAAAGGCCTCAAATCTATCATCAACATTTTTTTCGATTTCTAACCAGTATTTTTTGTAAAATAAATCTTGTTTTTCAGGTGCTAAATCCATCAAAATATAATTCCTAATCAAATCGCTTGATTGCAAATCAACACCAGTAGAATTAAGGCTTTCAAATATAAGTTGCGGGTCATCATTGCCTCGAACCAAATCGATAAGAATGATTTTTAGCTTCATAAAATTGTTAAAAAATTCTCGCCTAGAAATCGTTAAATCAGAAATTTTATTTAGAAAAAAATGGTAATTTATTAAAATATTTGACGATAAATCTGGTTTGATATTTTGAGGATTGTCAAATAATTTATTGAAATGAATTTCATCGCGCAAATTTGGTTTTAACCTTATGCGCTTTGATCCATCTAAAGAATGCTTATCTATAAGAAATTCAAGAAGATGATTTTCCAGAGAAATATCATCCTGTGTTTTGCTAGGTAAATTTTTTATGAAGTTATGAAAAGCAAGCAAAATCAATGAAGATGTGGTTAATCTTTGTTGACCATCAATTATAACATATTCTGAATAATTATCAACGATACCAACAATTGTTCCAAGAAAATGATCTTTTCTATTGCTGTTGGATAGAAGCATAATATCGTCCCATAATTTTTGACAATTATTTTTCTCCCATGAATAATCTCTTTGATAAACTGGTATTATAAATTTCCTACCCGAGCCCTCAAGAAAGGAAAATAATGGTATCTCTTTAACTTGCATAAAAATAATAGAATTTAATGGTAAAAATTTAAAAAATTTAGCGAACAATTCGAAATATTGCAATTACAAATATTTTCTTAAACAAAAGTTGAAATATTGTTATATGATTTAATGAAAATCGAAAGAATATTAATAAAACCAAGAGTTTTTTTAAAAAAATAAAATCATATTTGGCAATAATTTATAAGAAAATTTTAATGATTAACATTTAAATTTAAACAAAGAAAGTTAATAAAAATAAGAAGATAATAAACAAATTAAATTCAAAAAAGTTAATATTAACAACAAAAAACTATTCACCGAGCTAAAAAAAATAAATTTAAAATTTGAAAATTTGTTTTTTAAAAAATTGAATTTTATATTAAATATTTATTTTTCAAATAATTTGGGTTTTGGGATTTTTATTTATAAACCTTCTACCCCCTCCCAAAATTTTCTTGCAGGAAATTTTACCCTCCCGCAATTGGAGGGTGATGACACCGCTAATTTTGCGAGAGGAAAATTTTTCTCTGATACACTAAGAGGGATAGTGATAAGAACCCTCTTTGATTTGAGGTTTTTTACCAATCACGACTCAAAGAATTTAACTGTCGTTAAATTCTTTTCGACTACTCCATCTCAAAGGGGGAGCTTAGAAACGTTTTATTGTGAGCATTTAAACATTATGTGAAATTATTTGTTAAATATTGTATTTCGGTGTGGAAATTTACAGGATTAAAAAAATAATCAGGATCACAAGAAAGTCATTCTAAATTGATTTAATATCAAAGAGTTATTTAAAAAAATAATTATGATAATATTTTTATTGGATTGATATGAGATTTATTTGTTTAAATAGTTTAGTGTATAATTAGCATTTACGAAAAAATAAAGACGGTAGCCGTGTTTGTCTATTAGTTTTATAGTAATGTTAGTTACTATGTTTTAAAAAACTATCCAAAGATAATTTTTATATTTGTTTAAGGAGGTAATCCAGCCGCAGGTTCCCCTACTGCTACCTTGTTACGACTTAACCCCAGTCACTCCTCCTACCGTGTAAGGCTACCCCCTTGCGGTTAGCTCACCCTATTCAGGTAGAAACAGCTTCCATGGCTTGACGGGCAGTGTGTACAAGACCCGAGAACGTATTCACCGTGGCATGCTGATCCACGATTACTAGCAATTCCAACTTCATGAGGGCGAGTTGCAGCCCTCAATCTGAACTGAGATGGCTTTTTGGGATTTGCTCCAGATTGCTCTTTCGCTTCCTGCTGTAACCACCATTGTATCATGTGTGTAGCCCAACCCATAAGGGCCATGATGACTTGACATCGTCCCCACCTTCCTCCTACTTGTCGTAGGCAGTTTCCTTATAGTTCCCAGCTAAACTGATGGCAAATAAGGATGAGGGTTGCGCTCGTTGAAGGACTTAACCTAACATCTCACGACACGAGCTGACGACAGCCATGCAGCACCTGTCTTAAATGTGGATTGCTCCAAAGATACATTTCTGTACCGGTCATCTAGATTCAAGAGTTGGTAAGGTTTTTCGTGTAGCATCGAATTAAACCACATGATCCACTGCTTGTGCGGGTCCCCGTCAATTCCTTTGAGTTTTAATCTTGCGATCGTAGTCCCCAGGCGGAGTGCTTAACGCGTTAGCTTCGCCACCGAAGTCTAAGACCCCGACAACTAGCACTCATCGTTTACTGCGTGGACTACCAGGGTATCTAATCCTGTTTGCTCCCCACGCTTTCGT
>CAZDGN010000016.1:0-37840 GCA_964505265.1 uncultured Rickettsia sp.
TGGTGACCCCAACGAGATTCGAACTCGTATTTTCACCGTGAAAGGGTGACGTCCTAACCGTTAGACGATGGGGCCAATATTAAATAATTTATTAAAAATAATTTAATTCGCTACCTAACATTTTAATAAGCATTATAATAATTGCAAATAAATTTTTTTTTAAATTCAAAATTATTTAATTATCTTGCTTTTATTAATATAAATATAGCCATATTTACTAAAATCAATCAGTTGGAAATTGTCATTTAAGAAATTGCAATCAAATTCGTTTAAATGTTTTTTAATAATAAGCATATCAAAATTAATATTGTGGTTTTGATAATTTTCAATATCATTGCAAAGATTTTTATCGCGCCAAAAATTAAAAAAATAAGTCTCTTTTGGAAATAGATAAAAAATTGGCATTGAGTGTGGAAGATAAAAATGGGAATCAACAACAATAAATTTGGGTTTAAATTTCTTTACAAAATCTAATGTATAAAGGTTTAATTTATAGGTTTCTTTGTTAATAATTTTAAAATCTCTAGTTATTATAATGAAACTGATAAAATTAAAAATTAAAAAAAACACCAACATATACTTAATAGATTTATTTTTGAAATCTGATTGATTTTTTTCAAAAAAACTTTGATAAAAATAAAGATAGACAAATGGAATATAAGCTAACATCATTCTAAATCCTATATAAGAAAATCTGACGGTGACAGCCAAAAATAATGCCAAAAAGAATAAATTTATGATAAATAATTTGGTGATTTTGGGGTTTTTTCTAAAATTTTTTAGGTAATTTAAATAGAAAAATACTAGACCAACTACAGAAAATGCTTGAGTTTGAAAAAGATTAAAAATTATTGAAAAATTTAACGGAAAGGATTGGTTGTTTATAATTTCAAAAATTGAAGCAAAATATGTTAAAAATGCTAAAATTCCGTTAACAAATATTCTATATACAGCGTCGGAAATTGTTCTACCGCCATAAATATCGGTTCGATTATCAAAAATAAAAAGATGATAATTCTGGAAGTAATAAAAATATACATAAAAAAATAATGGAACCAAAAAAATTAGGATTGTATAAGTAATTTTTTGTGATAATTTATAATCTTCAACGCTATCCTTAAGGCTTGAAGGAAGGCAATAATAAATAACCAGAAAAAAAGCGAAAACCAAATGATAATTTCGTGTTAATGTTAAAAAAACTAAGGCCAAACTTGTGATTAATTTGATATAAATTCGATTTTTGTTTGGGCTATAAAGGGCAAGATATATAACCATTGTAACCAAAGAGGAGCAAATAATTTCTTTACCGCTGTCGGATATATAAAGGTTAAAGGCGTTGGTGAAAAATAATAAAATCAATAAAAATACTGTTTTTTTAGAGTTAAGATAATTTTTAAGAATTAGAAAAATAAAGCAACTATATAGCAAAAATGATAAATATTGACTTGCATATATAACAAAATTATCATTATCATAAATATAATAAAAAAAAGATAGAAATATTGGATATGAGGGAAAATGATATGGCTTTATATTTGTAAAATCATAACTAAACATTGATAATTCATCATAATATAGATCTAATGCAAAATTAGTTATATTGTATAATTGTTTCTTTTGATAAATTTCTTTGGCAATTGATAAATATTGAAAGGAATCGTTGCAAATAAAGTTCGGATTTCCTGAGAATAAATAATAATGAAGATAAAAAATTATTAGAAAAAAAATAGCAAATGCAAAAAATAAGTGATGATTTTTTTTAAATTGAAAATTAAGCATTTTTAAATATATGAAAGAATTTTGGTGTTTACTCAAAAAACTTAAAAATATTAACAGCTTTGATAATTTTATCAAGTTTGTTGTAATAATTTTTCAAGAAAAAAAATTTAGATTTTTACTGGTAGGTCTATATAATTCTTGTTTTTCTTATATTTTTGGATTGATATATTTTTATTTTATAAATATTAATTTTATAAAACTTACAATCTTTAATATTTTAATAATAATTCATAGTTTTGTTACTCATAAATACCTAAGTTTTAAAAAACCTAAATACTCTAAAAGTGAGATTTTAAGGGGAATAGTATCGTATGGATCTATGTATTTAATTTCGTATGTTATAATATTTGGACTCATCAAAATTGGTTTTAGCCAAGTATTGGCATATAACATAAATTTTATAATATCGATAATCTTATTTTATATAATACACTCAAAATTTACATTTAAATAATCTATTCTTTATCTTCATCAAAATCTATGATTTGCAAATTATCGGGTGGAGTAATAGGAGATTTTTTGCCACAAGAAGACCCTAAAAATATTAATAGAATTAATAATATTTTTGAAAAAAATTTCATAAAAACCTCCTAATTTTTAAAAGATTTTAAATATTTTTTAGCATTTTCAATTTGAATTTTAACCTGCAAGGGCGAGGTTCCGCCATAGCTATTGCGTGATTTAACTGAGTTTTTTACATCAAGAAAATTAAATATTTCTTTTGTAATTCTTGGCTCAATTTTTTGCATATCACTAAGTTTTAATTCATGAAGATGAAGGTTTTTTTCTTCTGCCATTTTCACAATTTCGCCTGTCAAGTGATGGCATTGACGAAAGGGTAAATTAACATTTTTAACTAGCCAATCAGCTAAATCTGTGGCGCAGGAATAATCTTGCGATGCCATTTTTAGCATATTTTCTGCATTAACTGACATATCGTCAATCATTAATGCCATTAATTTAATACAGATTTTACTATTTTCTAAGGCATCAAATAAAGGCTCCTTATCTTCCTGCATATCTTTTGAATAGGTCAAAGTGAGTGCCTTCATAGTGGTTAATAAAGAAACTAAGGCTCCAGTAATTCTTCCGGTTTTGCCTCGAATTAATTCGGCACCATCAGGGTTCTTTTTTTGCGGCATAATCGAACTTCCAGAAGTAAAGCGATCCGATAATTTGACGAAACCAAAACCGCGACTCATCCAAATAATAATTTCTTCGGATAATCTTGATAAATGATTGGCAATTAAATTTAAACAAAAAATAAATTCAATCGCAAAATCTCTATCAGAAACTGAATCCATTGAATTTGCGGTTGGCTTTGAAAATCCTAACTCCTTTGCCACAAAATCTCGGTCAATTGGATAAGAAGTTCCGGCTAGTGCACAAGCCCCAAGCGGACACTCATCTAGTCTTTTGGATAAATCCATAAGACGCGAAATATCTCTTTTAAACATTTCATAATACGCTAAAAGATGGTGGGAGAATAATACGGGTTGAGCGAGCTGAAGATGGGTAAAGCCTGGCATTATTACCTCGATATTTTTAGCACTTTTTTGTACTAAATTTTCTTCCAATTCGAGTAAAAGTTGCTGAATTTCTAAGATATTGTCGCGAACGAACAAACGAAAATCTAATGCAACTTGATCGTTGCGGGATCGAGCAGTATGGAGCTTGCCAGCAACTTCGCCAATTATTTCTTTTAATCGTGATTCAATGTTCAAATGAATATCTTCAAGTTCAATAGAAAAATTAAATTCACCATCATTAATTTCTTGTATAATTTTTTTAAGACCTTGAATGATTAAATCTCTTTCTGTTGCGGAGATAATTTTTACCTTAGCTAACATTTTGCAATGGGCAATTGACCCGGCAATGTCTTGTTTGTAGAGTCTTTTATCAAAAGTAATCGATTGATTGATTTGTTGCATCATTGAGTCGCAAGCATTGTTAAATCTACCGCCCCACATTTTATTACTAGTTTTGATATTTTTTTTGACAGACATTTTTAAATTATTTTTTTTGAATAAAAATTATTGAATTTTTCTTAAATTATTTAGCATAAATTATAATTATATTTAAAATATTTCAAATTAAAATTTTAAAAATATTATAATAAAATTTGCATAATTAATTTTAATTTATAATAGAAAAATTTATGGAGCATTGGAGGCTAAATAACTACATCGTTTTTGATAGAACCCAATTATCTTTTTTAAAAAAATGGTGGATTGATATTGACAAAGTTAATTTTTCAATAATTTTAGTTTTGATGATTTTTGGACTTATGATGACCGCCACTTCAAGTCCAGCCATTGCTAAAAGAATTGATGTAGAAAAATTTTATTTTCTTAAAAAACAAATATTTTTTGCAGTTATTGCCTTAGGAATCTTAATTTTAATTTCTTTCATGAACTATGATCAAATTAAAATCTTTGCCTTAATTGGTATGGCAATAAGCATTGTTTTATTGATAGTTGTGCTTGGATTTGGCTCAAAAGCCAAAGGTTCAACCAGATGGCTATCGCTTGGATTTTTAACGATTCAGCCTTCAGAATTTGCAAAAACTTTTTTTGTAATTTTTAACGGTTATTGCTTGAATAAATTTGTTAATCACAAATTTCAATATAAATATGGAATATCGGTAATGACTATTCTGGTTTTAAGTCTATTATTGTATTTGCAGCCGGATTTTGGAATGATGATTTCTTTTATATTGATTTTTTCAGTGCAATTATTTTTATTTGGTTTGCCATGGATTTTGATATTTATTTTGGGGGTTGGTGGGGTAATTTTAGGAATTTGTGTATATTTAAGTCTTCCTCATGTTGAAGACAGAATCAATCGATTTTTGGATGTAAAGCAAAAAAATTATCAGGCTGAAAGAGCAATTGATGCCTTTGCCAATGGCGGATATTTTGGTCAAGGACCTGGAAATGGCATGGTAAAAAAATTCATTCCCGATGTTCATACCGATTTTATTTTTTCAGCAATTGGAGAGGAGTATGGAATTATTTCTTGTATAGTTGTGCTTTTGATTTTTGCCTATTTAGTTACCAGAATAGTGAGAAGGGCAATCGACGAGAATAACCTATTTATTTATTTATCGCTTTGTGGCTTAATGATGCAGTTTGTAATTCAGGTTTTTGTAAATACCAGCGTTAGTTTAAGCTTGATTCCAACTAAGGGTATGACTTTGCCTTTTATAAGTTATGGTGGTTCTTCATTGATGTCAACGGCGATTTGTTTTGGATTAATTCTTGCTTTAACCAAGCGAAAATATCGAAGGGAGAGTGTTTAAATGGTTGAGCTATGGCAGAAAACTATTAAATTATAGCCACCATCTTGTTTTGAATATTCGATTTCAAGTTTTTCATTGTCTCTTTTAAAAACCGAGGAATTTTCGACTGAATTAGAAATTTTCCATCCTAATTTTGGTAAACTTGATTCATAAAAATTTTTAATTTTTAAAATATCAAAATTTGATTGATAAGTTGCAGAGCTGAAGCTTCCAGATATAGTATCAAATTCTAAGTTGTAATCATTAATAATTTCTAGACCATTACTTAAAGGAATATCTTGGGTGCCATTAACAAATTTTGAGGTTGCAAATATCTCATTTTCAATGGTGTTTTTAAGATTTTTTATGGGTTTTGTGCAAGAAAAAATGGTGATACAAATCGCAAGAAAAAAAATAAATTTTAAGGGTAAGTTAAGGAAATTTTTCATAGATTAAATATATTAATATTTTTAATAAATTATAATAATAAATTTTATTATTGCAAAATTTTTATTTATTTTTTTGACAATTTGGACAATAAAAGCTTGAGCGTTGATTTTGAACAATTCGATGAATTTTGCTTTTACAAATTATGCATTCTTGATTTGCTCGGTCATATACCTTGTGAAAATTTTGAAAAAACCCCAATTCTCCATTGGTATTTTGATAATCTGAAATTGAAGAGCCACCATTTTCAATGGCGCTATGAATAATTTTTTTTATGGATTTAACTAGCCTATCTATTTCCTTTTTTGATAAAGAATTGGCGGGTTTTAGAGGAGAAATTTTTGCATCAAATAAAGATTCATTGATGTAAATATTGCCGACACCAACCACAATTTTATTATCCATCATTGTTGATTTAATATTTGTGATTTTTGATTGTAACTTTGTCCATAAATAATCACTGTTAAACTCGTCGCTTAATGGCTCCACTGCTAGATCTTTTAATAATTTATGGGTTTTTAAATTTTGATCTTTAACCAAATCGACAAAACCAAATCTTCGAGCATCATTAAAAATTAACCATTGATTAATAGATAATTTTAAGGCAAAATGATCATGTTTTAGATAATTAAAATACTTAGACAAATTAATTCTACCGCTCATTCCAAGATGAATTACTAGAGTTTTCTTGTTGGATAATTTAATTAATAAATATCTTGCTCTTCTGGCAATATCTAAAATGTGATTTTCTTCTAAATTTTCTAAATCTTCGCTAGAAGGAAAGCGCAAATTATATTTTGAGCGAAAAATTTCTAGAATTTGAGCATTTTTAATGGGCTGAAGACCCCTTTTTATTGTTTCTATTTCAGGAAGTTCGGGCATAAGTTCAAATATTTTTTATAAATTTTATCAATTAAATTTTAGAAATGAATAATAATTTTTTTGGCAACAATAATTCTTTCCCTAATAAGGCAAAAAATTCCGATAATTATTTATTAGAAATTCCTGCAGAATTCAACACCAATAAAGTTTTAATGCATAGCTGTTGTGCACCCTGTGCTGGCGATTTGATGGAGCGAATGATTGAATCAAATATTGAACTTACAATATTTTTTTATAATCCCAATATTCATCCAAAAAAAGAATATGAAATTCGTAAAGAAGAAAATATTCGTTTTGCTGAAAAATTAGGAATAAAATTTGTCGATGCCGATTATGATGTGCAAAATTGGTTTGCTCGTGCTAAGGGCCTAGAATATGAGCCTGAAAGGGGTGAAAGATGCACAAAATGCTTTGATATGCGCTTCGAAAGAACTGCACTTTATGCCCATGAAAATGGATTTCGACTTTTTACTTCTTCCCTTGGTATTTCAAGGTGGAAAAATATGGAGCAAATCAATGAATGCGGTATAAGGAGTGCCAAAAATTATAATGGAGTAAATTATTGGACCTATAATTGGCGAAAATTTGGTGGCGCTGAGCGAATGTATGAAATTGCCAAAAGAGAAGAGTTTTATAAGCAAGAATATTGTGGTTGCATTTTTTCACTTCGCGATAGTAATGATTGGCGTAAAAAAAATGGTCGCCAAGAAATAAAAATTGGCGAGGAATTTTATCAAAATATCATCAAAAATTCATAAAAAACTATTTTAAAAAATATAAATATAACATTGATTTTTATCTCTTAAATTTGATAATTGATTAAAAAAAACTATGAGTTCAATTAAAATAACTTTTCCAGATTTAGCAATTAAAGAATTTTCAACCAATATTAATGGTTTTGAAATTGCCAAATCAATATCCTCTTCGCTTGCCAAAAATGCCTTAGCCATAAAAATTAATGGCGAACTTTTTGATTTATCTCACAAAATAACTAATGATGCAAAAATTGAAATCATAACTCCAAAATCTGGAGCGATTGCCCTTGAAATTATACGCCATGATTGTGCTCATATTATGGCTGAAGCCGTTAAAGAACTTTTTCCTGAAACACAAGTAACAATTGGTCCCGCCATCGAAAACGGTTTTTATTACGACTTTGCAAGACAAGAACCCTTTACTTCTGCGGATTTGGAAATCATTGAAAATAAAATGCATGAAATTGTTAAAAGGGATGAAAAATTGATGCGTGAAGAGTGGGAACGGGACGATGCTGTTAAATTTTTTGAAAAGATTGGAGAAAAATATAAAGCAGAAATTATTGCTTCAATTCCAAGTGATGAAAAAATTTCGCTATATCGTCAAGGCAATTTTATTGATTTATGTCGAGGTCCTCATGCGCCATCAACCTCGCATATCAAATATTTTAAACTGATGAAAGTTGCGGGAGCCTATTGGCGTGGAGACTCTAATAACCAAATGCTTCAACGTATTTATGGAACCGCATGGGAAAGTGAAGAATCGTTGAAAAATTATTTATTCATACTTGAGGAGGCAGAAAAACGCGATCACCGTAAATTAGGTAAGCAACTCGACTTATTTCATATCCAAGAAGAGGCTACAGGTTCAGTATTTTGGCATCACAAGGGTTATATTTTATATCGTGAAATTGAAAATTATATTCGCCAAAAAATTACCGATAATGGTTATGTTGAAGTAAAAACTCCACAATTAATCGATAAAATTTTATGGGAAAAGTCTGGGCATTGGGATAAATTTCGTGAAAATATGTTTGTAGCCGAAAGTGAAAATAGATTGTTGGCTGTAAAGCCCATGAATTGCCCTGGGCATGTTCAAATTTTTAATCAAAACCTAAAATCTTATCGGCAATTACCACTTCGAATGGCTGAATTTGGTTGCTGTCATCGCAATGAATCATCGGGATCATTGCACGGCATAATGCGGGTTCGTTCCTTTACCCAAGATGATGCACATATTTTTTGCGAAGAGCATCAAATTAATGATGAAACTGTTAAATTTTGTGAATTATTAAAAGGGGTTTATCGGGATTTTGGATTTGAGGATATTTTGGTTAAATTTTCAACTCGACCTGAAAAAAGAGCTGGTTTGGACGAGGTTTGGGATAAGGCTGAAAAGGCTTTAGAGCTCGCTGTTAATTATGCCGGTTTAAAATATGAACTAAATGAAGGTGAAGGAGCATTTTATGGACCAAAACTTGAATTTACCTTGGTTGATGCTTTGAAAAGGCAGTGGCAATGTGGAACTTTGCAGGTTGATTTTGTTTTGCCTGAAAGACTTGATGTAAATTATATTGCTCAAGATGGGAGTAAAAAAAGACCAGTAATGTTGCATCGTGCGATTCTTGGAAGTCTCGAAAGATTTATTGGCATATTGATTGAAAATTATGCAGGAAAATTTCCATTATGGTTGGCACCAGTGCAAGTTGTAATTGCTACAATTACTAATGAATATGACGATTATGCAAAAATTGTTCACGCCAGATTGCAAGCTTTGGGGGTAAGGTCGGAAATCGATTTAGATTCACAGAAAATTTCTTACAAAATTCGCGAGCATTCCTTGCAAAAAGTGCCTTACATAATTGCGATTGGAAAAATTGAAGCAACAAATAATAAACTTTCAGTTAGAAAAATTGGGAGCGAACAGCAAGAGTTTGTTGATTTAAAAGATTTTGAGGCAAGAATTGTTTTAGAAATTAAATCGAAAAAAATATGAATTATAAAGGCTTTAAAGATTTACAGTTAATCGATAAATGCTTAAAGAATTATAATGAAATGATTGTAAATTTATTTATAGATAAAGTTGATAATAAATCTATTTCAGTTTTAGATTTTGGTGCAGGAATTGGCAGTTTAGCGGAAATTTTTTATAAAAAAACTTCTATAAAACCCGAATGTTTTGAAATTTGCAATGAATCGCAAAAAATATTGATGCAAAAGGGTTTTACCATTAAAAATGAATTTTTGAATGAAGAAAAATATGATTTAATTTATTCTTCAAATGTTTTAGAACATATCGAAAATGATTATAAGGCGATCGCGAATATTAAAAATATGTTAAAAAAAGATGGATACCTGATAATCATCGTTCCAGCTTTTAATTTTCTTTTTACTGAAATTGATGTTGAATATTGCCATTTTCGAAGATATAACTCTAAAATGCTTAAAAAAATTTTTAATCAAAATGATTTATTAATTCAAAATATTAGATTTTTCGATCCCATCGGTTTTTTTATTTTATTTTTTATAAAATTTTTTAAAATTAATTCTCATAAAAAAATTATTTCTAAAAATCTGATATTTTATGACAAAATTATAATGAAAATAAATTTAATTTCAGATTTAATTTTTAGAAAAATTTGTGGCAAAAATATAGTTTTAATTGCCCAAAAAAAATAATAAATTTCTTGATTTCTTATTGAATTAATTGGTAATATTTATTGCAATAAAAATCCAAATTAATTGCGACGCAAGAAACTAAAAAAAAATCTTCAAAAAACAGAACTAATTTTGTTTAATCACAGTAGGTAATAATTTTTTTTGAGTCATATTTAAATTCTTTTTTGGTAATTCTGGTAACTATTTTTTCATTATAATCGATATTATTTTGTAAATCATCGCAATTTTTAGAAGAGGTTAAATAAAGTGGAAAATATGAACTATAGCCATTTATAGTTTTAACGCCTAATTCATTTGCCAAAAACATCATATTAATTTGAATATTAATTAATTTTCCCATATCATTTTTTTCTTTTGAGGTATAATATAAAATCGAGTCTTTAGCTAATTTTTTATCAGAAAATTTATCTTTAATATTTTGATATTCTAAATTAATTTTTTGAACCAAAGCATAATTATTTTTTGGAATAAAAGGTTCAAAAACCGCTAAAATTAGTATTAAAATTTGTAAATACCTCCAGTTATTTTGAAATTTAAAGTTATTAATAACAAAAGTAAAAAAATAGATAAAAACAAAAAATATTACATAAAAAAATCTTGGATAGGCACGAAGATTGGTGAAGGATTTGATGCAAATTTGTAGAATGGTAAAGCTATAGAAATGCTTTTCAATTAAGAAAAATACAATAAAAAAAAATGTTGATTTTAATAAAATTTTTTCGAATTGATTAAGGGATTTTAATAATTTTTTGTTCAATAAAAAATAAATTAATATAATCCATGGAATGAAGCCGATAAAAAAAGAATTTTCATAGTGGTTTTTTGGAGAGTTTAGATTAAAAGTTTTAGTTAAATAATCTAATATTGGATGATTTGAAAAAGAAAAAAAATCGGAAAATACAAAATCTACAATAATTATACGAGGATTGGTAAGATTGTAAATTCTTAAGGTTTGATAATATGGGTAGCTCCAAAATATTAGAATTAGTATTGATAAAATAAGAATTGGAATTGAAATTTTGTAATCCCATCTTTTAGGAATAATTTTATCAAATTCATAAATTTTATACCCTCCAAAATAGACTAAAATCATAAAAAATAAGAAAAGCATAAAGAAATTTCCGGTATAGCAGTTGCACATCAATTGCAGCACAACAAAAAGAAATATATAGCTGGCATATTTAAAATTATTTGTATCTATGTATCTTTTAAAATACCAAATTCCTAAAATAATGAAGATTTTAAAATTCAGCTGAATGTGAGAAATTTTTGCAAAATTTATTTGATTAAAGCTAAATAAATATGCTCCAATTGCACAGGATAACAAATTGAATTTAAATTTTTTAAAAACATAAAAACATACTAGAAAATTTGCTAAAAAACCTAAATAAACCCATATTTGATAAGATAGAATTTCATTGAATCCAAAGAGTCTAATTAAAGCATAAAATGGCGCCAATAACCAATGATTGTCGGATAAATTCATAGTGTTTGGCAGGTTGTATAAAAAGTTGCCATGAATAAAACTTTCGTTTTTTCCAATTAAAACTCCATAGAAATACTCTAAAACAAAATGATTAAATCTGGAATCTAAATTATCTCCAGGGAAATTTGCAAAAAAATTGATTGAAGTTAAATATAATAAGGTTCCAAGTGATAAGAAAAATAATAAAATAAAATTTTGATTTAATAAAAGAAATCTATTTTTCATTAAAATTATCTTTGATTTTGCTCAATTGCAAAGGCTATATTAAACATAGTTTGTTCATCAAAATGCTTTGAAATTATTTGCAGTCCAAGCGGTAAACCATTATTATCAAAACCTGCTGGCACAGATATTGCTGGTAATCCTGCGAGGTTTGATGGAACGGTAAAAACATCATTTAAATAAATTTTTACTGAGTCAAAATTTTGCATTTCATTGAAACTAAAAGCCGAAGACGGAGTTGATGGGGTAAGAATGGCATCAACTTTTTTAAAAGCTTCGATAAAGTCGTTATAAATTAACCTACGAACCTTTAAAGCTTTTTTATAATAGGCATCATAATATCCTGCTGAAAGGACATAAGTGCCAATCATTATTCTTTTTTTTACTTCTTTACCAAAGCCTTCGGCACGCGATTTTTGGTAAAGTTCATTGATTGACAAATTTTCAATTTTGGTGCGATGACCATAGCGAACACCATCAAATCTAGCTAAGTTTGAAGAGCATTCTGCTGGGGCAATAACATAATAAACCGCAGCCGCATATTTAGTATGTGGAAGGGAAATATCGATAATTTCCGCTCCAGCTTTTCTTAACAAATTAATGCCATTTTCCCACAATTTTTCAATTTCAATTGGCATATTATCAACGCGATATTCCTTTGGAATACCAATTTTTAAACCTTTAACATTTGAACTTAAAAGCTTGGCAAAATCAGGAACTTCGATATTTACCGAGGTAGAATCTTTAGGGTCAAAACCTGAAATGATTTTTTGAAGCAAGGCGCAATCATAAACATCTTTGGCAAAAACTCCAGCTTGATCTAGTGAGCTAGCAAAAGCTATCATGCCATAGCGAGAAGAGCGTCCATAGGTAGGTTTAACCCCAACGGTGTTAGTAAAAGATGCGGGTTGACGAATAGAGCCACCAGTGTCGGAGCCGGTTGCTCCAGCACATAAATTGGCTGAAACTGCCGAGGCAGAGCCTCCCGAAGAGCCACCAGCAACCAAATCATCATTGGAATTATTTCTTTTATATGGGTTAATCACTTTGCCAAAATATGAATTAGCATTAGCCGAACCCATCGCAAATTCATCCATATTTAGCTTTCCAAGGCAAGAAATTCCAGCATCAAATAATTTTTGTGTGACTGTTGATTCATAGGTTGGTACAAAAGTTTCTAGCATTTTTGAAGCACAGGTGGTGCGGATATTTTTTGTGCAATATAAATCTTTTATGCCAAATGGAATACCCTCAAGTTCACCCATTTGATTTTTAGATATATTTTCATCGGATTTTTGTGCCTGCTTTAAAGCTAAATCGAAAGTTTCGGTAATAAAACAATTTAGTTGTCGATTGGCTTCAATATTTTTGATATATTCTTTGGTGAGCTCTGTTGCACTAAATTTTTTGGATTTTAGACAGTCAATAGTTTGTTTTATTGTTAATTTTGTAGGTTCCATATTATTTTTTTAAATTATATTTTAAAATGCAAAAGATTGCCCTAAAACCATCTTTCCAGCAGATTTTTTTGCCTTCCTGATAGGTTCTGCCGTGATAAGAAATTCCAACTTCATAGATCCGACATTTGGTTTTGGCAATTTTGGCAGTAATTTCTGGTTCAAAACCAAATCTTTTTTCTTCAATTGTTATTGGTTTAATAATGCTGGCACGAAAAGCTTTGTAGCAGGTTTCCATGTCAGTTAAATTTAAGTTGGTAAAAATATTTGAAATTGTTGTTAAAAAACCATTACCAACTCTATGCCAAAAATATAAAACACGACGATATTCTCCAGAAATGAAGCGTGAACCATAAACTACATCAGCTTTATCTTCAATAATTGGAGAAATTATTTTTAAATATTCTTTGGGATCATATTCTAAATCAGCATCTTGAATTATAATGATATCGCCACTTGCTTCTTTAATTCCAGTTGCGATTGCACTTCCTTTGCCTTGATTTTGATTTTTATAGATAATTTTATGAACATATGGTGAAATTTTTTGTTGCAAAATTTCTTTAGTTCCGTCATTAGAAAAATCGTCAATAATAATAATTTCTTGATTTTGGTAAGATGAATTTAAAACTGCTTGCACCAATTTTTCGATGGTGTTTTTTTCGTTGTAGCAAGGAATTATAACCGATAAAAGCATATTTATTTAGTTGAAATGAACTATTGTAAATTACAAAAAATTTAAAAAAAAATTAAACACAATATTAAATAAAATTTTTTAAAAATAAAATGATTAAATTTGGATTTTTATTAAATATTTTTAATTTCTTCTAAATACCTTATTATTTTTAAAATGTTTAAAACCAAAACACTATCAGCAAAAAAACACAATAAGAATTTACAAATATTCATTTCTTGCTCTAATAGCCCTTTATACCAAATATTTACCATTGCCAAATATTATTGGGATGATTTTACGATCTCAATTTCTTTGCCATCACTAAGAAATTATTATGATTTTGATTATTTTGATATATCATCGAATTATTTTTTATATTTTTCTGGACTTACCATTTGGGGCTTTTGACTCGAATTTTTATGGCATTAAACCCGATTTATTTCAAACTATCACGGGTTCAATAATTTTTTTGATATTTTACTTTTTAATTAAAAAATTTCTCAAGAAAATAACTATTAATTTACGAGACTCTAAAATTTTAATTAATCTGGGATTGAGTCTAATTTTGATTCCCCCTTTAATTTTGAGCTGTTCAAAGTTTTACCAATATATTATATTATCCAAACCTTCACCAAACAGTTTTACTCAAGTATATTTTCAATATATTGGAGTTGGTTTGATAATTTTAGTTTTTTGTGCTAAAATAATTGATAATTCAAAAAAATTTCGTTCAGCATTAACAACAAAAATACTAATTAATTTTTCAGCATTTTTTTTTGGCTTTAATAATTACTCTAGTTCATCTTGTAAATTATGAAACCTTTAAAAAAAAGAATTTATTAAATTATAATGCACAGATGTTAGAAAAAGCTCTTAAAAAAGGAATTGATGCGGGTGTTTCAAAAAATATTTATACTAAGAATTTAGCTGAAATTGTTAAAAAAAATGAACAAAGCAATTATGCTAAATTTTTAGTTTTTAATCGAAAAAAACAAATAAACGAAATAAATCCAAAATATCAAGATGAAAATATTTTATTATCTAATATCGATTTTATCCACGGCTCTCTGTTCTTTCAAAAATTAAGTAATTCTTATTATGAAGTTTTTAAAATAAATTCCAAAGAATCAATCGAGTATCGTTTAAAAAAAAGGAATAGATTTTAATAATCACTATTTTATTGATGATGGATTTCTTAATTCCAAAATAACAAAATTTGTTTCAAAAAATAATGTAAGTGGTTTTGTAATTTTTGGAAAATTAGTAAATATTCTTATTGACCAAGAGTCTGATGAAATCAAATATGTCTTGCGGTCACCAAAAATATTTATTGATAAAAATTATGTATTTAAATTAGAATAAATTTTAAAAATATTGGATAAAAAATTAGAATCGAAAAATTTTGTAAAAAATTTTGATAAATATCAAGATAATATCAACACAAGTGATGATGGAATAATTATTGAACTTAACGGAATTTACAATTATGAATCAAAAGACCTTTATTATGTGATTTATTAATTTAGCATTTATTTAGCCCTATTGATAGCTTCTAGAATTTCTTTTTTATTTAAAAGCTCACTCATCAAAATACCATTTTGAGCATTTGGACCGTAAACAATGTTAAAAGGAATGGCATATCTGTCATATTTTGCCATAAATTTCATAACTTCGTCATCGGGCTTAGTAATATCAGCTCTAAACCCAATAATTTCTCCGCTTTTAAGTAGGGTATTGATTTCTTTGCTGTTTAGAATCATAATTTTATTGAATTTGCAGGTTATACACCAATCGGCAGTAACATCAACCAATATCACTTTTCCCTTTGCAACTTGACTTGATAGTAATGATTCATCAAAAGTGTTCCATAAAGAATTAAATTCTTGTTTTTTTTGAACTTCCCATTCGTAAAATTCAATTGGCAGAACAAAAGAGGTGATGATTAAAAATAAGATTAAGATATTTTTTATGAACTTTTCTTTGATTTTAAAGGAAAAGAATAAAATCAGGGCAAGAATACCAGTTACAATTCCTGGAAAATATCCAATAATATTGCATAATACATAAGTGAGCCAAACCGACGTTGCAAATAAAAAACCCGCCAAAATTTGTTTAGTTTTTTGCATCCAAGTTCCTGGTTTTGGAAAGTATTTTAGGCAGTTTGGGAATAAAATTAATAAAATATATGGCATACTAAAACCTACCCCAATAAAAAAGAAAATTGTTATAATAGAAATAAAATTTTGGGTTAAAGCAAATGAAATAGCACTTCCAAGAAAAGGAGCTGAACAAGGCGTTGCCAATAAAACTGCTAAAATTCCAGATAAAAAATTCGGAACAAAAATATTGTTTTGGCTAGTTTGCTGCGAGATTTTTTTGTTTAAAATTGTCGCCAAAAATTGACTATAAGTTAATTCAAAAAATCCGACCAACTCGGCGGTAAATAATATTAAAATAATAATTAAGAAGATGATAAAATATGGGTTTTGAAATTGAAATCCCCAACCTAAATTTGAGCCAACTGCTTTTAATGAATAGGTTACTAAGGCCAGAATAATAAAGCAGAATGCTATACCTATAATTGTTGCTATAAACCCCTTTTTAATTTTTTCTTGTGAAGCTCCAGATTGCTTGATTATGGTCATTAATTTAATTGATAAAACTGGTAACACGCAAGGCATTATATTTAAAATAAAGCCGCCAATTACTGCTAAAATAATTTTTACAAAAAGGTCGGATATATTATTTTCCTTATTGATATTTAAACTCATATCAACATCTTCAAAATTTAAGTTTAGGTTTGATTCTACAAGTTTTGAGCCAAAATATTTTTCGATTTTACCAAGTGAAGTATTGTCAATTTTATTTGCTAAATCAAGGGAAAAATTTTGTGAAACAGGAACACAAACATCTTTACAAACTGCAAAGTTCAAATCCATAACCACTTTAAAATCTAAATTTTGATCTTTAAGTTCAACTATAACTGGAATTATAACATCATCGGAATAGTAGCTATAATTTATTTTTTCTTGACCAATTTCTTCAGTGCCAATTTTTGAGGGTGGGAAAATAACATTATGAAAATCATAATTTTGACTATTGCTAAAATTAAATGTCGGGGGCGATCCAATTCCATTGCTATCATTGCCATAAATTTTCCATCCATCATTGATTTTAAATTCAATACCTAAAATAACATTTCTGTGACCGTTTTTTTCGAAATAACTGCCTATTAATGAGGTTTTTACCCCACTAATTTCATGGTCCTGCCATGGAGATGATGATGCATAAGAGTTGCTAATATAGAGAGTAAATGCAAAAAAAATTTTGGCTAATAATTTCATAATTTTTTAAAATCTTATGTTGAAAAACTTTAGTTAATATTCTAAAATTTTTAAAAATAAATTACAATTTAATATAATAATAATGATTCAGCATTCTAATTTTGGTAATAAAGATATTTTATATGCCAATTCAAAAAAAGTTTCATGTGACGGAAGCTCCTCTTCTTCTAAGCATCCCTTGGTATATCTACATATGGGTGAAAATGATTTTGTAGTTTGTCCTTATTGTAGTAAATATTTTTCCTTAAATAAAAACCCAAATTCCAATATAAATATTTTTAAAAATAAAAAAAATTAACAATGACAAACACAGCAATTATAGGTCTTCAATGGGGAGATGAAGGAAAGGGAAAAATCGTTGATTTTTTGTCGGATAAATTTGATGCGGTTGTGCGTTTTCAAGGCGGAAATAATGCTGGTCACACCATTAAAGTTGATGAAAAAGTCTTTAAATTGAGTTTGCTACCTTCTGGAATTATTCGTCAAAAATATTCGGTAATCGGCAGCGGTGTTGTTGTTGATCCAGAGTGGCTTTTTCAAGAAATAAAAAATATCGAAGAAAAAGGTGTTAAAATAAATGCAGAAACATTGGCAATCGCCGATAATGTTTGCTTGGTTTTATCTCTTCATCGCCAGCTCGATCAATTCTTGGAGAGTCGAAAAGGTGTAAATAAAATTGGTACAACTTGTCGAGGCAATGGTCCAGCCCATGAAGATAAAATTGGTAGAAGAGCAATTAGAATTTGCGATTTAAATGATCAAGATTCTTTAGTTAAAAAAGTTGAAAATTTAGTTGATTATCACAATATAATTCGTAAAGGTTTGGGGGAGGAATTAATTAATTTTGATTCCATTTTTCAAGAATTACTTAAAGCTAAAGAGTGGATTTTGCCATATGCTCGACCTGTTTTTGAAATTACTCAAAAACTAGAAAATATTGGCAACATAATGTTTGAGGGCGCGCAAGGAGCATTACTTGATATTTCTTTTGGCACTTACCCATATGTTACTTCAAGCAATATTTCTCTTGCTCAAGCTTCCATAGGTTCAGGTCTTGGATTTGACAAAATTCATAAAACTCTTGGTATTGTTAAGGCTTATACAACCAGAGTGGGTTCTGGTCCTTTTCCAACTGAGTTAGATAATGATATCGGTGAATTTTTACGAATTGAAGGTAATGAGGTTGGAACTGTCACTGGTAGAAATCGCCGCTGTGGTTGGTTTGATGCCGTATTGATAAAACATGCTGTCAAAATATCCGCAGTTAAAGAAATTGCCCTAATGAAAATTGATGTTCTAGATAAACTTTCAAAAATTAAAATTTGTGTTGGCTATAAAATAAATGGTAAAGAAATTGATTATTTTCCATATGATTCTTCATTATGGAATAAGATTGAGCCTGTATATATAGAGCTTGATGGCTGGAAAGAAAAAACCCAAGGCATCAAAAATTTTAATGATTTGCCAAATCTCGCTAAAAAATATATTCATAAAATTGAAGAAATATGCAACATAAAAGTTGCAATTATTTCTACTGGCGCTATAAGAGAAGAAACAATCACATTATAATATAAATTATGGAAAATACTAAACAATTGGTGGTTCTACAAATTCTTCCAACATTGGAAAGTGGAGGGGTTGAACGCGGAACAATTGATATAGCTAAAAGCCTCAAGACAAAAAATTTTATACCAATAGTGGTTTCTAGTGGTGGAATTCTGGTATACGAACTTAAGGAAGCTAAAATTAATCACATTCAACTCAATGTTAAATCTAAAAATCCTCTGACGATTTTTTTAAATATTGCTAAAATCGAAGAGATAATCAAGGAGTATAAGGTTGATATTGTTCATGTTAGATCAAGGGCGCCAATGTGGAGTGCCTATTTTGCCTGTAAAAGAACTAAGGCTCGACTGATTTCAACTGTTCACGGCACTTATTCTCTGAATTTTTTAAACTGGCAAATCTTTCCATTAAAAAAATTTTATAATTCAATAATGCTGAAGGCTGAAACAATTATCGTGGTTTCAAATTACATTAAAAATTATTTACTTAGAAATTATCAAGGAGATTTTGCAAGCAATATCACCGTAATTCAGAGGGGAGTTGATCTTCGATATTTTAACGAAGAAAAAGTTTCAAAAAATCGTGTGATTGATTTAATAAAAAAATGGAATTTGCCAGAGGATAAAAAAATTATTTTAATGCCCGCAAGGTTCACATCATGGAAGGGTCATGAGTTTTTAATAGATGCCTTAAAAAATGTTAAAAATGATTTCTTTTGTGTAATGGTTGGCTCTGATCACGGTCACAAAAATTATCGTAAAAAAATTGAGCAAAAAATTATTAAAGAAAATTTGGCGGGCAAAATTCGTATTGTTGGAGCTTGTAAAGATATGCCAGCTTGTTATAATTTAGCGCATTTTGTTATTGCTCCAAGTGTTCGCCCAGAGGCTTTTGGCAGGATTTCTATTGAGGCTCAAGCCTCTTCAAGAGTGGTTATCGCCACAAAAATTGGGGGTTCGCTTGAAACTATAATCGATGAAAAAACTGGATTTTTAGTCGAGCCTTTTGATGTTGAAGTTCTTAGTAATGTAATTGATAAAGTTTTGGAGATGAACAAAGAACAAACCGATGAAATTGGTCGGGCGGGAAGGAAAAATATTGAAGAAAATTTTTCTAATGATTTGATGTGTCAAAAAACCATTGATTTATATTTAAAATCCCTAAAAAGTTAGGTTATAAAAAAATTGCAATTTTAAAATTTGTGAATAATTTTTAAAACTTCTTCGTGAAGTTTAGGTGTTGACGAAGCTAATAATTTTGTATTTGACTCTAGTTTTAATTCGTTTCCGTCCCAATCAGTAATTATACCACCAGCATTTTTGATTATCGGAATATGAGAAGCAAAATCGTAAATTTTTAACTCAGGCTCGATAATTAAATCCACAAAACCAGAGGCTAAGCAACCATAGGCATAACAATCACCACCATAAACCACCCCGCCAATTTTTTGATATTTGGTAAGTCTGCATATTTTTTCAAAAATAATCTTATTTTCACCCTTAAAAAAGAAAGGTGAACTTGAGCTTAAAACCGCATTTTCAATATTCTGGCAATTGCGAGTTTGAATTTTTTTGCCATTAAACCAAGAGCCATGATTATCAATTCCAACCCATCTTTCAGCATTAATTGGTTGATTAATTATTCCTAAAATAACTTTACTATTCTCAGTTAAGGCAATTAAATTTCCAAAAATCGGGCGACCTACAATAAAAGAGGAGGTACCGTCAATTGGGTCAATTATCCAAACATATTTAGCATCTTCTTGATGATTGCCATGTTCTTCGCCAATAATTCCGTGGTCTGGATAATGTAAAAAAATTTCCTGGCGAATTTTTTCTTCAATTTCTTTGTCAGCAATAGTGACTGGCGAATCATCATCTTTAGCCATTTCTTGATTGTTGTTGCGATAATATTTTTTGGAAATTTCAGTAGCGATATCGGCAAGTTTGTTGGCAAATTTAATTAATTCATTATTTATCATAAAATTTTTCGTGAAAGTTATTTTTTTTACTTTATAAATATACATAAATATTAAATTAATTTTAAAATAAATGAAAGAAAGAATTGCAATAATTTCTGGTTTTCGCTCGCCAATGGGCAAAGCGGGCGGAGCTCTTAAAAACCTTAGTGCTAGCGATCTTGGAGCTAGAATTGCCAAGGAAGTTTTGCTTCGCTCAAATATCGATAATAAATTAATCGATGAAGTAATTATTGGTAATGTTGCCCAACCCGCAGATAGTGCCAATATTTCAAGAGTTATCGCCTTAAAAGCTGGCTTAAATAATGAGGTATCGGCTTATACGGTGCATAGAAATTGTGCCTCAGGTATGGAGGCTTTTACCACAGCTTTTGCCAAAATAAATGCTGGTTATGGAGATTTGATGATGGTTGGCGGGGTTGAGTCGATGAGTAATATTCCGCTTTTTTATGGAAAAAAAATGGTTGAAATTTTTACTAAATTAAGTAAAAGTAAAACTGCTTTGGAAAAGATTAGAAGCTTCAATGGCTTCAAATTTCATCATCTCAATCCAGTTCTTGGTTTGGTTCAGGGTTTAACCGACCCAATTTCTGGTTTGATTATGGGTTGTACCGCTGAAAATGTTGCTCGCGACTTATATATTACAAGGCAAGAGCAAGATGATTTTGCATTGAATTCGCATATAAAAGCCCAAAATGCTACTGCAAAAAATATTTTTAAGGCAGAGATTATTCCAATCTTTAATAATGATGAAAAAAATTCGCAAATGATTGAAGAGGACGAAGGAATTCGTAAAAATCAAAAAATTGAAGATTTGCAAAAATTAAAACCATATTTTGAAAAAGTTGCAGGTTCTGTTACTGTTGGCAATTCTTCACAAATTACCGATGGCTCAGCTTTTGCGTTGGTTGCCAAAGAAAGCTATGCCAAAAAATTGCAACAAGAATTTGGTTTTGAAATTTTAGGTTATCTAACTGAATTTGCATATGCAGGCTTAGAGCCATCAAGAATGGGTCTTGGTCCAGTTCATGCTACCAAAAAATTGCTGGATAAAACTAATTTAAAATTGAGCGATTTTGATTTAATTGAAATTAATGAAGCCTTTAGTGCCCAAGTCTTAGGATGTTTAAGAGCCTTCGCAAGCGAAGAATATTGTCATGACCATTTTAACTTGTCGACCCCTCTTGGTGAAATTAACCCAGCAATTGTTAATGTTAATGGCGGAGCGATTGCACTTGGTCATCCAGTTGGTATGTCGGGTGCTAGAATCATAATTCACTTACTTCGCGAATTAAAACGTCAAGGCAAAAATCGTGGTTTGGCGAGTCTATGCATCGGTGGTGGACAGGGTGGCGCATGTTTGCTTGAGGTTGATTAAAAAATGCTAGAAAAATTTATAGCAAATATTAAAATTATTAAAAACTAACCTAAATTTTATTTTATGAATATTGAAAAAATCTCAATTGGAAAAGATGTTCCAAATAATGTAAATGTTATCATTGAAGTGCCAATGAATGCCGATCCAGTCAAATATGAAATGGATAAGGATAGCGGGGCAGTTTTTGTTGACCGCTTTATTGCCACCCCAATGTATTACCCTTGTAATTACGGTTTTATTCCGCATACTTTGTCTGAAGATGGCGATCCAGCTGATGTTTTGGTAGTTTCTGATTTTGCTATAGTTCCAGGTGCAGTAATTGCGGTAAAGCCAGTTGGAGTTTTAATTATGGAAGATGAAAAGGGAATGGATGAAAAAATTTTAGCGGTTCCTGCGGTTAAACTCAACTCAACCTACGAAAAAATTGATGATATTTCTGAATTACCAGAAAGACTTATCAATAAAATCAAGCATTTCTTCGAGCATTATAAAGATTTAGAAAAAGGCAAATGGGTTAAAGTTAAAAGCTTTGAAGGTGCCAATACCGCCAAAAAACTCATCAATGAAGCGGTGGAAAGATTTAACAAAGTCAAGTAGTTATATTAGCTTTGTTTAAAATGTTAAAATGCTCACAACACTAGCCTTACCAAGCTCCCACGCTTTACGGGGGAGCTTAGAACCGTTAGTGTTGTGAGCATATTTCAAAAATGGTATTTTTTAAAATTATTCGAAAAAAATTTAAGAGCATAAGCCCTCTCGCTCAGAGAGTAAAATTTTCCTCTGGCAAAATTAGCGGTCTCATCACCCCCGCAAGGGGAGGGTAGTATTATCGCTAATTTTGCAAATGAAAATTTTACCACCCCGAAAATCCGTAAAAAAATCGCTTGAGATTTAAACATATCTGTAAAAATATGAGTATCACAAGCGACAATAAAATATATTTTTTAAAGAATTATTTTTTTGCTTCCTTTTTTTCTTCAGCTTTGGCAGGAGTTGCTACAGAAGCTGGATTTGCTGCAGCTTGAGCTGCAGGGGTTTCCTCTTCAGATTTGCCACGACCAACAATACTTGCAATTAAAAAATTACCTTTTTTCTTTAAATTTACACCATTTGGTAATTTTAAATTATTGGCACGGAATTTTGATCCAACATGAAGCGATCCAACATCAGCTTCAATAAACTCTGGAATAGATTTTTCTCCATCGCATAATACACTAACTCTTCTTGCTACAACATGAAGAAAACCACCTTTTTTTAAGCCTGGAGATTTATCATTATTGGTAAATTTAATTTTTGGTTGAGCAGGAATTGGGGCATTATCTAAGCACTGAATAAAGTCAATATGAACTGGAACATCAGATACTGGGTCAAGTTCAATTTTGTGAGCAATAACACGATTTTTTTTGCCAGAAATTTCAAGGTCAATAACACTATTTAATGCTAAACCTTTAGAATAATGTAATTCGAATTCTTTTAAATTAATGCTTAAATTAATGTTGCCGTTTTTAGAATAGATAATGGCAGGGATTCTGCCGATTCTTTTGATTTTTTTTGATGCCTGGGTCCCAAGATTTTCTCTGATTTCAGCTTGCAACAAGATTGACATATACTCTCCAAATTTATTATGTTGTTATTATTTTAAATATCTATGGTCAAAAATTCTAAATTAAAAAAATTTAACAAATCAAAAAGATATTTTTTAGAAGGCAAATATTTTATTGATATAAAAAAACAAAATCAAGAGGATTTTAAATGTTTTTCAAGCTCTTTCAAAACTTCATCGACATGACCTTTAACCTTAACATTGTTCCAAATTTTTAAAATTTTTCCTATTTTGTCGATTAAAATTGTTGTGCGATCAATGCCGATATATTTTTTACCAAACATAGATTTTTCTTTTAGTATTTCGTAGAGCTTACAAACATCTCCGTTTTCATCGGATAATAGAGGAATTGAAAGTTTGAATTTATTAATAAATTTGCAATGACTTTCGACATTGTCACGAGAAATTCCGGCAATCACACAATCAAACTTTTCAAATTCTGGCAATTTTTTGCTGAAATCTTGGGCCTCAATGGTGCATCCCGGGGTGTCATCTTTTGGATAAAAATATATTACAACAAATTTGCCTTTTAATTCCGATAAGTTAAAAAGACTTCCTTCATCGCTTGGTAGTGTAAATAAAGGAGCAGGGCTATTAATTTCAAGTGTCATATTATTTTTTCTTGGTAGTTTTTGTTGTATTTTCTTCGGTTTTAATTTGTGAAATAATATCATTAAATTGAGATTGGCTACATAAGCCTAGTAGAACCACATCTCTTGGTTTAATATTTTTCATATTCCAATGCGACTTGTTTCGAATGCAATCAATCATGTTGTCGGTAGTGCCAATTAATTTTTTGATTTGTGAATTGGAAATTTCTGGGTAATATTTTAATAAAAAGGCGATGCCATCTGGCTTATCTTGACGACGAGCAATTGGAGTATATTTGCCTTGTTTTTGCGTTGGTTTAATATCAGCTCCAGATGATTTGTTGATGATTAAAGAAGATTGCGAATTGAGTTCGCATCTTTTAATTTCATCTTCCGAAAGCTGTCCAGACAAAACTGGATTTTGCCCAATTATGCCATTGGCAACATCGCCATCGGCAATGCCCTGAACTTCTAGTTCGTGCAAACCACAAAATCTAGCGATTTGAGCGAAGGTAAGTGAAGTATTTTCAACTAGCCAAACTGCGGTGGCTTTTCTCATCAATGGTAATTCTTGCATTTTGAATTTAATTTTAATTTTTATATAGGATTTTAAAAAAATCTTTTTTAAAATATGATGTTAAACTTTAAATGACCAAACTTATAAAAGCAAGTATTCAATTATGCTAATAATTTTATCGCCAGCAAAATCATTGGATTTTGAGACTAAATTTAGCCACCCAAAACCAACAAATGCATTTTTTGAAACCGAAAAAAACCAATTAATTAAGAATTTAAAAAAATTCTCGAGTAAAAATATACAAGATTTAATGGCAATAAGCGAGAATTTGGGGGAATTAAATTTTCACCGCTATCAAAATTTTGAAAATCAGCCTTTGCGCCCAGCAATTCTGGCTTTTGATGGCGATGTTTATGATGGCTTTAATAAACAAGATTTGCAAGAATCCGATTATAAATTTGCTCAAGAACATTTACGAATTTTGTCGGGTTTATATGGCTTACTTAAGCCTCTTGACCTGATTCAGCCTCACCGTCTTGAAATGGGTACGGATTTTAAAAAATTCAATTTTATTGTGAAAAATCTTTATGATTTTTGGCAAGAAAAAATTACTAATGAATTAAATAAAAGTTGCTATGAATATATTATAAACTTAGCTTCTCAAGAATATTTTAAGGCGGTTAATTCTAAAAAAATTAATAAAAAAATCATTGAAATTAGCTTTAAAGAAAAAAAACAGGGTCAATTTAAGGTAGTTGGTATTAGCTCTAAGAAGGCTCGAGGGATGATGGCAAATTTTGCAATTAAAAATAAAATTACCAAACCATCAGATTTACAAAAATTTAATCTTGAAAATTACAATTTTAATGAAGAGCTTTCAAGTGAGCAAAACTGGGTATTTTGTCGATGATAAATGTTGAAAATTTTTATGTTGAAAATTTTTTAATCTTCAATTTAAACGAAGTTGAAAGCACCAATGATTTAGCTAAATCACTAATTAAAAATCAAAAATTACTGCCAAATCAAATTATTTTAGCAAAAACTCAAACCAAAGGCAGGGGCAGGCTGGATCGGCAGTGGCAGTCGCCTATTGGTAATTTATACTTTTCAATTTTTTTACAAAATAATTTGCCTTTAGCTAAAAATAATCAATTAAGTTTTGTGGCAAGTTGTGCTTTGAATCAGACAGTATCTAAAATAGCAAAAAACGATTTGCAAATCCAAAATAAATGGCCAAATGATCTATTGATAAATCAAAAAAAAGTGGCAGGAATAATGATTGAAGGCGAGTCAATTACCGATAATTTAACCAATATTATTGTTGGAATTGGAGTGAATTTGATGTCTCATCCGCAAAATTCATTATTTTTGGCAAATAATTTGCAAGATTTAAAGATTAATATCACCCCAATAGAATTTTTAAAAATTTTTTTACCAGAATTTCAAAAAATATATAATATTTGGTTAAATTTTGGTTTTAAAAATATAAGAGAATTATGGTTAAAAAATGCTTATAAAATTGGCGAGGAAATTAAAATTAGTTGCTCTAAAATCAATGAAATTGGCATTTTTACTGGAGTGAGTGATGATGGTTGCATTATTTTAAATGCAAATAATATTGATAAAAAAATAAATTATGGGGATGTATCTTAAAAAAGAATTTGACAGCTTAAAAAAAATGATTTAATTTTTTTTTAAAAAAACATATATAGATATGCAAAATCAATTACCAAAAATTCAATTTCCACTTACCGAAAATCAAACCCAATCCTTGTCTAAAGAGGCTTTAGAAATCCTTGAAACCTTAGAGCAAATTGAAAATCATACAGCTGAGCTTCGCAAAAAAATTATGGCTGAAGTTAGTAAAAATCAAGTCGGAAATCTCCATCTAAATCTTGACGAAGTTTAAAAAATCTTAACAAATTTTTATGTTGGTTTTTTTAAGAGAAAATTGATCTGACTTTTACCAAAATTTCGCTGATCCAATATCTGAAAATTTACTAAAATCTTATCTTGAATTTTTTCAAAATATTTTTTATCGCTTTCAATTATAAATAAGGTTTTGTCGCTACAAAAATTTTGTTTAAGCAAATTATTAATTATAGTTAAATAATCATATTCATAAGGCGGATCTAAAAAAATTATATCGAATATTTTATCATAATTATTTTTTATATATTCTGCGGATTTAATGATTATTGTTGCTTCTTTCTCAATCTTCAAAATTTGTAAATTCTTTTTTAAAAGATTTATATGTTCTAAACTATTGTCAATAAATAATACCTCTTTTACCCCTCTTGATAAAGCTTCAATGCCTATCGCTCCTGTTCCACAACAAACATCTAAAAACACTGACTCTTTAAATTTGAGCTGATATTCTTGCATGAATTTGGCACTTAATAAAATATTAAAAAGAGCTTCACGATTTTTATCGGTTGTTGGTCTTAAGTCTTTGATTTTAAAGGAATCGGCTAACTTTCTACCCTTGAATTTTCCACTAATTATTCTCATTTTACCGATTAAATCTATGTTCATCGGCGTAAAACACTCCAAGTAATTTTACATTTTTAGAAAAAAATCCGAGTTCTTCAAGAGCTAAAGCAACATTGTTTTGAGCTGGATGTCCTTCAATGGTAATGAAAAATTTTGCTTGCTTTGAAACACCTCCAGGAATGTAGCTTTCAAGTTTTACCATACTTACTCCGTTAGTGGCAAAGCCACCAAGTGCTTTGTATAAAGAGCCGGGAATGTTACGAATAGTAAATAACAATGATGTTAAAGCGGGTTTTAAATTATAGTCAATTTCGGGTGGATTCTTCGAAATAACTATAAAAATAGTGATATTGTCATTGCAAGAATCTTGAACATTTTCTTGTAAAATATCAAGTCCATATAGCTCGCTGGCTAATTTTGAGCAAATTGCTCCTTTGCTTTTATCAGCTAATTTTGCCACAAATTCAGCGGCCTTTGCGGTGTTTGAATATTCAACAATATTTAAATTGAGTTTTTGCAAATTATTTTGGCACTGCATGAGAGCCTGTGGGTGAGAATATACTTCGTTTAAATCCCCGATTTTTGAGCCCTTGACCCCACATAATTGATGAGAAATTAAAAAGAAATGTTCGGCAACAATCGATAAATCAAATTTTTGCAATAAATCATGAATTTCTGAAACACGACCAGCGTAAGAATTTTCTAGAGGAATCATTCCATATTCAACCTCATTATTTTCTACCGCATTAAAAACTTCTTGAAAAGTTTGATAGGCTACTGCTTTATATTTTGGATAAAATTTTAAGCAAGCTAAATTTGAATTGGCACCATTAGTGCCTTGAAAGGCGATAATTTTTGGAGAGATGACCATAAATGTTAATATTGAATTTACAAGAAATTATTCTCTTTATGATTTTAGCTAATAAAATTAAATTGACAAAGGGAAAAAATATAAGATAATTATTTTAAATTGTTTAAAAGTAATAAATATGTCTAATAAAAATTGGAGCGTTGATAGTTGGCGAAATTTTCCAATCAAGCAACAACCGCAATATCATGATTTAAAAGAGCTTGCCAAGGTCGAATTAGAATTGGCAAAATTTCCACCTTTGGTTTCGATTGATGAAATCGAAAGGCTCAAAGCTGAATTATCGCAAGTTAGCAAGGGTGAAGCTTTTTTACTTCAAGGCGGGGATTGCGCCGAGAGTTTCGTTGAATTTTCTCATACTAATTTAAAAAATTATTTTCGCACCATCATGCAAATGACCATTGCTTTAATGTATGGCTTGAAAAAGCCTGTAGTTAAGGTGGGTAGAATTGCTGGTCAATATGCCAAACCTCGCTCTCAAGGTGAAGAAGTAATTGATGGAAAGGCTTTACCAGCCTATCGTGGAGATATTGTTAACGGAATTGAGTTTGAAGAAATCGCCCGAAAATCTGACCCAAATCGTTTAAGTGAAGCCTATTTTTATTCTTCTGCATCTTTAAATTATCTTCGCAGTCTTGCCCTAGGAGGCTACGGGAATCTTGATAAGGTTAATAAATGGATTGAAGAATTTTCTCATAATTTTAACAATAAAAATAATATCGAGGAAGTAACTTCAAAAATCACCGAGATTTTATCTTTTATGAAATCTTGTGGAATTGATTATAAGTCAATGCCTCAATTTACTACTGCGAGTTTTTATACATCTCACGAAGCTTTGCTTTTAAATTATGAGCAAGCTTTTACTAGATATAGCAAAGATTATCAAAAATTTTATGATTTAAGTGCCCATCTACTTTGGATTGGCGATCGCACTCGTAATCTTGGCGAAGCTCACACCGAATTTATGCGAGGTATCTCTAATCCAATTGCCTTCAAAGTTGGTCCGTCAATTACTGAAAATGAATTGTTGAATTTATTAGATGTTTTGAATCCTGAAAACGAATCTGGAAGAATAACTTTAATTTCTAGAATGGGTAAGGATAAAATTCACGAACTGCTTCCACCTCTAGTTAAAGCAATAAGAAATAACAAAAATAATGTAGTTTGGTCTTGTGACCCGATGCATGGTAACACCATCAAAACCAATAATGGCTTCAAAACTAGAAAGTTTGAAGATATTTTAAGCGAAGTAAAAAGCTTTTTTCAAATACATCACGATAATGATTCAATTGCTGGTGGCGTGCATTTTGAACTTACTGGTCAAGATGTTACGGAGTGTTTAGGAGGCAACCAAAAAATTTCTGAAATTAACCTTAGCGATAGATATCATACTCATTGTGACCCACGACTTAATTCATCGCAAAGTATAGAAATGGCTTTTACCATCGCTTATGAATTAGCAAAATCAATCAAATAATGAATTCACTTCCAAAACAACACGGAAATATTGCCATAGTCGGCGCCCCAAATGCTGGTAAATCATCGATTACTAACGCTTTACTTGGTCAAAAATTATCAATAGTTTCGCCAAAAGTCCAAACTACTAGAAATTCAATTCGTGGAATTTTGATGATGGAAAATAAGCAAATTATTTTAATCGATACACCCGGAATTTTTATCCCAAGAGAAGATAAAATTTTAGAAAGAATTATCGTAAAATCGGCTTGGCAAGGCTTAAGAGAGGCTAATTTAGTTGCCTTCGTTATTGATGCGCAAATTGGTGCCAATGCTGATAATTTACAGATTTTACAAGATTTAAAAAAAGAAAATTTGCCAATTGTGGTGCTAATTAATAAAATTGATTTAGTAAAAAAATCCAAACTACTTGATATTATTAATGCCTTTGTGCAAGAGGGTATAAGCGATATTTTTCCAATTTCTGCAAAAGATAATTATGGCATTTTGGAGTTAAAAAATTTCTTTGCAAGTAAATGCCAAGAATTAGATTGGATATATGATGCAGATCAGCTATCCGATGCCCCAATGGCTTTTATAGCCAGTGAAATTACTCGTGAAAAATTATTTTTAAATTTAGTCAAAGAATTGCCTTATGCGGTAAGTGTCAAAAATGATAAATATGAAGTTTTAAATAATGGAGAAATAAAAATTCATCAAACAATTTATGTGTTAAAAGAAAGTCAAAAATCAATAATTCTTGGCAAAAATGGACAAATGATTAAAAAAATTGGTCAAGAAGCAAGGGTTGATATT
Source organism: uncultured Rickettsia sp. (assembly GCA_964505265.1). Lineage (GTDB taxonomy): Bacteria > Pseudomonadota > Alphaproteobacteria > Rickettsiales > UBA1997 > CAILUF01. The sequence continues at coordinate 30,269 of CAZDGN010000016.1, forward strand.
GCTGAAGTTGCGGGTGCCAAAGTGCATTTATTTCTGTTTGTTAAAGTCAAAGAAGATTGGATGAGAAATATTGAAAATTTTGAAAAACTTGATATTGATAAATTACCTGCTAAAAATAATTTTAAAAAAACCAATAACTATTTAAAAAAACCAAATAAATAATGACTACAATCGACCCGCAAGAAATTGAAAAATTCACCAAAATTGCTCAGGAATGGTGGAACCCGCACGGAAAATTTAAGCCGTTGCACAAATTTAATCCAATTAGAATCAAATATTTAAAGCAAAAAATTTGTGAACATTTTGCTTTAGATGTTTCGGCAATTGCTCCTTTTAAAAATAATGATAAGACCATAAAAATTATTGATATAGGTTGTGGCGGAGGCTTAATTACCGAACCATTTGCCAGAATGCAAGCCGATATTACCGGAATTGATGCGGGTGAGAAAAACATCAAAACTGCCCAAATTCACGCTAGTGAATCTGGTTTAAATATCAATTACGAAGTTGCAAGTGCTGAAGATTTTGCTGAAAAATCACCGCAATTTGATGTGGTTTTTGCTCTTGAAATAATTGAACATGTTAGTGATGTTGAAAAGTTCGTGCAATCATGTGCTAAGCTTTTAAAACCAGAGGGTTTATTGTTTGTTGCCACTTTAAATCGCACCGCAAAATCATTGATAATGGCAAAATATGGAGTCGAATATGTATTAAGATGGCTTCCAATTGGCACTCACGATTGGCATAAATTTTTAAAGCCATCGGAAATTGAAATCTTTGCTCGCAAATCCGGTCTAAAGCTTCAAGAAATTCAAGGATTTAACTATAATTTTTTTAAAGATCAGTGGAGTCTTGGCAAAGATTTATCAATAAATTATATGATGGTTTTTGAACAAAAAAAATCTTGAAAGCGAATTTTAAAAAAGTTAAAATTTAGGGGTCAAAAATGCTCTCTTAAAATTTAAATTTTTTATATGACTCAAGATTTTCGTATTGAAACCGACTCTTTCGGTGAAATTAAAGTTCCCGCTCAAGCTTATTATGGTGCACAAACTCAACGTAGTGTTCAAAATTTTCCAATTTGCAATCAACATGCTGGACATAAAATGCCAAAGGAAGTTATTTATGCAATGCTCCTTATTAAAAAAGCCTGTGCTATTACCAATAAAGACTTGATGGCAATTGACCCAAAATCCGATGAGTTCAAAAAATTCTCCCCAGAATTGGCCGATAAAATTATCGATGCAGTTGATGAAATCTTAAAAAAATTCGATTATTTTTACGAAAATCATTTTCCTTTGGTGGTTTGGCAAACTGGTTCGGGCACGCAAACTAATATGAATGTCAATGAAGTTATTGCTTCAGTTGCCAACGAAAAAGCAACTGGCAAAAAAGGTGGAAAATCTCCAGTTCATCCTAATGATCATGTTAATTTAGGGCAAAGCTCAAACGATACCTTTCCAACGGCAATGAATATTGCTACCGTTTTAAGCACGCTGCAAAAATTATTGCCAACCTTAGTTCGCTTCGCCAATGAACTTGGCAATAAAGAAGCCGAATTTAAAGATATTATCAAAATTGGTCGCACTCATACTCAAGATGCTACCCCAGTTACCTTAGGGCAAGAATTTTCGGCTTACAAGGTGCAAATTCAGAGCGCTAGTGTTTTTGTTTCGCAATCTATCGCCTTTGTTTGTCATTTAGCTCAAGGCGGAACGGCAGTTGGCACTGGCTTGAATTGTCATCCAAAATTTGCCAATAAATTTGCCGAAGTCATCACCGAAGTTTCGGGTTTAAAAAAATTGCACCAAGATTTAATGAATTTAAAATTATGCAGAACCAACTCTGACGACGGTCATTGGCAGGTTAAGGATTCTAACTTAGCAAAGCTTGGACTAAATTATGCCGATAATTTCTTTAGTAACAAAAATAAATTTTTTGCCCTAGCTTGTAATGATGAATTGGTTAATTTCTCTGGCGCTCTTAATGCCACCGCCACTTCGCTTATGAAAATCGCCAATGATATTCGCTTTTTAGCTTCTGGTCCTCGTTCAGGTTTGGGTGAAATTTCTTTGCCAGAAAATGAACCGGGTTCATCAATTATGCCTGGTAAGGTTAACCCAACACAGTGTGAAGCTTTAACGATGCTTGCTTGCCAAGTTATTGGCAATCATCACGCTATCACTCTTGGTGGAATGAATGGGCATTTCGAGTTAAATGTGTTTCGCCCAATGATTATTCGCAACATTATAGAATCGATTAATTTAATTGCCGACGGTATCAATAGTTTTATCGATAATTGCTTGCTTGGAATTGTTGCAAATCATGAAAGAATTACCGAATTATTAAATAATTCATTAATGTTGGTAACTGCTTTAAATCCATATATTGGCTATGATAACTCAGCTAAAATTGCCAAAAAAGCTCATCATGACGGCACAACATTGAAGCAATCGGCTCTTGAACTCGGGTTAGTAAGTGAACAGCAATTTAATGAGTGGGTTGACCCAAAGAAAATGATATAATCAGATATTGGCAAAGATTGTATTTGCAACTAAATTTGCATCAACTCGAAGATCTGGAACTGCAGTAATTTCGAAGTCTCGGCTTATATTAAGCCCGCCAACTAAATGTATATTACTGTTGTTGCTATGCATAAAAATCAAATCTTTTTTTAGTAAATTTTTATTCATCATTGAATTAATCAATGGATAATTTTTGACATTAAAATCAAATCCTAAGCAATTTATCAAATAATCACATTCAATTTTTTGAACACCCAAATCAATTATAAATTTATTATTTTTATGAATTGATTTAACCGAGCCTTTAACAATTTGTAATTGCCTATTCTTAATCATTTTATCAATTATCTCTAGGGAAATATTTGGAACACGGTGGCGGAAAATATTCCAATAGGGGAGAATATTATTTAAAAAAAGTTTTTTGTTTTTTTCATCTAAATTATGCCAAATAGTTTTGGTTTTTGGACGAATTGAATCGATTAGATGTCGCAAGTCAAGATTTTTATAATTTCTTAAAAAATTTCTAAATTTTAAAGAAATATTAATTATTCCCGCTCTGGCATCGCTTTCATCGATAATATCAATTTGGTTGTTGGTAGGTAAAATATTATGATCGGAAAAATGTGGTTTTGGAAAATTTCCTCGGCGAGAAATTGCATAAATTTTGCCAGAAAAATTCTTAGAATTGAGTCCAACCAAAACATCGACAGCACTTAAGCCAGTGCCAATTATACAAATTTTATCATCGGCATTAAAATTATTTTTTTTATGAAAATTTACGAAATTTTTTGACCAAAGGGACGAAATAAAATTTTCATCATTTTCAGCATAATTTAATTGCGATTGTCGAAAACTTGTTGAAAGCACAACCTCATCGGCTTGAATAATTATGCCATCGCCAACAATTTTAAGGCCATCTTCAATATCTAAAACTTGCTTTTCAAAAACCTCATATTCAATTTTTAAATCACTAGCTAATTGAAAAAACTCTTGGCGAATTTTTTTCAAAAATTCACCATAAATATTGCGAGGAACGAAGCCGTCAGCTCCAGATTTTTCATAAATTGCGGGATAATTTTCTTGCAAAAAATTCAAAAAGCAATTGGGCTGATCATCAAATGGACTCATTTTTTTGACAGGAACATTCAAAATATAATTATCATTAAAATTGCTAAAACCTGCTCCAACAGAAGACGGACCATCTTTTTCAAAAATTATAAATTTGATGTTGTTTTTAGATTTTTCTTGGGAGATTTTTTTTAAAATATTGCCAAATACCATAATTCCACAAAAACCAAAACCTATAATTGCAATTTTTTTCATAGCTTATTTTTTGTTGGCTTTGCGAATTTGTGCTTGATTTCGTCGGTCATTAAAAATCTCATTCATTTTGCTTACATTTCTACTGGCGGTGGTTTTAAAAAAGCAGGGCAAAACTGAGTGAATGATTAATGCCGATGCTACTAGAATTAAGCGTGAACCATTTTTGAAAGCAAAACCAAAATGCTCAAAATAATTCTCATCAGTATCGATTAGATGTTGCTTGATTGGGTTATTTATTTTCATAAATTATTTTTTGAATTAAATAAAAATCACGAATATAAACATTTCATATTCGCGATAATTTGTCAAAATAAATTTTTTTTACAAAGAAGATTGCAACATCCAAATTGATTTTTCGTGAGATTTAGCTCTTTGAATAAAAATATCAGCACTAGACTCATCGCCTTCAGCTTGCGCAGTTTTTATAGCTTCATGTAATTGCTTAACCACAATTTGATTGTCATTGATTAAATCTTTAAGCATATCTTGGCTAGAAAGATTTTTGTTGGCATTTTTTAAATCGCTATATTTTTCAAAATGGGCGAAAGTGCCGTCAACCTTTGAACCTAAAGCTCTAATTCTCTCGGCAATTTCATCAATTGCGGTGAATAATTCTTCATATTGAATTTGAAAAAGCTCGTGTAAAGGCTTGAAATTGTTGCCAACAACATTCCAATGATAATTTTGGGTTTTTAGCATTAACACATAGGAATCGCTTAAGATTTTTTCTAATGCTTCTAAAGTTTTATGATTTTTCATTTTTTACTCCATAATTTATTATTTACTTTATTTTCTAGAATTTTAAATTAAATTTTTTTTACAATAAAATTAATTAGATTTTTAAATTCCAATCAGTTTTTTTTCGCCTCAAATTGAGAATAAAAACTTCTTGAAATATAACTATTATCACTTATAAGTTAAATATATTGATTTTATAAAAATAATAAGTTTTTCTTATGAACCTGCGTGATTTAAAATATATCGTTGAAGTCGCTCGCCAAAAAAATTTTGCTAAGGCTTCGCAAGCTGTTTTCGTCAGCCAACCCGCCTTGAGCATGCAAATTAAAAAGCTCGAAGAGACTTTGGGCGTCGATATTTTTGAGCGCGACAAGCAAAATTTTTTAATTACTCCTGCGGGTGAAGAAATTTTAAAAAAAGCCGAAATTATATTGCGAGAAAGTGAGGAATTGAAAAATATTGCCAAGACCTTCAAAGACCCAATGCAGGGTGAAATCAAGATTGGAGCCTTTCCAACCGTTGCACCATATTATCTACCAAATTTTACCAAAAATTTGCATAAAAAATTTCCACAGCTTAAAATATATTTAATTGAAGCCAAGAGCGATGATTTAATTGATAAATTAAAAAATGGCGAAATTGATTGTGCCATTCTCGCTATGCCTCAAATAGATGAAACCATTATCGGTGAAAAAATTTTTAGTGAAAAATTTATTTTAGCCACTCCAAAGAATCATCCACTTGCTAAAAAAACTAAAATTCAAATCAAGGAACTAAAAAATCATGAATTAATGCTACTCGAAGATGGTCATTGTCTTCGTAATCAAGCTTTAGAAATATGTTCAACCATTAAAGCCTTTGAAAATAGCGACTTTCAGGCGACTTCGCTGGAAACTCTACGTTATATGGTTGCAAACGGCACTGGTATTACATTGATGCCTGAAATTGCGGTGCGAAATGATGATAAAATAAATTATGTAAAAATTTTTAATGCACCCTTTAGAACCATTGGCATTTATTATCGTAAATCCTCGGTTCGCAAAAATTTAATCAAAGAAATTATCAAATTGGCAAAAAATCTTTAAAAATTTTTTATAAAATTGCTTTTTTTTAAATTTCATTTTCATTAAATTTAAAGAAAACAATTTAATTTTTTATTTATGAAAATAGCAGTCTCTGGAATTTCTGGAAAAATGGGCAAAATTATTGCCACTCTTATTATGCAAGATGCAATTGCCGAGTTATCCTCGGGTTTAGTTCGCACCTCTTCTGGGCTTGATAAGCATGATTTGGGCGAATTACTTGGCTTTGAAAAAAATCATATTTTAACTACAACTAACCTTGATGAATTTGTAAAATCAGCCGACGCCATCATCGATTTTTCTTCGCCAGCACTTAGTTTGGAATTAGTAAAAAAATGTGCTCAACATAAAAAAGTTTTAGTGTGCGGAACCACTGGTTTTAGCGAAGAAGAAAAGCAAAATTTTGCGAGTTTTTCTTCACAAATTCCAATTATTTGGTCAGCAAATATGTCGCTTGGAGTTAATTTATTGATGAATTTAGTCGAAAAAACCGCTAATATTTTACGCGAAGATTTTGATATTGAAATTGTCGAAATGCACCATAACCGCAAAATCGATGCCCCTTCGGGTACAGCTTTGGCTCTTGGTAATGCTGTTGCCAAAGGCCGTGGCGTTGATTTACAAAAAAATGCGGTAATGGCAAGAATGGGCAAGGACGCCAAACGCCAAAAGGGCGAAATTGGCTTTGCTACTATTCGAGGTGGCGATGTAATTGGTGATCATAATGTGATTTTTGCTGGCGATGGCGAAAGACTCGAACTCGCCCACAAAGCCTCAAATCGCGATATTTTTGCCAAAGGGGCAATTCGAGCCTGCATCTGGGGCACCGCCCAAAAACCGGGCTTCTACTCAATGCGCGATGTGTTAGATGTTGGCTAGTAAAGTTGGCGAAGCAAATGGGAAAGAGAATAAAAACATTACCTCTGCATTAAAAATCGCCAAGCAAAACAATATTCGCTTTAGAATATTAGCCTGCATCTCGCTATGCGATAAGATATTTAGCCAAGTAAGAAATGTTGCTTTTAATATTAAAAATGAAAAAAACAAGTCATCTGATTTTTTTGGCAAGACAGAATTTTTAACTAATACAAAATATAAGAATACTGAAAATTTAGAAAATTTTTATAACAAGATTAAATTTGAACATTTAATTGATATAAATGAAAAAAATTTCGAGGATATTTTTATCAAAATTAATGTTTTAAGAAATTGGCTGGTTCATCATATTTTGGATAATAATAAAAATAATAACCAAGATGATAATCAAAAAATTAATGATCAAAACTATCAAAAATTCGAAGATGAAAGGAATAAATTTCCCAGAGCAAATTTTAATTTTAATAATGATTTAATTGACGAAAATATTCTAAAAAACCTTTTAGAAAATCTTGACGGTGGCTTGTTTAAGATACTCCCGCACGATTTATGCAACGAAATTTATCACCAATTTTGGACTTTTGAGAAATTATTAAAGGGTAATCCAAAAGAAGATAAATTTAAGGATTATCAATTTAAAAAAAATTTGGATAAGATAAAAAAAGAAAAAGAACTTCAAAGTAAGCGGTTCTTAGCTCCCCCCCCCTTTTTTTTACGCAGGGAGCGGACAAAAAGAATTTAACGGCAGTTAAATTCTTTGAGTCGTGGGGGGTCAAAAAAATTATCAAAAAAAGCGGTCTCATCACCCTCCCTTGACGGGAGGGTAAAATTTTTTTTATCAAAAAAAATTTTGGGAGGGGGCAAAGGGATTATAATTAAAACTCCAAATAATTTGAAAAATAAATATTTAATAAAAAAATCAATTTTTAAAAAATATAAATTTAAAATATCAAAATTTTCCTTGATAAATGTTAATTCCCCCTCCCAAAATTTTCTTGCAGAAAATTTTACCCTCCCGCACGGGGAGG
>CAZDGN010000017.1:0-37690 GCA_964505265.1 uncultured Rickettsia sp.
AACACCGCTAATTTTGCCAGAGGAAAATTTTACCCTCCCGCACGGGGAGGGTGATGACACCGCTAATTTTGTGAGAAGAAAATTTTACCCTCTTAGCCTAGGAATTTTATAAATTTGGCAACTAGGGAGGGTGATGACACCGCTAATTTTGCCAGAAGAAAATTTTACCCTCCCGCAAGTGGAGGGTGATGACACCGCTAATTTTGTTAGAGGAAAATTTTACCCTCCCTCGACGGGGAGGGTGATGACACCGCTAATTTTGCCAAAAAATTTTGGGTAGCATTACGAAGTTTGAGTTAAAATTAATAACGACATTTTAGTTGTTTGATTTTGCGAAAATTACTAAGTAAGTAAATCTAGAGGGGGTTTTTTAGGGGTTTAATTTGTGGTGATTACAAATTTAGTTGGCAACTACATTGATGAAAATGCGATTCTTGTTTGAGGTTTTTACAAACTCAACAATACCAGCGATTTTTGCAAAAATAGTATGATCTTTGCCCATTCCAACATTTTTACCGGGATGCCATTTGGTGCCTCTTTGACGCACTATAATGTTGCCAGCTTCTACAGATTGACTTCCATATTTCTTGACGCCGAGCCTTCTGCCCGCGGAGTCGCGTCCGTTTCGCGAGCTTCCACCCGCTTTCTTCGTTGCCATAGTGTGATTAAATTATGAGTTAATGGATAAGATTTTTAATAAGGTTTGTTGCTGACGATGTCCGCGTTTTCTGCGAGAATTTTGTCTTCTTCTTTTTTTAAAGATAATAACTTTATCATTTTTAAATGATTTCAAAATTTCAGCCTCAACTTTGGCTCCGCTAACAAAAGGGGCACCAAAATTGATATCACCATCTTTGTTGACTAACAAGACTTTATCAAGAGATATTTTAGAACCAACATCGCCATTAAGTTTTTCGACGATTAGTTTATCATTAGGGGCTACGCGATATTGCTTTCCACCAGTTTCAACGATTGCAAACATAAATAAAATTAGCTAGTAAATTAAAGAATTTTTTATAGAATTATAAAAACTTGTCATAAGTTTATTAAAGTAATTTACATTTGTCAAACATAAATTTAAACATTTTGAAATGCTCGAAAATTATTTTACCGCAAAAAAGAAACTTTATCCACAAAAAATATTTGGAAGATTTCGCTCAATTAAAAATAAATTAAATTTTATTTTTTTAGCAATTTACTGTTTTTCGCCCTTTATTAGATATGATCGCGGAAAATTTGCCCCAAATCAAGCTATTTTGATTGATATTGTAAATAGCAAAGCCTATTTTTTTTTCATTGAAATTTGGGCACAGGAAGTATTTTATTTGGCAGGAATTTTGATTTTGCTTGCCGTTACTTTATTTTTTGTGACCTCGCTTTTTGGGCGAGTTTGGTGCGGTTATGGTTGTCCACAAACTGTTTGGACTGATATTTTTATTATGGTTGAACGATTTTTCCAAGGTGACCGCAATGACAGAATTTTACTTGATAGAAAAAATAATTTTAACAAATATTTTAGAAAATTTTTAACCCATTTAAGCTGGATAGTAATTGGTTTTTTTACTGGTTTGGTTTTTGTAAATTATTTTAATGATTCACTAAATTTAACTTCAAAAATCTTTTCCCAAAATTTTAGTGAAATTTCCCTAAAAATTTGGGGCTGGATTCTTGGAATTGGCATTATGACCTACATTATGGCGGGTTTTGCTCGTGAGCATGTCTGTACTTATATGTGTCCATATGCTCGATTTCAGTCGGCGATGTTTGACGATAACACCTTAATAATTTCTTATGATAAGAAGCGTGGGGAGCCTAGAGCAAAGCACCACGCAGGAGAGTCTTTTGAAAATCGTGGACATTGTATTGACTGCAAGCAATGCGTGGTGGTATGTCCAACGGGCATTGATATTCGTAATGGTTTGCAAATGGAGTGTATCGCTTGCGGTTTGTGTATTGATGCTTGCGACAATATAATGGAAAAGGTTGGCCTGCCCAAGGGTTTGATACGCTACGATACTTTGACTCATTTAGAAAATCCTGTGCCTCAAAATAAATTTAAAATTTTTCAAGCTAGAACATTTTATTATAGTGCGATTATTATTTTGGTTTCGTTTTTGATGTTATATAGTTTGATTACAAAACCCATAGTTGAAACTTCAATTTATCAAGAGCGTAACCCGCTTTATATAACTTTGAGTGATGGCTCAATTCGTAATATTTATAATTTAAAAATTATCAATAAGGATCACCAAGAAAAACATTTTAGCCTTAAGGTGACTAATCCAGATTTTGCCGATTTAAAAATTAGCAATTATGATTTTAATAATATCAAAGTTCAAGCCGAGTCGGCGCAAGATTTTCGAATTTTGCTTTCGGTATCTTCGTTAGATTTATCTAAATTCAGCGACGATATGGCAAATGTCAATCTTGAGCTTACTGATATAGAAAGCGGTAAGGTGCAAAAGATTCAGACTATTTTTATTTGGAAGTAGAATTATTCATAGCTTCTCTTTGTAATCTTTGTTCAAACCTGCTTCTTAAGGTTGGTGAGGTAATAGGATCTGGATTAGCTCTTGAAGTTGATAATTCTTCAGCTCTTTTCAAAAATTCAATTCCGTCTCGGGCTGTCATCATTACTTTGGCTAATTCAAAAAACAATTTAGGATCTCGTTGATTATTAGAATCTTCGGGGACGGCCTCACCAGTAAAGTGAGGAGGGTTATGGATTTTTGATGAATCAAATCGGGCTTCGGATAAATCTTGATTTGAATTTTTTTCTAATGGCTGACCTTGTAAATCTAGCTCCATTTTTTTGTTAATTTCTTTGGCTCTTTTTTCTCTTAATTTGCCCCTTAAATCATCCTTAGCGTTTGATTCTTCTTCTCTTGTGGCAAAAACTTTATCGATTTTTTCTTGTTCTTTCTGTAAAATTATATATGCTCCAGTTCTTATAAATAACTCTCTTATTTTGTCTTTTTCAGTTAATTTAAGTCTTGGATTCCAAACCTCTTGTGGGTTTAGCGGTGAAATTATAATACCATTTTCAATTTTAATTAATCCATCAGGTGGGAGATCTTGATTGGCACCAAATTCTTGAGCTAATTTATCATTTGCACCTTGAATGGAAACTATTGTAGTTGGTGAATTTTCATGAAGAGCGACATTAGCTAAATCGAGTCGAGTAATTTTAGACATTGCCGTTTTTGCCACCTTATCATTCACCATCAATTCTTTCATAAAATCATTAAGAGCATTTTCTTGTTGATTGGCTGTAATGGTGCCATAACTGCAATTAAAATTTTTAACTTTTTGGAAATTTTCAACAATTTTTTCATCGCTGAATAAATTGCCTTCATCATCTTTTAACAGCGGACCATAAATTTTTTCAACTTGGTCTTGTGCTCTTTTTGAAGCCATGGTTGGATTTTGATTATATTGTTTTATTTCATCCATATTGCTTGGTCCCATGGTGGCGTTGATGGCAACTAAATATTGAATTTCTAAATCTGGATTGCCTTTTTGAAATAATTTTGCCTCATAAAGCAATGCCTCTATAAACTTATCCTTATCGGTTGCTTGAATTGATGAGCAAGCGGGACCATTTCCGGGATTGATTAAAACAAATTCTTTGCTTTTATCAATCCCATTTTCTCCATAAATTTCATCAGATTTCAAAGGCGTTATTTCAGGTTTACCATCTTTGATTACTACTTTAAAAAATTGTTTATGATCTGGGTTGAGTTCTTTAATTTCTTGTTCGCTAATTGTTTTAGACTCATAGATGTCTATCATAATTAAATCCTTTACACTTAATTCTTTTAATAAAGTAATTAATGAATCTCTATCTTTATTTTCAAAAATCTGTTTGATCTGCTCTGGAGTTTTGGTATTAAGTAAAGAAGCATTTTGCAAATAATCCATAAAACCTTTCTTAAAATCCTCTTGATCCTCTTGAAATTTTCTCATTAAGGCATCAGCTATTTTTGGAGCATACTCTGCTTTTAAATTAGCTTTTGGTTCATCATCTGGCCCAATCTCTCCCCTAATCTTATCAACAATTTTACTATCTATTTTAAAATTTCTTTTGTCAAATTCGTCAATGATTAACTCATTAGATAAGCCTTTTTTTATTCTCTCAACAATTTCTCTTTTTTGAGAAATTGATAAATTAGATTTTTCTTTGATTTCAGAATTTTGCATAATGTTATAAAATAATTATTAATAATATTTTCAACTAAAAGTAAATTTATTTTTTTTGCAATTAAATTTTTTGTTTAATTGATATTTTAATTTGATGAGCCCAAAATGATAAAATTAGACTTTGAAATTTTTAAAAAATTGGAATTGGTATTGCATCATAAGTCAAATAATCTAGGCGAGGAGAGTTTTGTAATTTACAATAAATTTATATTTTGTATTATTTATACAATAAAAAACCCTCTAATTTTTCAATTAGAGGGTTTTAAATTATATTATTAAAATATGTGATTACATATTTTCAGATATATATTTAACTGCATTACCGACAGTAACAATTTTTTCAGCCGCTTCATCTGGAATTTCAATTCCAAACTCTTCTTCAAAGGCCATAACTAATTCTACTTGGTCAAGGCTGTCAGCTCCTAGATCGTCAATAAAATTGGCAGATTCTACTACTTTTGATTCTTCAGCACCTAGGTGTTTGATGATAATTTTTTTAACTCTTTCTAGGATCTCGTTGTTGTTAGTCATATATATAACAAATTGGTTAATAAATAATAATTAAATTAAAAAACTGGATAAAACCAGCTTATCAAAAATAATTATCTAAAATTAAATAGCAAATAAAAGATTTAATTGATATTTAAAATTAATGAAAAAAAACTATAACCACTTAGGTGTCTTAAGGTGTTATAGCCATAATTTTATTCTTAAAATTCTTCCCTTCTAATTGGTTTAAAAAAGGAAAAATCCCCAAGAATCTATTTAATAATTTTTTATCTTTTTTTTCAATATCAATTTCTTTAATAGGAATTTTTTTAATATCAATTTTATTTTTAAATAAATAATTTTCAACTGACCTTATGCCGCCAATATCGTCAATTAGACCATATTTTAAGGCTTGACGACCAGTGAAAACTCTGCCATCAAAAATTGTTTTGAAATTTTCTGATTTAATTTTATTTCCTCTGCTTGCTTTAACTAGATCACTAAAAAATTCAAAAGAGTCTTGAATTGACTCATTTATAACTTTGTCAACATTTGGGTTGGATTTTTCGAACATCGAAGGACTCCCTTTGAGAGGGGAGGATTTGTAAGTGTTAAATTTAACACCGATTTTTTCTGCTAAATTAGTTACTTCAGGCGATTCCATTAATACCCCAATTGATCCAGTTAAGGTGCCATTGTGAGCAACAATATAATCGGAGGCGAGGGCAATCATATAGCCACCAGATGCAGCCACTGAGTCCATTAAAACAACCAGAGGTTTAGTTTTGCGGATATTTAATAATTCTTGCAATAAGATTTCGCTACCAACAATAGTACCACCTGGGCTATTTACTCTAACTATAACTGCTTTAACTGAATTATTTTCAGAAATTTCTTTTAAAATTTGACTGCGATATTCATCTTCATATATTACATTATCGATTTTGATTTGGGCTACAAAATCGGATTCGATAACATTGGAGTTTGAAAAAAACATAGATTTTATTAATAATATTATAAAAAATATTGCTAATAAAAAAGTTATGTTTTTCCATTTTTGTACCTTATTTCTTAGGTAAATTATTGCTCCAATGTTATCTGAAAAATTCATAAAATTATGAAGTTTTATCTTTTAAAGATTCTAAGACATCTCCAGCAATGCTACCTATGGTAGTGCCGCTGGTTTCTTCGGAATAAAGATGAGATTCGCGCTCATCATTTTCCATATCTTTAATTGATAATAACAATTTACCGCTGATTTTGTTAAATAGGGTAACTTTTGCTTCAATTCTTTCGTTGGGTTCGTATTTTTCAGTTTTTTGATTTTGCTTGCTATTAGATAAATCAAGTCTTTTAATTATAGCTTTTAAACCAGAATCAAGTTCCACTTCAAGGAAATCTTTTTTTACACCAATAATTAGACAAGAAACGATTGATCCTTCAGTAATTTTATCAAGCTCGGCTTGGAAATTAGGGTTGTCAAGCTGACGAATACCGAGGGAAATTCTTTCTTTTTCATAATTGCTTCCAAGAACTATAACTTTAATTTTTTCGCCAGATTTGAATTTCTTTTGAACTTCTTCGGTTAAGCCATTTTCAGATATATCAGAAACATGAACTAAGCCATCTACTCCACTATCGAAGCCAATAAATAAACCAAATTCGGTGAAGTTTTTGACGACACCTTCAACCACATCTCCAACCTTGTGTTTTTCAGAAAATGACTGCCAAGGATTTTGTTCGCATTGCTTCATGCCAAGAGAAATTCTGTGGTTTTGTGAATTTATATCAAGAACCATAACTTCAACTTCTTGACCCAAATTGATGAATTTATTTGGAGTCGAATTATTTTTTAACCAGCTCATTTCAGAAACATGAACTAAGCCTTCAATTCCTTGTTCGATTTCAACAAAAGCACCATAGCTAGTAAGATTAGTTACTTTACCCTTTAAGGTAGCTCCAACTGGATATTTTTGTGAAATAGATTCCCACGGATTTTGTTGTAATTGTTTCATACCAAGGGATACCCTTTTACTGGCTTCGTCATATTTAATTACTTGAACTTTAATTTCTTGGCCAATTTTTAAAACTTCTGACGGGTGTTTAATTCTGCACCAAGAAATGTCGGTTAAGTGTAATAAGCCATCAAAACTTCCGAAATCAATGAAGGCACCATAATCGGTGATGTTTTTAACGATACCATCAATGGCATCACCTACTTTAATTGTGGCTAAAACCTTGTCTTTTTCGATGTTTCTTTGGCTTTCAAGGACAGCTCTTCGAGAAACAACAATATTGCCACGAACTTCATCAATTTTTAGAACTTGTAGCTTTTCGATTTTATTAAGTAGGAAACTATCATCGGTAATTAAAACCGTATCAAACTGGCTTCTAGGTAAGAAACAGATAATTCCATTTACATCGGCGGCATAACCACCTTTTACTTTACCGATAATTTTGCCATCAATAATGGTTTTGTCTTCAAGACATTGTTTTAAATAGTTCCAGTTGTTTAAACGGCGAGCACTTTCTCTACTAATAATTAATTCGCCTCTTTTATTTTCAAGGCGTTCAAGGAAGACATCAACAACATCGCCTTCTTCAATTTCACCATCTCTTCTAAATTCTGCAATATCAATGAAACCAACTGATTTGGCACTAATATCAATAGCAACACCTTTTTCGGTAATACCAACAACTACACCTTTAACAACGGTGCCTTCAACTAATTTTTGGGTATCTTTTTCATATTCTTCAAATAATTTAGCAAAATCTTCATTGCTAAAATAATTATTTTCTTGGATGGCTTTTGGGTTTTCTTTGATATTTTCGAGAGGATTATTTTGAGTCATAAGTAAAAAAAGTGAAACTAAAAATAGTTTTGAAATCAGGTTTTAAATTATGTTAAAACCATTATTAAATACTAATTAAAATTTGTAAATTGTTAATAAATTAAAGTTAAACTAAACGTTTAACATACAAGAAATTTTATTCATTTTAATTTTATTTGCAAGTAGTTAGAATTTTAAAATAGTAGTTGTTATAAAAAAAATAACTTAGTAAAATAGTAAGGTATTTTATTAAAAATTTATTTTATGATTTTAACAACCAAAGCAAGATATGCAGTAATGGCGGTAATTGAAATTGCTTCGCAACCAGATGGTAAGCCAATTACACTAATGCATATTTCAAAAAATCAGAATATCTCCTTGTCTTACCTTGAGCAAATTTTTGTGCATTTAAAAAAATACCAAATTGTAAATTCTCACCGAGGTCCAGGCGGTGGATATGTTTTGGCAAAGAAAAGATCAGAAATTAATATTGCTGATATTATTAAAGCAATCGAAGAGCCCATTAAAATGACTCGATGCTCAACTGAGGTTAAAGGTTGTATGACCAACAAAACCAAATGCAAAACTCATCACTTATGGCAAGGATTGGAACATAAAATTTATGATTATTTGAACTCAATTACTATTGATAAAATATGAATCCAATATTTTTAGATCATAATTCTACTACTGCAATTCATTCTGAAGTTAGCAATTTGATGCAAGAAATTGCCAGTGAACCATTAAATTCTTCAGCAACACACACTCTTGGAAGAAAAGCCCAAGCCATTGTTAATAAAGCTAAAGAGCAGGTTTTATCAACTTTAAATGCCAAAAATTATGATATAATTTTTACCTCAAGTGCAACCGAGGCAACTAATACTATTTTTTTTGGCGGTAATTTTGAACAAATTTTGTTTTCGAAAATTGAACATGCTTCAGTATTTAATTGTCGTCCTGAAAATCGAGAAATTCTGGAAATAAATTCCAATCAAGATGGTGTTATTTCGATAAATGATCTACAAAATAAAATACCAAAAAATTCCAATCATTTCTTGGTTTCGGCAATGGCTTGTAATAACGAAACCGGAGTTATACAACCAATTGAGGAGTTGGCAAAAATTACTCATCAAAATCTTGGACTATTTCATTCGGATATGGTTCAAGCACTTGGTAAAATTCCGATTGATTTGGAAAGTTTAAATGTTGATTTTGCCTCAATTTCTGCCCATAAAATACATGGTCCAGCTGGAGTTGGAGCTTTAATTTATCGAAAAAATCTTGAATTTAAGCCCCTAATTTTTGGAGGTAAACAACAAAATTCCAAAAGGGCAGGGTCGCTAAATATTGCAGGGATTGCGGGTTTTGGTTTGGCTTGCGAAATTGCTAAAAAAAATTTAACTGAATTTGCTAAAATTCATATTTTAAGAGATTATCTTGAAGAAAATTTACTAAAAATTACCAATGATGATTTGCAAATTTTTGGTAAAAATATGCCAAGAATTGCCAATACTTGTTTTTATGCCGTAAAAAATTTAAATAACCAAACCCAACTTATTAATTTTGATTTAAATAATATTTGTGTAAGTGCTGGAGCCTCATGTTCTTCAGGTTCGGTGAGTAGTTCGAAAACTTTGCAAGCAATGAATATAGAAAGTGAATTTTTAAATGGAAGTATAAGGGTTAGTCTATCGACTAAAAATAAAATCGAAGAAATTAATTATTTTTTAAAAATATTTAAAGAATTTTATAACAAAAAAATAAAAAAATTATGACAATAAAATTGCCAATATATATGGATTATCAATCAACAACGCCAATTGACCCAAGAGTCATTGACAAAATGGTTGAGGTCATGAAAAATGATTACGGTAATCCGCATTCAAGAAGCCATGCTTTTGGCTGGAAGGCGGAAGAAATTGTTGAAAATTCTCGTTCACAAATTGCTAAATTGATTAATGCCAATGAAAAAGAGATTTTTTTTACTTCTGGAGCCACAGAATCAAATAATATAGCCATCAAGGGTGTCGCCAAATTTTATGAAAATCTTGGTAAAAAACATATTATAACTTTAACAACTGAACACAAATGTGTTATTAATTCGTGTCGTGACCTCGAGCAAGATGGTTTTAAAATCACTTTTTTGCCAGTCCAAAAAAATGGCCTAGTTGATTTAAATTTGCTTGAATCAAGTATTAATGAGCAAACTGCCTTAGTTTCGATTATGGCAGTGAACAATGAAATTGGTGTAATTCAGCCGCTTGCTGAAATTGGAGCTTTATGCCGAAAAAAAGGAGTGTTTTTTCATACTGACTGTGCCCAAAGTTTTGGCAAAATTCCACTCGATGTTGAAAAGATGAATATTGACTTGATGAGTATTTCTGGTCATAAAATCTATGGTCCAAAAGGAATTGGAGCAATTTATATTCGCAGAAAGCCACGTGTTAGAATTAAGTCGATGATTAGTGGTGGCGGTCAAGAGCGAGGAATCAGAAGTGGAACGGTTCCAACGCAGTTAGTGGCGGGCTTAGGCTTAGCCTCAGAAATTGCCCAAAATGAAATGTCTAAAGATTATGAAAAAATCAAAAAATTTAGCCAAAAATTTTACGATGCCATGCAGAAATTAACCCATGTTTATCTTAATGGTGATTTAAAGCAACGCTATCTTGGTAATTTAAATTTTTCTTTTGCTGGAATTGAAGGCGAATCAATGATTATGGCTATTAAAGATTTGGCGGTGTCTTCAGGCTCGGCTTGCACTTCAGCCTCGCTTGAGCCATCTTATGTTTTGCATGCTCTTGGTGTTGATGATGAACTTGCCCACACTTCTATTCGCTTTGGTTTTGGTAGGTTTACAACCGAAGAGGAAATTGATTATGCAATAAATTTAATTTCACAAAAGGTTGAAAAACTTCGAGCGATGAGCCCTTTATGGGAAATGATGCAAGACGGAATCGATATAAAATCTATTAACTGGAAATCTCATTAATTTAATTTATAACACATTATGTCATACTCAAAAGAACTTCTAAATCACTACGAAAACCCGCAAAATGTTGGGTCATTTGCTAAAGATGAAAAAAACATAGGTACGGGCTTGGTTGGTGCGCCTGCTTGTGGCGATGTTATGAAATTGCAAATCAAAGTTTCTGACGATGGAATTATCGAAGATGCTAAATTTAAAACTTTTGGTTGTGGTTCGGCTATTGCTTCTAGTTCGCTTGCAACTGAATGGATAAAGGGAATGAAAATTGATGAGGCTGTTAAAATTACCAATAAGGAAATTGCCGAAGAATTATCGCTTCCACCAATTAAAATTCATTGTTCAG
Source organism: uncultured Rickettsia sp. (assembly GCA_964505265.1). Taxonomy (GTDB): domain Bacteria; phylum Pseudomonadota; class Alphaproteobacteria; order Rickettsiales; family UBA1997; genus CAILUF01. The sequence continues at coordinate 10,850 of CAZDGN010000017.1, forward strand.
TTTTAGCGGAAGAGGCAATAAAATCAGCAATTGAAGATTATAAAAAACAAAAAGAAAATAAATAAAATGAATATAAAATTTTCTGCCAGCGGAAATCCAATTGTTGATTATCTTAAAATTAATCCAGAGGCCATTTTGCAAATTGAAAAAATTTTGCAAAAAAGAGCTGAGCCTTGCGATGGTATTCGTGTTGGAGTTCGAACTAGAGGTTGTTCAGGCTTAAGTTATACCATTGAATATGCTATAAAAGATAAAAATATCACTAAATTTGATGATGTAGTAATTTGCCATAATTCTGGCAAAGAAATTCAGATTTTTATTGACCCAAAAGTCTCAATGTTTCTAATCGGAAGTGAAATGATTTTTAAACAAGATGAATTGAGTTCGGGCTTTGATTTTGTTAATCCAAATGAAAAGGGTAGATGCGGTTGTGGGGAGAGTTTTAATATATGATGAATCATTTTTTTAATTTAAATCTTGAAGTCAAATATGATTTGGATTTTGATTTATTAGAGAAAAATTATCTAGAATTGCAACAGCAATATCACCCTGATAAATCATTAAGCGACTTAGAAAAATCAATAGCCATAAATGAATCATACAAAATTTTAAATAATCCAATATTAAGGGCAGAGCATTTACTGGAATTGCAAAATATTTTTTTAGATGATGATAAGCAAAGTCTCAAACCTGATATTGAAATTTTGAAAGAAGTAATTTTGCTTCAAGAAAATATTGAAGATTGTCAAAATATTGAGCAATTAAATATCTATAAGCAATCCATCGAAAATCAAAATGCTGATTTAATTTTTCAATTTTTAAAAAATTATCAAGCTAAAAATTTTGAAATTGCTGGTCAAAATATTATTAAAATAAAATATTTAAAAAAAACTTTGGAATTAATAAAAAACAAATTAAAGAATATTTAAATGAGTCTATTGCAAATTTCTGAACCAATCGCAAATAATCAAATTGATGCTAGTGAAATCGTTATTGGTATCGATCTTGGAACTACGAATTCATTAGTTGGAGCGATAGTGAATGATAAATTAGTTTTATGTGAAGATAATAACAAAAAAAACTTAATTAATTCTAAGGTAGTCTTCGATGAAAATGGAGATTTTGTTGGTGTAGGTAAAAATTTTTCTGGCAAATATGAGATTTTTTCAATAAAAAGAATTATGGGGAAAAATTTTGCCGAACTTAAAAATTTAAAAAATATTCATCCATCATATCGAGATTTAATTTTAGATAATAGTCAAAATAATGAAGCAATTTCATTGCAAATTGGCAATAAAAAAATCACCGCAATTGAAATTTCAGCTTTGATTTTAAAATATTTAAAAGAAATTGCTGAAAAAAAATTTGCTTCCAAAATCACTAAGGCAGTTATTACGGTTCCCGCCTATTTTGATGAAAATGCTAAAAATGCTACTAAACAATCGGCAAAAATTGCTGGTTTAGAAGTTTTGCGTCTATTGAATGAGCCAACCGCAGGTGCTTTAGCCTTCGGATTAGACAATAAAGCCATCGGCACCTATTTGGTTTATGATTTGGGTGGCGGAACTTTTGATGTTTCGGTATTAAAAATCACCAATGGAGTTTTGCGGGTTATTGGTGTGGCAGGTGATAATAATTTTGGCGGTGACGATATTGATGATTTGTTAATTCAAGCGGGTTATAAAAATGCCAAAGAGATTAAGGAAAACCTGAGTTTTCAAGAGAGTTATGGTTCTTTAACTAGGGCAAAATTTAATGAAATTATTTTTCCAAAAATCCAAAATTCTATTAAAATTATACAAGATTTAATTTTGGATTTAGAACTGGATAAATCAAGCCTTGACGGTATAATTTTAGTTGGTGGTTCTACGCGAATTCCTTTAATTTTTGATGAATTAAAAAAAATATTTGGTGATAAAATTTTGAACAATACTGACCCTGATCGCATTGTTGCAATTGGTGCTTGTTATCAAGCCTATAATTTATCTGGACAAAAAAATAATTTATTGCTAGATGTTAATCCGCTTTCGCTTGGAATTGAGATGATGGGAGGAATTGTTGATAAAATTATTTACCGTAATTCAACTATTCCAATTTCAAAAAGCAAAGAATTTACCACCTATGCCGATAATCAAACTGCAATGAAATTTCATATTGTTCAAGGTGAGCGCGAGCTTGCAAAAGATTGTAGGTCACTAGCGAATTTTGAAGTAAAAAATATTCCAGCTTTTAAAGCAGGAATTGCCCGAGTTAAAATTACTTTTACCCTTGATGCCGATGGGCTTTTAACGATAGTTTCCGAAGAAAAATTTACCTCACAAAAGCAAGAAATTTTGGTTAAGCCGAGTTTTGGTTTGAGTGAAAATGAAGTTAAAAATATTTTATTAAACTCTCTAGAAAACTCTAAAAAAGATATGGAAGAACGATTATTGATAGAAGATAAGGTTAAAATTAATAAAGATTTGGAGTTATTAAAGCAAGATTTGGTAAGTCCGCAATTAATGATTTTAGAGAAGCAAAAAACCGAATTAATCGAGTTAATTGATAAGATTGAAAGAGGTATTTTAGAAAATCTCTCGCGCCAACAACTTAAATTACTTCACGAGGATTTAATAAAAAAATCGGAAAATATTATTTTGCAAAAAGTTAATCAAGCCTTGAATCAAAATATTCGTGGTAAAAATATTGGTGCCGAGGAGTTTAAATAACTATCTTCTAAAAAAAATTCTACGATTTAAAAATAATAAGACCGAGATTAATATGAAGTTAATCAAATATGGCATTAATTCCAAAACTAATTCGCGATAGATTACCCGATTTTTTATTCCATAAAACACAATATAAGGATAATCAATTAATTTACTTGCAACAACAAAATTCCCATTTTTATTTAAAATATTAAATTCGCTAAGAACGCTATTTTTTTGCTCTGGATTGTATTTTTTTATTAAATTTAATATTGTTTTATTTTCTGAAAAAGTTTTTTTCTTGGATTCTAATATTAACTTTTTATCAGAATTAAATATTGCAAATCTTCCTTTTAAATTATTTTCAATTTCAAATAAATCAATCAAGGCTTCAATTTTAACACTTAAAACCGAGGTGCCAAGGTGATAACCCTTTTCCCCAACCAATCCAACTGCAACTGGAAGAACATTTTGCCCGCTTAAAGCGCCAACTACCGATGTCCCAACCTGAAGTTTCCATGGATTATGTTGGGTTTTTTCTAGATAATCGCGCGAAGATAAATCTATTGGTTTTAAAACTTTGCCCGCACTACTGGCAATTAAATATTTATTGCTATCAATCCAATAAAGCATAGCATCGTAATAAATTTCATTGGCATTTTGATTTTGATTTCTAACTCTATCAATTGAGGATAAAATATCCACCGCCTGCGAACCAAATGATTTGGTTTTTAAAATGTCATGATTTACAGAATTTAGCAATAATTGCGAATAGTTTAAAAAACCCTGATAGTGACTGGCAATTTGATTGGCTATAGCCATATATTCATTGGTTTTTTGCTGAATCAAACCTTGATATTTTTGATAAGAAAAATAAAAAATATTGAGATAGAGAATTAAAAAAATTAATAAAAATTTACCTCTATTAGCTTTTTCAAATTCAAAATTTATGGATTTTTTTTTAGAAAATTGACTCAATTTTCTAATTTTATTGTTGGGCTTCAGAAAATTTGGCATTCTATAATTTTTTTTTATAAAATTTTTCATATTTATCAATTAAATTTATTTCCTAACTTTTCTAGGTAGTGCAAAAAAAGTGTTTTCTTCAATGCCATTCATATCGCTAACTTTAACCTCAGAATTGCTAATTTCTTTAATTTTGTTAACAACCTCCTGTACTAAAATTTCTGGGGCTGAAGCTCCCGCGGTTAGACCGATTTTATCAATATTTTTGAACCATTCTTTTTGTAAATCTTGTTCGCCATTGATTAGATATGATGGCAGTCCAAATTCCTCACCTAAATCGCGGAGTCGATTAGAATTTGATGAATTTTGAGCACCAATTACTAGCAAAATATCAACTATCTTACATAGGCTTCGAACAGCGTCTTGACGGTTTTGAGTGGCATAGCAAATATCTTTAGTTGCTAAACCTTTTTCAATTGATGGAAATCTCGACTCCAAAATATCGACAATTTTTTTGGTATCGTCAACACTCAGGGTAGTTTGCGAAACAAAAGTGATTTTGGCATCGCTTTTAATTTGAATATTTCTGGCATCATCCTCGTTAGTGACTAGGATTACAGGTTTTTTTACTCGACCCGAAGTGCCTTCAACTTCGGGATGTCCTCGGTGACCAATTAAAATAACTTCATAATCCTCTTCTTCAAATTTTTTAGCTTCGCGATGCACTTTACTAACCAAAGGGCAGGTAGCATCAATTACCTCAAGACCGCGATTTGTGGCATCTTCTTCTACTTTATCGGATACGCCATGAGCAGAAAATATAGTGATTGCTCCTTCGGGGATTTCACTAACTTCGCTGACAAAAATTGCCCCCTTTTTTTTGAGCGATTCAACCACATATTTGTTGTGAACAATTTCGTGGCGAACATAAACTGGTGCTCCAAATTTGGAGATAGCTTTTTCAACGGTTTCTATCGCTCTGGTTACTCCAGCACAGAATCCGCGGGGTTTAGCAAGAATAATTTCCATAATTTACGACATTTCTAACATTTTCTTTAATGGCTTTTCAGCTTGAATTCTAAGTGATTCACTTAAATTTAACTCACCGCCAAATCGAGATTTATTTTCTAACTTAATTACTTCATGTAATTTTTCTATATTATTAAGTTGCATATAAGGGCAATTATTGCAAGCATTGCAACCTGAACTATTCAAAAAAGGACAATCATAAAATTTGGCACTTGGGTTAATTTTATTCATTTGATGAATAATATGTGGCTCGGTTAACACAATAAATTCTGCGCCTTGATTATCTTTCACATAATTGAGCAGTGATGAAGTTGAGCCAATATGGTTGGCATATCTAAGTAAATCTTCAGGGCATTCAGGGTGGGCGATTATTTTAGCGTTTGGGTATTTTGCGGTTAATTTGATTAACTCTCTTTCACTAAATTGTTCATGAACTATGCAACTTCCGTTCCATAAAATCATATCTCGACCGGTTTTTTTCATAATAAAGCGACCTAAATGTTGATCTGGTGCAAAGATAATTTTCTTATTGAGCGGGATTTGTGAAATAATTTTTTCAGCATTGCTTGAGGTAACTATAATATCGCTTAGAGCCTTGATTTCTGCGGAACAATTGATATAGGTGATGGCTATGGCATCGGGATTTTGCTGGCGAAATTTGGCAAAATCATCAGGCTTGCAAGAATCTTCGAGACTACAACCAGCTTTAAAATCTGGTACTAAAACTTTCTTTTGTGGAGATAAAATTTTGGCGACTTCAGCCATAAATTTGACGCCACAAAAAATAATTTCGTCGGCATCTGTGGTGCTGGCTTTTCTAGATAAATCTAGGGAATCCCCAACGAAATCGGCAATATCTTGGATTTCTTCATCTTGGTAAAAGTGAGCAAGAATCACGGCATTTCGCTGTTTTTTTAGGGATAAAATTTCTTCGATTAGTTGATTGTTGTTTGATAAATTCATATTAAATTAATCCTAAAATTTGATAAACATCATTGCGGGTTTTTGAAGCTGTTTGCTCCGCAAATTCTTTGCCTTCAAGAAATATTTTGTCTAAGAAATCTTGATTTGCAATTAGTTCATTGATTTTTTTATTTATCGGTGAAAGCTCAGAAATTAAGAGTTCAGCCAAATCTTGTTTGAATTTTCCATAGCCAGAATTTTGATAAATTTCAGCAATTTCAATTGGATTTTTGCCATTAAATGCACCAAAAATGTTAAGTAAATTAAAAAGCTCTGGTCTAGATTGGTCGTAAGAAATGTGATTTAAAGAATCGGTTTTAGATTTTTTTATTTTTTTCAAAATATCATCGCTTGAATCAAGAAGATTGATGCGAGAAATTTCAGCTGGGTCAGATTTGCTCATTTTTTTGTTACCGTCTTGCAAAGACATTATTCGTTTCGTTTCTTTAATTATTAACGGTTCTGGCAATTTGAAATAATTAATATCAAAATTGCGATTGAAGGCTAAAGCAATATCGCGACAAAGCTCGATATGTTGTTTTTGGTCTTCGCCAACAGGAACAATATCGGTGTGATAAAGTAAAATATCGCAAGCCATTAAAACTGGATAAGAATAAAGACCAAGATTGGCATTTTCAGTGCTGTTATTTTGAGTTTTATCTTTGAATTGAGTCATTCGATTAAGCCAACCTAGCGGTGTTATGGTGGAAAAAATCCATGCTAATTCGCTATGAGCTGGCACTTGGCTTTGCACAAAAATTTTTGATTTTTTAATATCAAGACCGCAAGCAATATATGTTGCTAGGGTTTGATAAATATTTTTTTTCAGCTCAATTGGATTTTGCTTTATAGTAATGGCGTGTAAATTCATGACACCAAACAAACATGAGTGCGAATTTTGAAATTGAAGCCAATTTTTAATGGCACCAAGATAATTGCCCAAGTGAATATTGCCAGTAGGTTGTATTCCAGAAAATATTTTTTTCAATTTTAAAAAATTAAAAGTTGTAAAAAGTTATAGTATATTTTAAAATATAATTTATTGTAAGGCAAGTGGTTGGTCGCTGATTTTATTTTATTTAAAATTTAAAAATCAGAGGAAAGTCCGGACTCCTTTAAAGCATAATACCAGCTAACAGCTGGCGAGTTAATTTATGAAAATAAGTTGATTTAGGGAAAGTGTCACAGAGAATATACTGCCTCAAATTCTTTATTGGATTGAGTTTGCTAGATTTATCAAGCAAGAGGTGAGAGTGAAAATGTGAGGTAAGAGCTCACACAATTTTGCAGTAATGTAAATTTGGAAAAACCCTATTAGGAGCAAAACCAAATAGAAATGGCAGGTTATTTTTATAACAGATAGGCTTTTTTATCGCCATTTGGGTAGGTTGCAAGAGGTTGTTAGTGATAACAATCCCAGATGAATGGTCAACGATTGAGTAATCAATTACAGAATCCGGCTTATAACTTGCTTTACAAAATCTAATAATTACAAAAATCCATGAAAACCAACGATATTCGCAGTAATTTCTTGAATTATTTTAAAAAAAATGGCCATGAGATTTTGCCATCTAGCCCTTTAATTCCCCATAATGACCCGAGCTTAATGTTCACTAATGCTGGTATGAATCAATTTAAAAATTATTTTATTGGACTTGAGGAACCAAAATTTAAAAGGGTGGCTACTTCACAAAAATGTGTGCGAGCTGGGGGCAAACATAATGACCTTGAAAATGTTGGATTTACCGCTCGACATCACACTTTTTTTGAAATGCTTGGAAATTTTTCTTTTGGTGATTATTTTAAAGAAGAAGCGATTTTTTTTGCTTGGGAATTTTTAACTAAAGAGTTAAAAATATCAGCCGATAAGCTCTGGATAACTGTATATCACAATGATGAAGATGCCAAAAAATTATGGAAAAAACTCACCAATTTTAGTGATGAAAAAATTATTAGCATAGCCACCAATGACAATTTTTGGTCAATGGGAGATACGGGTCCATGCGGTCCATGTTCCGAGATTTTTTTTGACCGTGGTGATAAAATTTTCGGCGGTCCTCCTGGATCAAAAGATCAAGATGGCGACCGTTTTACGGAAATTTGGAATTTAGTCTTTATGCAGTTTGAAAAGACTGCCGACGGTGTATTAAAGAATTTGCCAAAGCCTTGTATCGATACTGGGATGGGGTTAGAAAGAATTGCTAGCGTTATGCAAAATAAAAATGATAATTACGAAATTGATTTATTCCAAAATATCATCAAAAAGATAAGTGATTTTATATAGTTAAATTTAAATTAAAAACTTAATATTTTACTTTAAATAATTTGGAATGATATTTGTTATTTTTTACTAGTTGAGGTGGGTTTTTTGTGGTGTTGTAAACTCAAGATTATCCAAGAATATTATATTTTTTCTTTAGATATTTCATAGTGTTTTCATATTCTTCTTTTTTCAAAGTTCTATCAAAAATGATGATTTCTGAAATCCAACCATTGAAGAATAAATCTGTTAATCCGCCAACAACAAATTTTTGAGAGTTAAGAACTGGTGCAACAGGAGTTCCGCCAGATGAAAGCGATCCTGAAACGATTGGTTCAATTGAATTTAAGAAGATTTTAGCGGAATCATAAGTTGTGGAAGCCGGATTGAAATCAACAACAGCGCCAAGAGCATAATCGGTTTCATCGATAATACCAACATCACGAACCCAGTTTGCATTAGAAGTGGCCGAATTTACGATAAATCCTGGTTTAGCATTGTTTCCAGATGTTCCAAGGAAACCAATTGATGCATAAGATTCTTCGGTAAAAGTATTTCCGCCAACATAAGCTAATAAGGATTTTTGTTGGTTAAAAGTTAATTTTGTTCTAAATACTGCAAACATAGAAAAGCTTTTATCAGCAGGAATAATTGGCATAGTAGAAGGATCTGTGGAAACCATAAAGTCGTTACCATCAAAAACTAAGGTTGGAATACCGTTAATTCCATTCGATTTAAATTTTGGATATTGGGTTGAAGTTGATTGTTGCAATATTGATTTATCCCCAATTGATTTTTGCGGATTAATATCGCGCCATGTTTTGATTTCATTATCATCTTCAACATCGGTTACATCATTAATATTGGTAAAAACACCGTCGGTTGAAGTCTCAAACCAAGCAGTGACATCACGAATTGAGCCGACATCTGATGATGAGGTTACTGATCTTGCAGTTGAAATTTTAATTTGTCTTATTAATCTACCGCTTTGCGAAATTCCAGCAACTAGAATCCCTATAATTAATATCACTACTGATAATTCTACTAGTGAAAATGCTTTGTTTTTTTTCATAATATTTTAATTGTTGTTAAGGTTAATAATTTTAAAAAATTTAAGAAACTGGAATGCCATATTTACTACCAAGATAATTCCTGATAGCATTTACTTCTTCAGTTTTTAAAGATCTTTTAAAAATAATAATTTCAGCCAAATCACCAACATAATATGAATTTGTTGCACTAGAATATCCTAATCTAGCATTTAGGTATGATGTTAAAGGGTTTAAATTTTCTGAACTATTATTTGAGGAGCTAGCAACTACTGGACCCGATATGTTGTATTTTTTTCCAGTTAAATTATTGTAGATAAAGGTATGAATTGCAGGTGTTGGGGTGGAATAATTTTTTACTGATACATCTATGTCATTGTTCCAATGCGCCTGTGTAATCACATTATTACTTCTATATCCAAGAACTAAATTTTGATTTTTTGAACCAGAAGATCCTGCTAAAAAATAGTTATCGATCTTGTTGGATCTTCTTTGCTCAACAACAAAAATAGTATATGAAGAATTAACAAGTTTTGATCCATCATAACTTAAATAATCATCACCATCAAAACGTACTGCTGGAATAGAATCATAAAATCCACGATAGATAAAGCTAGGTTGATTACTTGAGTTGGCTGGAGCGGTAGCAATGTTTTTTTGATTTGGATTTTTATTATTATCAAACCATTTGGTTATTTTTGTGCCATCATTTTTTTGCTCACTCGCTAAAAAACTGGAATCGAGCGATGTTTCAAACCAAGTAATTAAATCATCAGAAAGGTTATTTACGATTGATTGCTGGGTAAGGTTTCGAGCATTGGCAATTCTAGATTTTTTCAACACTTCATTGCTACCAGATATTGCAACAATCATTCCCGCAATCACTAAAATCACGATTGATAGTTCTAATAATGTGAATCCTTTGCGAATTTTATTGTACATTTAAAAAATTTTTGTTAAAAACTTTTATATTTTTAATGGTTTTAAAGCATTTTTTACAAGTGTTTTTTTATAATTAACCTCGTAAAATTTTTTTTTGTCTCTAAATGCGATTTTGTCGACACCGATAATTCCAATGCTGGCATTACAAATAAAAACTTGATCCGCTGTAATTAGGCTGTTTATATGGTATTTACCGCACTTAATATTGATATTTTTTTGTTTCAAAATTGTTTCTCTAATCACTCCTAAAACTATTCCACAATCTTCATTTGCTGTGAAGATTATATCATTTTTAATCCAAAAAATATTTGCAGATGAGGTTTCGGCGACATATTTTTTATCCTTTAATAAAATTGAATCATAGTAATTATTTTTTTGAGCAAAAATTTTTGCCAAAATGTAATTTATACAATTGTTTGATTTAAATCTAAAATTTGCTGGTGGATAATCACAAACTATTAAATTTATTGATTTTGGAATTTGGGGTAAATCCCTAGTTTGAATTAATAATAATGGTAAATTGTTAGTTGGTAAATAGCCACTAGAGCCTATTCCACGCGAAATACTTAATCGAAGCATTCCATTAGAAATTTGATTAGCTTTAATTAATTCTAAACATTTTTCTTTTAAATTTTGGCAATCAAAATCGATTTTTAAATAATTAAGACCAAGTTTTAACCGTTTCAAATGATTTGGAAAATTTTGTAATTTTGAATCAATAAATTTTATAGTTTCAAATAAGCCATCACCATATAAAAAAGCACGTTCTTCAATTGATATTTTGGCGAATTCTTTTGCCAAAATTTGGTTATTCAATAAAACATATTCAGTTTTTTTGTAAATTATTTTTTTTGACATAACAATTTTTGTATGGAATAAATTGAAAAAATTATTGTAAAATTAATAATTTTAATGCTAAAATAAATATTCATAAATTCACCAAAATTTTATTCAATTTTCAAATTATGAACAAAAATTTAAAATTCAAAAGAATTCTTTTTAAAGTTTCTGGTGAGGCGATGATGGGAAATCAACAATTCGGTCATGATGTAAAAGCAATAGACAAAATTTGTCAACAAATTATCTCAAGCTATGAACTTGGCTGCGAAATTAGTGTTGTGGTTGGTGGTGGTAATATTTTTCGCGGTGTTTCCAAGGCTGCTGAAGGTATGGAAAGAGTAACCGCTGATTATATGGGAATGTTAGCAACTTGTATTAACGGTCTAGCCTTGCAAAGTGCTCTAGAAAAAAAGGGTATTGAAACCAGAATGCTTTCAGCAATTCCAATAAATAATATTTGCGAACCTTACATTAAACGCCGAGCTTCTCGACATCTCGAAAAAAAGAGAATAGTAATTTTTTCAGCGGGAACAGGCAATCCATTCTTCACTACCGATACTGCAGCTGTTCTTCGTGCGGTTGAAATGAATTGTGATGTTATATTAAAAGGCACACAAGTTGACGGAGTCTATTCCGCTGATCCTAAACTCGACCCTTTGGCTACTCGCTACGAAAATTTACGTTATATCGATTTAATCAAGCAAGATTTAAAGGTTATGGATCAAACCGCTATAACTCTTGCTAAAGATAACAAACTGCCAGTTATTGTTTTTTCCATTAAAGAAGAAAATGCTTTACAGCAGGTATTGCTTGGCAATGGCAAATTCACCTTAATAAATTAATTTAAATTATGATAAATCAACTTTCAAATAAAGCTAAAAATAAAATGGAAGACACTCTTTCTTCATTAAAAAAAGACCTAGATTCTATTTCAACTGGCAGGGCGAGTCCAAATTTGCTTGACACTATTCGTGTGGAGGTTTATGGTCAATTCATGCCAATTTCACAATTAGCCAGCATTTCTGTTCCAGAAGCTACAACCCTCGCAATTCAGGTTTGGGATCGTGAATCAGTTAAATTAATCGAAAAAGCAATAATTAATTCCAATCTCGGTTTCAATCCATTGGTTGAAGGAATGGTTATTAGAATTATTATTCCAAAACTAAGTGAAGAGCGCAGAAAAGAGTTGGCCAAATTAGCCAAAAAATATGGCGAAGATAAAAAAATCGCACTTCGTAATATTCGTCGCGATACTCTTGATGATTTTAAAAAGAATGAAAAAGAATATGGAGTTTCAAAAGACCAAATTCACGGCTTTACCGATATTATTCAAAAAATTACCGATGAATTTACTACCAAGATTGATCAAATGGTAGATTTAAAAGAAAAAGACCTAATGAAAATCTAGGTAAGTGTTAAAAAATTTTTTTTACAAAACATCTTTGAGGTCTAATGATTTGGTAATCCCAAAACACATTGCTATAATTATGGATGGTAATGCTAGATATGCAAAAAAAATGGCAATGCCAACCAAATTTGGTCATAAAAAAGGCACGGAGAATGTCGAAAAAATCGCCGAGAATTGCATTAAAATTGGCATCAAATATTTAACTCTCTATGCCTTTTCCTCGGAAAATTGGAACAGACCACAAGAAGAAGTTAATTATTTGATGGATCTTTTATATGAGTATTTGAACAAAGACTCGCAAAGACTTACCAAAAATGGCATAAAAATAATAATTTCTGGAAATTTAGATAAGGTTAGCGAAAAATTACGCACAAAAATTTTAGAAGTTCAAGAATTTTCCAAAAATAATAAAAATCTGATTTTGAATGTAGCCTTTTCTTACGGAGCAAGGCAAGAGATGGTTGATGCCACTAAAAAAATTGCAATTGCTATCGAAAATAAATCAATTAACATTGATGATGTTAATGAAGATTTATTCAAAAACTTTTTATATAAACCAGAAATTCCCGATCCAGATTTGCTTATTAGAACTGGCGGTGATTATCGTGTAAGTAACTTTTTGTTGTGGCAAATTGCCTATACCGAGCTATATTTTTGCAATAAAATGTGGCCTGAATTTAGTAAAAAAGATTTACTAAAAGCAATTAATAATTTTAATCAAAGAGAGAGGAGATATGGAAAAAGATAATCTGTATAAATTTTTAAAATACCCGACAATAATTTATAATTTTTTTCTAAAAATTTTTAATAAAATCGTTGCTCAAGTCCATTATTTAGACCCATCTGAAAATACTCGCAAAAGAATTATTAGCTCTTTAGTTATGATTCCAGTTGCTTTGATTGCAATTTTTGCTTCACAAAAATTATTTATTTTTTTGGCAATTTTAATTGCAGTTTTAATGGCATTTGAATGGTCAGAAATGTCAAGAAATATGTCAAATCAAAATAAATGGCGTTCTATTGGCTTCTTTTATATTACTATTCCAATTTATTGTGCAATTTCTTTGCGTATTTTAGATGATCAAATTATTTTTTGGATGTTTTCTATTATTTGGGCAACCGATATTTTTGCTTTTTTTGCGGGTCGTTCCTTGGGTGGTCCAAAAATTGCTCCCGCAATTTCTCCAAATAAAACTTGGTCTGGATTAATTGGTGGAGTGCTTGCTAGCGTTGCCATTGGCTTGATTTCAACCTTTGCCTTTCCGGGTTCTTGGACATTTTTTGTTGGCATCAGTATTTTAATTTCGTTGGTTGAACAAATTAGTGATTTAACCGAGTCAAAATTCAAAAGAATTTTTGGAGTAAAAGATTCTGGCAATATCATACCAGGTCACGGCGGTGTTCTTGATCGTCTTGACGGTATGATTTTTGTTGCACCTCTAGTTTATTTTCTCACCAAAATTTTTCCTTCACAATTTGGATTGGCTTAAATATGAATTTAGAACAAGATTTATTAGAAATTGCTGGTAAAAAATTTCACTCAAGATTACTGGTTGGTACAGGCAAATATAAGGATTTTTTTGAAACCGCACTCGCAATCGAAGCCTCGGGAGCCGAGATTGTCACAGTTGCCTTACGTCGAGTTAATATTGAAAAAAAGGGTGAACAAATGCTACAAGATTATATTAGTCCGTTAAAATACACTTATTTGCCAAATACTGCTGGTTGCTTCAATGCTGAAGATGCGGTGCGAACTTTGCGACTTGCTAGAAGTGCTGGGGGTTGGAATCTGGTGAAGCTTGAGGTTTTATCCGACGAAAAAACTTTATATCCAAATGTAATTCAAACTTTAAAAGCCGCTGAGATGCTTAAAAAAGACGGGTTCGATATTATGGTTTATACTTCCGATGACCCAATTGTTGCTAAAGAGCTTGAAGATATTGGTTGTTGTGCGATTATGCCACTTGGAGCACCAATTGGTTCTGGACTTGGTATTCAAAATCGTTTAAATATCGAATTTATTGTTGAGCAATCTAAGGTACCAGTTTTAGTTGATGCAGGAGTTGGAACTCCCTCTGATGCTTCAATTGCTATGGAAATTGGTTGTGATGGTGTACTTATGAACACGGCAATTGCTAAGGCTCAAAACCCAATTAAAATGGCCAGAGCCATGAAACTGGCGGTGGAAGCAGGCAGGTTGGCTTTTTTATCGGGCCGAATGCCAAAGAAAAATTTTGCTAGCCCATCATCTCCAACCGAAGGAAAAATTACCTAAAAATTATGAATACATATTCTTTTCATCCATCTATTCTTCGTGCTTATGATATCCGCGGAATCTATAACGAAACTTTGTTTGACCGCGATGCCTATTTTATTGGCAAATGCTTTGCCAAAATTATGCAGCAAAAATCTAAAAATAAAATTGTGATTGCCTGCGATGGAAGAGTGAGTTCACCAATTTTAAAGCAAAGATTAATTCAAGGATTGCAAGAAAGTGGAATGGAAATAATTGATATTGGAGTTGGACCAACTCCAATGTTATATTTTGGGGTTTATGAATTAAATTTTGAAGCAGGAATTATGATTACCGGATCGCATAATCCAAAAAATCACAATGGTTTCAAAATGATGATTAAGGGCGAAAATTTCCACGGCGAAAATATTTTAGAGCTTGCCAAAATTCTTGAAAATAACCAATTTAATCTTGTCAATGGATCGCTAAAAAATATCGATATTCGCCAAAAATATCTTGAAAGATTGCTTTTGGATTGCGATTTATCGAAGTCTGAATCTGAATTGCTTAATGAAATTGAGCTTAACGAAAATTTACGCAATTTAAAAATCGTTTGGGATGCTGGGAATGGCTCGGCAGGAGAGATCATGACCTTACTTTCTAAAAGAATTTATGGAGAACATCATTTACTTTTCAATGAAATTGACGGCGATTTTCCAAATCACCATCCCGACCCAACTGAAGAAAAAAATTTGCAAGATTTAATCAAAATGGTGCGTCAAAAAAAATGCGATTTAGGTATTGCTTTTGACGGTGATGGCGACCGAATCGGAATTGTTGACGGTGAGGGTGAAATTATTTGGGGCGACCAACTCCTAATTTTACTAGCCAGAGATGTTTTAAAAAATTTTCCAAAAGCTCCAATTATTGCCGATGTCAAAGCCAGCTCTGTCTTGTTTCAAGAAATTGCCAAAGCTGGGGGTGAGCCGATTATGTGGAAGACTGGGCATTCATTGATTAAGGCTAAAATGAAGGAAACCAATGCCAAATTAGCGGGCGAAATGTCGGGACATATCTTTTTTGCCGACAAATATTATGGCTTTGATGATGCTTTATATTGTGCGATTCGGTTGCTAAATATTCTCGCTAATTCCAATTTAACTTTAAGTGAAATTCGTCAAAAACTTCCAAAGGTTTTTGCCACCCCAGAAATTAGAATCGATACTACTGAAGATAAAAAATTTGCAATTGTCAAAAATATTTCTCAAGAACTTACCAAAATTCAAGCAAATTTTTCGGCGATTGATGGGGTTAGGGTCAATAAAGATAATGGTTGGTGGCTAATTCGTGCCTCAAATACACAAAGTGCTTTGGTGGCTCGTTGTGAAGCTGACTCTCCAGAAAATTTACAAATTTTAAAACAAGATTTGGCAAAAATTTTACAAAGTCAAAATGTAAAACTTCCGAAAATTTTGGAAAGTTAATTTATTATTTTATCACCAAAAGATATGAAGATTATTGGTTTAAGTGGCAGTGTTGCCTCTGGAAAAAATGAGGTTGCTAAAATTTTTGAAAGCCACGGCGTTCCTGTTTTTGATGCTGATTCTTTGGTCCATCAATTTTATGAAAATAATCAAAAAGTAATTAACAAAATCCAAGAAAATTTTGCGATTTTTCAAGGAAAAAATTTTATTGATAGAAAATTATTATCAGAAATTATTCGAAAAAACCCTTCCAAAATCGAGCTTCTAGAGCAGATAATTCATCCAGAAATAAAAATTAAATATGAAGAATTTGTTAAAAATAATCTACAAAAAAATTCACCATTAATTTTGTTAAATATCCCATTACTCCTTGAAAAAAATAATTATAAAACCGATAAAATTATTGCAATTATTGCCAATAAAGATATTCGTCAAAAGCGTTATTTGTCAAGATTTGCAACGCCAGATGAAATCGATGCCAAAATTCAAAAATTTGAGTTTTTTAATAATTTACAACTTTCCGACGAACAGAGACTTCAAAATTGCGATTTTGTAATTTATAATAACAATGATGTTGAAGACCTAAAATCTCAAGTCAAAATTCTTATTGAAAAAATTAATTTCAAATAAATGAATAAAAAAATTGCATTTTTCACCATTATAATTTTCTTTAATTTATTTTTTAAATCTATGGCCAACGACAATTCGGTAAAATATCAAAAAAATAAATTTGAGCTTGATGATTTTCAAAAATATGTCATTGAAAAAAATGGCACTGAACCAGCTTTTAACAATAAATATTGGGATCACAAGGAGGAGGGTATCTATGTTGATGCATCATCTGGCGAGCCATTATTTTCTTCGCTTGATAAATTTGATTCTGGTTCAGGCTGGCCTAGCTTTACCAAGCCAATTGCTGGAGTTGAAATCAAAGAAATTACTGATAAATCACATTTTATGACTCGAGTTGAAGTGCGTTCCAAATATGGTGATTCTCATTTGGGACATGTTTTTGATGACGGACCAAAAAACCTTGGCGGGCTTCGATATTGCATTAATTCTGCATCGCTTCGCTTCATCGCTCGCAAGGATTTACAAAAACTAGGCTATGGCGAATATGAAAAATTATTTAAGTAGGAATTAATTGAAAAAATAATTTTATAATTCAATAATAGAAATTAATTTTTTTTATTTTATGAAATTTGAAAATAAGTTTTAATGCGCGGTAGCCCCTACAAAAAATTACCACCCTCAGATGGTTCTTCATCTTATACCCTATTTTCTGTCACATCCATAGAAGGTATTAAATATAAGCTTCAATCTTTTAATGAGTTTGAGGGTCCTGCTAGTAGTTATTTATCTACAAATAAAGCTTGTTGTGCAACTCTTATTTGGTCGGGTGTTAAAGATCAAGTTCCAACTACATTATTTAAAGATACAAAAGTTGCTAGTAGAGTTGGTGTTGTTTTGGATCCAACTAAAATAGATGTTCCTCATGCTGATTTTATGGCTTTCAATTCTGGTGGTATTGTTAGAGAGGAGAACATAAAAGGAGCTGATGCAAAACAAAATTTCAAATCCAAACATTTAGCAAAACCGGGACAGATCAGAGTTTTGAGAAGTGCAAATTGGTTTGCAACTAATCATGCGAAGTGGAATGCTGAAACAAAAAGCGCAGAATTAGTATCCTCAATTCAAACCTTTGCAAGAAATGTATGGTTAAAATATCATGGAAAAAAAAGAGATAAAGGAGCTCATCATAAACATAAGGGGGAATCGACAAGATATGGTGGAGAAGGAAAAATGCCATATAATGAGGCTTTGTGTTTTAGAAAAAAAGATGGAGAAAATCCAATTGATGGGGTGTTTATAAATTTAAGCAAAGATGATATTAATGGTTTAAAGCAGGAAGAGGTTGATGGAGTTCTTGAAATTCTTAGAAATAATCCTCGTTTAAAATTATATTTTTATGATTCTGACAGCCAAGATCATATTATTAGATTTTGTGATAATGCACAAGGTAAAGAAATTTTACAAAATGGTGTTGATCATATAAAAACTAAAAGTTTTTTTGATGATTTATCTCGTTTAACTCAAAGGAAATATGAAGAAACTAAATTATCTGGGGCCGAAGAACCATCAGTTAAAAAAACTACTGATTTAGGGCAAAAAGCCAGAGAATTTCTTCGAGAAAAAAATTTCTCGTCAATATTTGGAAGTTTAACATTTGAGCAAAGAAAAAATCTTTTACTTTTTTCGTGGGGCTCAAATTCTAATGATCCTACAAATAATTATGATAATTTTAAAAATGAGTTTAGAAATTCTTATAAAGCTGTTTCTACTCTTGAAGATCATCAATTGAATCAAATTTTTAATGACAAAGCAAGAGAAGAGATTATTAAGACTATTGCTACAGAAAAAAAATATAGAGTATTTTTAGATAAATATGAAAAAAAAATGACAGAATTGGGTTTACCTGCATTCTTAGAAAGTAATGCTTTTAATATTGCCAAAAGCACAATGATTGCATTAATACAACAAGATTTTCAAGAAGTTAATCTTCAAATTCAAGGGCTTATTTCTTGCAGATATGATGATGATAAGGTATTGGTTCCATCAGAAGATCAATGTAAACAAGTTAAAATTTATTATAAAAAAGCTACTTTAACAGAATTTCAAAAAATTCTCGAAGGAACTCAGGTTTTGGGAGCAAAATATTATGATCCATATTCAGGTAAAATAGAGCAATTTCCTCAAAATAAAGACGATTTAACAATTAGACATTTGCACATTTTGGCAAGAAATGAGCAATATAATGTTAATGGAGTTATGAATGAAGGTTTGTATTGTGATTTATTAACATCAGAACAAATTGCAAAATTAAGATGCTTGGTTAAAGCCACAAATATTGGCGCAATTGGTAAAGTTAAAAGTTATGGAGGATTTGGTGTTATTGCTAATGAAAATTATGACACTCCTCAAGATTTTATTATAATAGATCAATCTGGTCTACAGTGGCAAAATGATCTAAGAAATACTGGTGGTTTGTTTTTTTTATCCTGATGACCCTTCAGGTTCAGAATTACCAAAAGATTATCAAGCTTGGCAAGAAGAAACCTACAAAGCAATGTATGGTAAAGATAGGGGTGATTTATCTTCAAACAGTGCAGATACAACATGGAATGGTGTTAAAGGAAAAATGGATTTAGATAAAGTTTCAGAAGCTATAAAACACGAATTTTTAGAAGCATTGAACACGGCAAAAAATCAAGGAGATAGTCTTGGAGAAGATAAAAAAATAAATTTTAGATTTTTAAAAGCAGGGGTTGGTTTTTTTTGTAGTGGGGTTAAAGATATTAAGGGCGATTTAGAATTGGCAAGGTTAAAGGGAATAAATTCAGCATTACAATCAATTGTTGAAATTGATGAACCGAATAGGTTGAAATTTTTAGGAAAAATCAAATCTATTGAATTACCTTTTAGCGAACCAGATGATGCTGCGTCCACTTTAGATAAAGATAAAGATAAAGAAATCAAAGATGAGCTTAACAAAATTGAAGCAAAACTTAAAGCTTTGGATTTAAAATTTGATTGTTCTAAAAAAGATGCATTATCTAAAAAAGATGATTTCATTACCGCCGTCACCAATTGTGGGGATCCACATGCCTTATTTGGGAATGAAGGGGGTTATCAAAGCGTTGATGCTGCAATGTCTTCAAATATGGTTAATCCAAATATTTTAAACCCTTTGATAAATCAAGATATGAAATTAGTTGAGATTGATCAAGATTTAAAATTTGCCAAAGAGAATTCTCCAGCTCCAATTCCAATTCCAGCTCCAGCTTCAGCTCCAGCTCCAATTCCAGCTCCAGCTCCAGCTCCAGCTCCAACTCCAGCTCCAGCATCAACTCCAGCTCCAGCTCCAACTTCGGTTCAACCAGCTATATTTGGAGGTTTAATCGGAGGAGCTTTGGGTGCGGGTGCTGGATTTGTAGGGGCAAATTTATTAATAACAACCACTTCACTAGCAATGGTTGTTCCTCCTGTTGGAATTACAGTGGTAGCAGTTGGAGCTGTTGGTGTCTTGGGCATTGTAGCCGGAGTTTATATATCAAATGCAATTGCAAAACAAATTGATGATAGATCTAAAGGATTGAGTGGAGATAAATAAGTTATTATTTTGTTAAAAAGATTTTTTGTGAGTCTGGTTTAAAATTTTTTAAAAAATATATCTTACTATGATTATTTGGCTTTATTTCCAAACTTAATTCATTGGCAAATCTCAAATTTTATATTCATTAAAAACAATTATTAATTTTCTGTTAAATCACCCCTAAATCTTGCATCAACAACATTAGGAAAGGATAATAATGCTAAAGATGATAATGAAGGTGTTATTGCCTTTATGGCGACTGATAACAGAGGTGATGTAGCTGAATATAACATATTATTTTAGTAAATATATTTTGATATATTTAAACTAAAATTGATGAAATTTAATTTCAAAATTTGAATAAAATTTCATTGAAAAATTAATAATAGTTGCAACTTGAAATTATAAACTGCCCAACTAAATAAATTAAAACCACAAATAAAAATGAACAAAGAAACATAATTGAAAAAAAACGAAATCTAATTTTTTTAACGACCGCATTAAAAAAAATAATTCAACATAACAAAATGCAATTTATGCCAAATCAGTGATCTTGTCTTGATTTAATTTGAAATAGCTGTTGCTGACGAGACTTGAAGTAAGTTGCCTTCCGTGTGAACATTTAAGCGTTCTAACCAATTGAGTGTTCACCACCAAATCGGGGAAAAATATAAATTGTAAAACTAAATTTCTATATCAAATCTTTACTCGATTTAATTTGAAGTGGCAGTGACGACAAACATATTGATGGGGTAGGGTGGTTGATTTTGTTTGGTTGGGGGAGTGGTAAAAATTATTTATGCCCCCAATTATGCCCCCAAGAATCTTTTATTAATAAAAGATTTACTGAATAAAATTTTCAACTCTCAAAAAATCTACATTATCATCTTCTATTTCCTCTTTGTCTGTGTAAATTATGACATATTTAAATTTATTCTCTTCAATTCCTTCTAGGTAACTAACCGCTTTTTTCTTATTTAAAACTTCTTTATCCTCCTCTTTATTTTTAGCTTTAATTTCAACAATTAAAAACTCTCCGTTTTTCTTAGTTATAATGAAGTCGGGAAAATAATTGTGATATTTGCCATTTTCACCCTTATATTCAAAATAAAAGTCGGTTTTTTTAACATCATTTATCGAGCCAGTAAAATAAACATCTTCCACATCTTTTTTATTTATCTGTAAAATATTCAAAATTTTTGTAAAAAAATTCCTTTCTGGTTTTGAATCAAAATCATAAACACTTAAATGAAAACCTAAATTCTCATTTTTGTGTTCAAGTAATAATTTTTCTCGCTCGCTCCCTTCTTTAAACCTGATTGTGTGATAAAAAACGCCATTTTCGTCTTTTTCAAAATTATAATTTCCATCCTCATCTTGAATTTTAATGATTGCCAAAGCCTCTCTAACTCGTTCTTTTGTTATTTTATATTCACCAAATTGCTCTTCTATTTGCTCAAATAAAGATTTTAAATGCATTGCTGGCAATATTTGCTGTGGATAAAGTGTATTTAATTCTTTTAATATTTCTTTATAATCAAGATGATAATTTTGAGCAATTTTAAAAGATGCATTTAAAACACCAAGATAATCTTGTTTGGTTTCAACTTTATTGGCGAAGCCCGATTCCTTTAATCCGCCATCTTCAAGGCGATATATAGTTTTAGATAATTCATTTTTGATTAGTTCAGGCTTCTTCAAAACAAGTAATTTTTTAATCCCATCATCATCTCTTACAACCTTGTTAATATCTCTAACAATCTCTAATTTTGGCATTTTATATTTTCTAACAAACGCCTTCTTTTCGATAATCTTATTGGTATCTTCTTTGCTAAATTCACCAATAGAAATATTAAAGTTTTCTTGCAATTCCTTATCTAAAATTTCTATGTTTTTACTTGATAAATAAATTTTTGCTCGCTCTTTGTTTTCCCTAACTTGCCTTAAACACCTAGTGCTGGCTTGTAATATAAAATTATTAGAAGATGAAGCCTCTCTAATTAATGCAGTGGCAAAAAGACTAGGGCAATTCCAACCCTCTTTACCTTTATCAATTAACAAAATAATTCTTTTTTGTGATTCTTTACTATTTAATTTATTAAACTCTTCAATTTCTTTTTTAGATGATTTTTGAGTATTAACCAAAATTAAAGTTGGGCTTTGTGATATTGAAGTCAAAGCTTTTTCAATGGCTAATTTACAATCTTGTAAATGCTCTTCGCTTTTAAAATAAAAAGCAATTTTAGCCATTTGCCCACTATAAAGTTTTACATCTCCATAATTAGTAAAAAAATCTTTGATAATATCGCCAATTATTTTTTCTTCATTTGTACCATCAAAATTATAGGAAACGATATTATCCTTAACTGATTTTAGAATATTATCTCTAATTCCACTTTCCAAAGAATACCAAAAGACAACCTCTTTTAAAGGTTCTTTTTTAAAATAAGGAGTGCCAGTTGTGTTAATTACGCAAACCAAGTCTTTATTTTTATGAATATGGTTTATTGTTTCTCTAACCCGCTTTAAATCATCTCCAAGATTATTGCCATAAGTGTTGTGAGCCTCATCAGAAAAAACACCAAGCCCATCAAGGCTAGTTATTTTTTGAAGTCTCAAATTCTCGGTTAATGTTTTTTCTTCTGCTTTTTGATTAAATAAATCATTTTTAGAAGATACATTTCTTAAAATAATTTTCTCGCAATTAGTGACTAAAATATTATACACACTTCCTTCAATAACCCCGTCAAATCTTTTGTCACCATCTTTGGTGTAGTTTATTTTTAAATTAGGGGCAAGTTTCTTAAAAAGCCTCGAAGGCAAGATTTTATCAAAAGCAATTTCTGATATTTCTCTAAGCGATTCTATAATTGTTTTTCCGGGCGCAAAAATCAAAGCATTTTGCATTAATTTCATATCTTGCGGCGTTTCTAGCTCTTCAAAATCAATAGCAATAGCAAATTCAATCGCAATAATTGATCCAATTAAAATGGTTTTACCAGTTCCCATTGCCAAAGCCAAGATATAGCTGGCATAATCAAGGTTTAAAGCTTCGTGAAGTGTTTGATATTTGTGTTTTTTAACAAACTCCAAATCATTTTTTATTTTTTCTAAAACTTTATTCAAATCAACATCATCAACTGCATCTTTGTTGACATGGACAATCCCAAAGGTTTTAAATAAAGAAATTTTGTCATCTTCAAAAAGAATTTTATAAAGCTCGATGGTTTGTGGGGTTTTTAAAACAAATCTTAAATATAAATATGCTTCAATTGCCTCAAATTGTGGTTTCCTTAAATATCTAAAACCTCCATCATCAATTTTGTTGTAATTTAAAATTTCTTTAATTTGCGGATATTGTTGGCATGCGTAATTGCCATCTCGCCAAGCTTTTATTTGCTCTTGTATTTTTTCAAATAAGGTCATTGGATTTTTTTGTTAAATTTTTTGGTGATAAAAAATTGCTTCTATCTACAATTTTTTTACCGGTTTTTTGTTCAAGCTCTAATCTTGCATTTAAAGCAATTTTACCACCTTTTTTAGCTGGCGTTTTATTTTCTTCAAAACCTTTTGCCTTTAAATTTTCAGCAATTTGACGCGTTGAAAGCTCGGCTAGGGCGGTAAAAATAAGCTCCGCTTCACTCATATGATCGCGCAAATTTTGACTTTTTAAGTTTTTTAATTTTTTATGTTGATTAATGCTTAAGCCTGACCATTCTTGATGAATTATGTTAGTTAAAACTGCAAATTCATTACCTTCTTTGACATCATTACTTTTCCAATAATCAGTTAATTTATTTCTAGTTTCTTGGCCCATCATTCTTTGGGCGATCCACTTTTCACTTCTGCCATGTTTTTGCCAATTTTGACGAGCACGATTTAACGATAATTCAGGATCACCAATTTCATTGATTCTTTCATTTCCAACCTTTGCCAACCACATTTTTATTGGTTCAGCTTTTTTACTTGGAATTGATTGAATTAAGCGAAAAATAGTTTCAGTGTCAGCAACATCGGTGAGTCGCATTTTATTATCTTCGGCGATCATTTTCAACTGGTTACAATTTGTAACCACTTCACTTCCTTCTTGGCTTAAGCGATGTTTTAAAACTTTCCAATAATTCTTGGCAATTTTATAATCATTCTGTTCAGTCAAAACCGCAACAATGTCAATCACCGAAAAAAACCATTTTTGTTTTTCTTCGTCAAAATGTTTTCGGATATTAAATTTTTCAAAAATTTTTAAATTATTTTTCATGAGTTTTTACAAATTGGTGGTTAATAAATTTATTCAATAATTAGGGTTTCTTCACCAAGCATATCAATGATTTTAACCGCGATTTTTGCTGTTGTTTCTAGCTCATATTTGCCCTTAACAAAATCTTTTTTCTTGGCAGGAATATCGCTTTCGCAAATATTAAAAACTTCGCCATCATAATTAAAATCAAACAAAACCACATCAATTTGGCTACGAAAATCGGTGATTTGCTCTTCAAAAAGATTTTTATCAACCTCAAGTCTTTTTAAAATTGTTGGTGATAAATAATTTTTAATTTCAACGATTTTTTTATTTTTATTTTGAGTAATTGAAACATTTGCAAATGCTGGTTCATAAGCAATCAAGCCATCTTTTTGAATATCGCGAATTTCAATTTTATTGATTGGAATGTGTTGATTATATTTTGCAATTTCAGCCTGCAAAGCCACTTCTTGCCCCGAGCAAATTACGGTAATATCTCTATCTTCCTCATTTCTAATATTTTTTAACTCATCTTTAATTTCTTGAATTTCTAAGCGAGTTAAAGGTTTGTTAAATGGGGCAATTTTCACTAATTTTTCGCCTAAAATACCATCAAAAAAATTATCATTAATTTTTTCAATGCCATATTTTTCAAAGATAATTTCGCGAAGTGCAAATCGTTCTTGAAAATCATAATTATTGACGCGGAAGTGAAGAATATTTGGACTTAAAGATTGTTGTTTTGTTGATAGATTTTGACCCCTCCCCAAATTAGCTTCGCTAATTTGACCCTCCCTCAAGGGGAGGGTGATTAAATCGAGTTCTGTTTGATTATTTTTTTTGTTCTTTTCTTGTTTAATTTTTGAAAGTCTTCTGATTGAAGTTTGAATTGCGCCTTTGTTGCAATCAACGCCAATCCATCTGCGATTTAATTTTTCAGCAACCGCCAAAGTGGTACCAGATCCAGCAAAGCAATCGAGGATTATCGAGTTTTCGTTTGAAGAGGCTTTGATGATGCGTTCGAGTAGGGCTTCGGGCTTTTGGGTGGGGTAGTCGGTTCTTTCTGGCTGTGCGTGAAGTAGTGCAAATTTCCATAAATTATCTACAGTCCTTTCTTCTCTAATATCATAAATTCCATTCCCATCCTCGTCTTTTAGGTATATTTTTTTCCCATCAACTTTCTTCATTTTTGAAACCTTGATAGGTTTTTCTCTTTTGTCAAATTGATGATTAAAAATTCTATTGTCGGTTTTTGAGTAAACTAAAATATAATCTGTTGAATTTGTGAATTTTGTCTTTCTGGTATCTGGAATTTTATTGTCATAATACCACACCACCTCATTCACAAAATTATCTTCACCAAAAACTTCATCTAACAAAAATCTTAAATGATGCGATTTATGCCAATCACAATGCAAATAAATTGAACCTTGTTCACTTAAAAGTTCGCGAAGCAAAATCAGGCGTTCAAACATAAATTGCAAATATTCATCATTCTTCCAGAGGTCGGTATATTGCACTTGCTCAAAAAAACTTTGTTCTTCACCTTCAAGTTTTTTGTCAATTCCACGAAGCTCAATTTTTTTAACATAATCCGCCTTAGAATCAAAGGGTGGGTCAATATAAATTAAATCAACTTTTCCTCTAAATCCGCTGGTTAAAAGGGTTGAAAGACACTCTTTATTATCGCCATGAAATAACAAATTACGCCAATTATCTTTTAAATTTTCGTAATTTGGTTTAGTGATTTGTTCTTGACTGGCAATTGGTTCTTTAATTTCGGTGTTGCCAATTTTCTCAACCAACTGTGCAGGATAATTTTTAATCACACCAAGCGGCTTTTTACCTGCCCAATAAAGCATTGGTCTGCCTTTGATCTGTTGCTTAATGTTCATTTCTTGATTGTTAGCCATTTTACTTTTTAAAATTTCTGTTACCAATTTTTGATTTAAAAAAAATACTCAAAATAAATTAATTTTGCCTCGCTTTTCATCCCCCCAATCAAATCAATGAAGCATATGCGTGCTTATCTAAGCCATATTCATCAAGGGTAGTGCTTATCTACCGCGCTCTAAATTTTGGCTTAAAAACTTGATGTTGTTGAATTTGACGGCTTTTTAAATATGTTTAGTTTGTTTTTTTAACAATTAAAATTGTAAAATGTAATGCCAAATTTTGCAAAAGAATTCTTAAAAATTCTTTTAATTTTTTATGTAAATTTTGGTGGTATTAAAATAAAAATCGATTGATTATTTAATGGTCGAAAGTGAAATGTCAGGAAACCATCATTCTTAAGTGCATAAATAGTCAAGCACTTTAAATAATTTAGCTACACCACTCTAGGGGAGAAAAAAATTATAAACTAGCGATAAATTAAAAATCCAAAATCTACTAAAAAATGAAATCTTATATGCAAAATGCCCAGGGCTTTTTAGATTTTTAGCCAAAAAAATTAATCTTAATTTTTATCTTCAAATAATATATTTTAAGAAAAGTTATAAGTTATTCTAATAAACCTTTACGATTTCTTTGATATTAGTAGTATAGTGCATTGATCGCTTGTTACATTGCATTGCCCAACTTCTTT
>CAZDGN010000018.1:0-32994 GCA_964505265.1 uncultured Rickettsia sp.
CAAGCGGACGTGGCGAAATTGGCAGACGCACTAGACTTAGGATCTAGCGCCTCACGGCATGTGGGTTCAAGTCCCTCCGTCCGCACCAAACTAAAAAAATAATTCAGAAAAAATTAGCTTCAATTATTCTTGCGATAATTTTTTGGCTTGATCATCAGCAACAAGAGCATTAACGATTTCATCAAGCTCCCCCATCATAATTTCGTCAATACGATAACTCGTTAGATTAATACGATGGTCGGTGACTCGACTTTGTGGAAAATTGTAGGTGCGAATTCTTTCGCTTCTATCGCCACTTCCCACCTGCTCTTTGCGTTCCATTGCACGCTCTCTTTCAAGGCGCTCGCGCTCTGCCTCATAAATTCTTGAACGCAAAACTTTCATGGCTTTTTCACGATTTTTAATTTGCGATTTTTCATCTTGCATAGAAACTACCACACCTGTCGGCAAATGTGTAATTCTAACTGCCGAGTCTGTAGTATTGACTGATTGACCACCTGGACCCGATGAACGAAAAACATCAATTCGCAAATCTTTTTCTTCAATTTTAATATCAACCTCTTCAGCTTCAGGCAAAACAGCCACAGTTGCTGCCGAAGTGTGAACTCGCCCCGAAGCCTCAGTTTCAGGCACTCTTTGCACTCGATGCCCACCCGATTCAAATTTTAAACGAGCAAAAACTCCACGACCAGAAATAATAGCGGAAGCTTCTTTATAGCCTCCAAGACCAGTATCAGAAATTGACAAAATTTCGAATTTCCAACGATTTTTTTCAGCGTAGCGATGATACATTTGAAATAATTTATAGGCAAAAAGCGCCGCCTCTTCGCCTCCAGTGCCTGCCCTAACCTCAATGATGGCGTTTTTTTCATCGGCTGAATCCTTAGGAATTAAGGCGATTTTGATTTGATGCTCAAGATCTGGAATTTTTTTTGACAAATTAAATTTTTCCTCCTCCATCATATCACGCATTTCCTTGTCTAGGGAAGAATCGGTGAGCATTTGCTCGATATCGACATATTCTTTTTGGGCATTTTGATATTCGTGAATTATCCCCACAACTTCTTGCATATCGGAATGTTCTTTAGAAATTTTGGCAAAGCTTTGCCCCAAGCCAGTTGGGTCTTGAAGCTTTTTTTCTAATTCATTAAATTTGGCAACAATGCCCGAAAGTTTTTCTGTAATCGACATATTATTTTTTATTTTTACTTTTTGTTTTGGTTAGTTTTTGATAAAATCTTTTAAGAATTTTTTTATATTATTAAATTCTTTGTGATCATAATTAATAAACTTGTTATTAAACTTTGCCGATGCCTCTCTTTGAGCTAGAGTAGCAATATCTTTAACGTTTTTAAATTCTTTTTTAGAAATTTGGGTTGATAATAAAGCCTGAATAACATTTTTAGGTTTAGCATCTTTTAAATCGCAACATTTGAAAAATTTAGGAATACAATTTTCAATAATTTCTTCATATTTTTTGTTATCAAGTGATTTTAAAATTAGAGTTTCTAAATCTGGCTTAAGCAAATCAATCGAAATTGAAATGGTTATCGGTTTAGTTGATTTTGAGCTTAATGTAATGCCACCGTTTAAAATTATAAAATTAATATCGTCATTTTCTTTATTTAATTTTTCTATATCTTTAATAATTTTCTCAAATCTATTTTTTTTTCCATCTTCGTCAAAAATAATTGCTAAATTTCTAACATTTTTTTTAAAATGACTATGTTTGATTATCATCTTTAATGATCTATCATCAGACCCAAAAATACCCGATATACCGCCAACTTCATGAACATAAATCTTGTCGTCAATTTCCAATTTCTTTAAAAAAGAAACTATAAATTCTAAATCATCTCTACCTTCTACCAAAATGGCATGTTTGGATTGGAATCGGTCAGGTTTTTGTTTTTTCAAACTCTTTGTCATAATTTTTAACGGATTTCGTAGTGATTGTCGATCATTGCTTCAAGCTCTTCTTGAGAAATTGTGGTTTGTAAATTTTTGCCATCAAATTTTTCTAATCTTACAATTTGAAATAAATCTTCATATTCATCTTTCAAGGCAATTTTACTGATATTTTTTAAGCAATCATAAGAATGAGTTGTTGTAAAAAGTTGGATATTATATTCTTCGCATAATTTAATAATTTGCTCCCAGAATAAATCTTGCTTATCATAATATAAACCATTGTCAATTTCATCAATGCATAAAATTTTAAATTTATCCGATCCTTTACTCATTATCTCTGCGGTAATTAATATATCGAAAAACTTTTTAAAGCCATTTCCCATATTTGAAAAGTTAGTATCATAACCTTCGCTTTTAAAAAATAATAAATCATCGCCTACAAATCTAATTGCTATTATTTTTGAATCAAATTTTTGTGATAATTTTATGTATTTTTCTTCAGCTTCAAGTCCCATTTCAACAATTCTATTCCACTTGCCAGCAACTTCCTTTGTGCTTGGAATGCTATCAAATAGCAGATTTATATCATATTCTTCAAAGTTTTCAATAGATAATTTTCCAGCTCCAAGATTGCTAAAACCAATTTTTGCATTTATGTCTTTATATTTATAATCAACGATAAAAGTTTTAAAATCTTCTTTAAAAAGTGCTTGCTCTTCTATGCCGTATCGCCTTATAGCATCTCTATTTGGAAAAATTTCCTCTTTTGAAATTGACATGGAAACATCAATTGTTGAATCATTGAATTCTGAAGATATTTGAATTTTATTTAAATCGGTTTTTTTCTTGTGAAACAAATAATCAAGCTTGGAAAATGAAAATCTACCAGTTCTAATTCCCATCACGCCTGACTCTCGATAAATTATCGACTCTCTAGATTGAACAATCTCTATATAATTTCTTACCGTTGGATACAACATCCCAACCGCTTCCAGCACACTACTCTTGCCCGAATTATTATCGCCAACGAAAATATTCACTCTCTTTAAATCTTTAAGGTGAAAATTTTCAAAGCAACGGAAATTTTTAATCGTCAAATTTTTTAATAAAGGCTTGCTAATTTTTTTGGTTTTTTTCTGCACCATAGCTTTTATATTAAATTTTCTAATTTAAGATTGATTTGCTTTTAAGCAAAATTATTAGGAAGTTCAACCTTAGAAAGTTGAACCTTTTGAAATCTCAATTACTCGCAATTTTACTAGCTTAAGAGTATAATAGCAATAATTTTTTAAACAATTTTCAAAGTCTATGTCGTCAAATTTTTATGTAACTTCGCCGATTTATTATGTCAATGATGTTCCGCATATCGGTCATGCCTACACTTCGATTGCCTGCGACACTATGGCAAGGTTTGAGCGCTTAAAATCGCACCGAGTTTTTTTCTTAACTGGCACTGACGAACATGGGCAAAAGGTAGAGAAATCAGCACTCGCCAAAGGCAAAACTCCACAAGAATTTTGCGACGAAGTTTCGCAAAAATTTCGCGAACTCACCACAACTCTTAATCTCTCCAATGATGATTTTATTCGCACCACCGATGAGCGTCACAAAAAAACTGTCGAAAAATTTTGGAATATTTTATTACAAAATGGCTTTATTTATAAAGATATTTACGAAGGATGGTACGCCGTTCGCGACGAAGCATTTTACAGCGCCGACGAAATTATTGATGGCAAAGCACCAACTGGCGCCGAAGTGACATGGCACCGCGAAGAAAGCTATTTCTTCCGTCTCTCGGCTTTTCAAGAAAAATTACTAGCTCTTTACGAAGCGGTGCCAGACTTTATTCGTCCCGCTTCTCGCTACAATGAAATTGTGAGTTTTGTCAAATCTGGCTTGAAGGATTTATCAATCTCGCGCACCTCATTTTCGTGGGGAATTAAAGTGCCAAATGACGAAAAACATGTGATTTATGTCTGGCTTGACGCCCTGACCAACTATCTCTCTGCCCTTGATTTTGCTGATAATTCTAGCAATTACCAAGATTTTTGGGTTAATGCAAGCAACTCGCCACTTCATATTGTTGGCAAAGATATTGTGCGCTTTCATGCCGTTTATTGGCCAGCCTTTTTGATGGCTTGCAACATTAATGTTCCTTATGGAATATATGCTCATGGTTGGTGGACAAATGATGGGCAAAAAATTTCTAAATCTTTGGGCAATGTGATTGACCCACACGCTGAAATTACTTGGATTGAGAGTTTTGGTTGTCAAACGGCAACTGCCAATGATTATTTTCGCTATTTTTTACTCCGTGAAGTGCCATTTGGCAATGATGGCGACTATTCAAGAGTAAATTTAGTAACTCGAATTAATGCCGAACTCGCCAATAATATCGGCAATTTAGTGCAACGAAGCCTTGCCATGATTTACAAAAATTGTGATGGCAAAATTCCTGGAGGCATTGAACATGCCATCTCTCACCTTGAACCTTTTAGCGAGAATTATTTCAAAAATTTCAATGATTTAGCTTTTGACAAAGCCATTCAAGCAGTGATCGACTTTGCCAATTTAGTCAATAAAAATTTCAACGACACTGCCCCTTGGAACTTAATGAAGCAAGGCAAAATTGCCGAGATGCACAAATCTCTTCACGAAACCGCCGAGAGCCTGCGCTTGATTGCAATTTTATTATTGCCTTTTGTGCCCGTTAGTGCCAATAAAATTTTGGATTTATTGAATATCGAAAATTCCGCTCGCAATTTTGCCCACCTTACCCACACCCTTAAGGCTCAACATCAAATCAACGAGCCCAAGGCAGTATTTCCAAGGCTTGAGAGTAGGTAAAACTAAAATATGATCTTTAGAATTTTAAAAAATTAAAATTCTAACTTTATAATTTTATCTCAAAAATATTTTGTTATAATTTTATTTAAAGATTGTTTTAGAATAGACTTAAAATTTATTTTTTAAGCAGAAAGTGTTGCTTTGTTAATTAAAAATTTGGGCGATAAATTTTCACCCCTCCCCATCTAAGATTTTTTTAAATATTGAGAAATAATTTCATTTTTTTTAAGTTTAGATTAACATTTTTTGTGCTTATTTTATCAAAAACTCAAAAGCTCAACTTTCAAAGCGGTCTAATCACCCTCCCCATTTACGAGAGGGTAAAATTTCTTTGCCAAAATTAGCCGTGTCATCAGCCTCCCCTTGCGGGAGGGTAAAATTTTCTGCAAGAAAATTTTGGGAGGGGGAATTTTGGTTTATCAAAGAAAATTACTTCATCAAATTATTATATCTTTGGAGTTTTAAATTATAATCCCCTTGCCCCCTCCCAAAATTTTTTTTTGTAAAAAAAATTTTACCCTCCCGCAAGGGGAGGGTGATGGCACCGCTCTTTGATAGAGGCTTTCTAACTCCCCATAATTCCACCAATTTAAATACTGTTAAATTCTTTTCGTCCGCTCCCCGGTAAAGCGGGGGAGCTAGGTTAGGCTAGCTTTAGAAGTTTTTTCTTCGCAAGAAATTTCATCAAATATTTTTCAGAAATTAATGTAGAGATATAATACCATTTACACTAATAAATGAAACAATTAAGTATTTATAAATTAAGCTTCATCTTATTGCTATCCTCTTCTGATGCTGGATAAATTTTTTTCCACCATAAATATAAATTCCATGTATCGTCTTTAAGACTTATTTTACCTTCTCCTCCAAATCCTAAACTACCTTTTACATCTTTCTGCCCAACCCTTGTTAAACTTATAATATTATGCTGGTAATGCTCCAATGCTAGCCAAACAAAATGAATTAAATGATAACCAACAATCCAAAACAAAAAAAGGTCTATCATCTCGTGATCTATATGATCAAATTCCAAACCTAAAAAAGAAAATTTACCAGTTAAAGTTGCACCGCTTAATTTGTAAAACAGCGCAATCACCGAAAAAATTAATAAGTTTCTTCTAACGCGATGAGTATTTTCATCAAAATTTTCAAATGTTGAATATTCATCAACTTTGGCAGAATCTTTTTGTTTAGATGAATTCAATTCTTTATTCTCACTCATTTTTCATAATTAAATTATTTCGTGAAAATTATATTTTGTCGTAAGAGATTTTTTCCTTTTTAGCACCGCCGTGGGTTGTAGCGCCGTGGCGGGCGGAGCCGACCGTTTGTGCATATTTCCACAAAGCTCCCGAAGAATAATCATTTTCTCTAGCTTGCCATTTTTTTCTTCTTTTGGCGATTTCCTCATCGGAAATTAAAACATTTATGGTGCCGTTTTCGGCATCAATTTTGATTTTGTCGCCATCTTTAAGCAAAGCTATAACCCCGCCAACACTAGCTTCAGGGCTAACATGACCAACACAAAATCCACGAGTTCCACCCGAAAATCTACCATCGGTAATAAGGGCAACTTTTTTGCCCATACCCTGACCATAAATCGCCGCAGTTGTTGCCAACATTTCGCGCATTCCAGGGCCACCCTTTGGTCCTTCATAGCGGATCACTAGCACATCGCCCTCTTGATATTTTTTTTGTTCAACCGCCTTAAAACATTCTTCTTCGGAATCAAAGCATCGAGCATTGCCAATAAAAACTAAATCATCATTTTGCATACCCGCCACTTTTACCACCGCACCGTCAGGAGCCAAATTACCCTTTAACACCACCACTCCACCACTTGGCGACAATGGTTTTGAAGGTAAATAAACTACATCTTGTTTTTTGTTAAATTTAATGTCCCGCAAATTTTCCGCCATAGTTTTGCCAGTAACGGTAAGGCAATCGCCGTGGATAAAACCAGCGTCCAACAAGACTTTCAAAATCATTTGCACACCACCTGCTTCATATAAATCTTTGGCAACATATTTGCCACCCGGCTTCATATCAGCAATATAAGGGGTGCGCTTAAAAATTTTAGATATAGCAAATACATCAAAATCAATGCCACATTCATTAGCAATCGCTGGCAAGTGAAGCACCGCATTAGTAGAGCCACCTGTTGCCGCCACAATTGTTGCAGCATTTTCTAAGGCTTTTAAAGTAACAATATCTCTGGATTTAATGCCAAGTTCAAGTAAATTCATCACCGCTTTTCCTGAATAATAAGAATATTCGTCGCGAGATTCGTAAGGCGCAGGCGCACCAGATGACCCAGGTAAAGCCAAGCCAATTGCCTCAGAAACGCAAGCCATGGTATTGGCAGTAAACTGTCCGCCACAAGCTCCAGCCGAAGGACAAGCCACCTTAGTTAATTCCGCCAAATCCTTTTCATTCATTTTGCCTGCATCTCTTTGCCCAACCGCTTCAAACACATCAACAATCGTTACATCCTTGCCTTTAAATTTTCCAGGTAAAATCGAACCACCATACATAAACACCGAAGGAATATTTAGTCTACACATCGCCATCATCATGCCAGGTAAAGACTTATCGCAACCAGCCAAGCCAACAAGAGCATCATAACAATGTCCGCGTACCGTAAGCTCAATAGAGTCGGCGATAACTTCACGAGAAACTAAAGATGATTTCATGCCTTGATGTCCGTTGGCAATGCCATCGGTGACAGTTATAGTGGTAAACTCACGGGGGGTTCCGCCAAAATCTTTGACTCCTTTTTTGGCAGGTTGCGCCTGTCTTGCCAAAGCGATGTTGCATGGTGCAGCCTCGTTCCAAGCACTTACCACTCCAACGAATGGCTTTTGAATATCTTCTTCACTTAAACCATTTGGATATAATTCGGTTTTGATATTATAAAGCATGGTTTTGCGACCCTCGCACCCATGGGAAGAAGTTACATATCGTGAAGGTAATTTTGATTTATCGATTGATTTTTTGGTGTTTTTTAAAGCTGAGTTTTTTGATTTTGCTTTCTGTATTTTTTTTGCCATACATTATTGAATTAAATTAAAAATCATTTGCCTTGAAACCATAATGCTTCAAAAATCTGATGTCATTTTCAAAGAGCATCCGTAAATCGGTAATGCCATATTTAAGCATGGTAAGTCTTTCAATGCCAATACCAAAAGCAAAACCCTGAAACTCATCTGGATTAATATTGCAATTGCTTAAAACATTGCGATGAATCATACCACAACCCAAAATTTCCATAAATTTATCGCCCTTGCCAATTTTAATTTTACCATTTTCGATGCCATAATTAATATCAACTTCAGCAGATGGTTCGGTGAAAGGAAAAAAACTCGGACGGAAACGCAACTCTAGATTTTTTACTTCAAAAAATTGTTCTAAAAAATTTTCAAGCGTTGCCTTTAAATGCCCCATATGCACTGACTTATCGACAACAAAACCTTCAAATTGATGAAACATCGGCGTATGAGTTTGGTCGGAATCGCGACGAAAAACTCGCCCCAAAGCACAAACTCTAAGCGGCGGCTTTGAGTTTAACATTTTACGAATTTGTGTATTTGAAGTGTGAGTTCGAAGTAAAAGTTCAGAATTTTCTAGATAAAAAGTGTCTTGCATTTGCCGAGCGGGATGGTCTTTTGGCATATTTAAAGCGGTGAAATTATGAAAATCATCTTCAATTTCTGGACCTTGAGCAAATTCAAAACCAAGAGCATTAAAAATATTTTCAATGTCCGCCATAACTTTATTTATCGGATGAATCAAGCCATGATTTTGCGAACGAACTGGAGCGGAAATATCAATTTTTTCAGCGATTAAATTTTGTTCTAACTCGGCATTTTCAAAAATGATTTTTTGTTCATCAATTTTTTGCGTTATTAAGTTTCTGGCTTCATTTATTTGAGCACCAAAAGTTTTTTTTTCTTCAGCCGAAAGATTTTTTAATGTTGTAAATAAGTCATTCAAAGCTGATTTCTTGCCCAAAAACTGCACACGAATTTCATCAAGCTGATTTTTATTTTTAACATTTTCAAATTGTAAATTGAAATCAGATAAAATATTTTCTATACTCATTTTAAAATTTATTATGATTTTTTGTAATAATTTAATTCTATTATTAAAATTTTATCATCATTTTACTAAATTTAAACAAAAATATTTATGTCGACAAATTGGTTTGGAACTTTCACTCTTCTAAAAAAAGAAGTTTATCGTTTTTTTAAAGTCTATCATCAAACCCTATTTTCGCCCGTAGTCAACATAGTTCTATTCTTAGCGGTTTTTAATTTATCCGTTGGTAATCACATTCAAACCATTGAAGGCGTTGATTTTGCGATATTTATGTCGGCGGGTTTAATTATGATGGCCTCAATTCAAAACGCCTTCGCCAACTCCTCCTCGTCTTTTGTAATGGGAAAGGTGATGGGGCATATTGTCGATTATCTAATTCCTCCTCTTGGGGCGATGGAATTACTTATTGCCTTTACCCTTGGAGCCATAATTCGAGGTATTTGCGTTGGTATTGTCGCTTATTTGACCATCTTGATTTTTGTCCCGCTTGGTTTTCACAATTTTTTGGTGGCATTTTTTTATTTATTTATTGGCTGTATGCTACTTGGATTGCTTGGAGTATTGTGCGGAATTTTATCAGATAGTTTTGACCAAATGTCAGCTATGACTAGTTATTTAATCACACCATTAACTTTTTTATCTGGCACTTTTTATTCAACCAATTCCTTGCCAGAATTTTGGAAAAATATATCGCATTTTAATCCGTTTTTTTATATGATTGATGGCTTTAGATACGGCATTACGGGCCATAATGATGGCAATCTTACAATTGGTGCAATTTATCTTGTTTTCATCAACTTGGCGCTTGGATTAATAATTTATAAAATGTTTAGAGTTGGTTACAAAATAAAACAATAAATAGGTTTTTTAAGGATATTTTATTTTTGTGATATTCTCAAAATGTTTTATTTTGAAATAATATAAAAATTTATTTTAAAATTTCTTGCAAGCTATGTTTTTTCATAAATAATTTAGAAAAGATTTATTTTAATCTTAACTAACAACAAATTTATCTCATATTAATCTAAACCCTTCGCCACATGAAAACAAAAAATATAGAAAATAGTTCAAATATTTCTCAAGCAGAGATTATTGACAACATACAATTAATTCGTTGCGAAAATATCGGACCAATTACCTATTACAAGATTCTAGAAAAATTTGGCAGCGCTAGAAATGCTCTAGAAAATTTTAGCGATGTCAGCAAAATCAGCAATCGCAATATCAAATTATGCAGTCGCAACAATGCCGAAAAAGAATTTGAGCTTACCGAAAAATTTGGTGCTAAAATTATACTTCACACCGATCCAAATTACCCAAAATTACTCAAAGAAATCAGTGATGCACCGCCAATAATATCGGTAAAAGGTGATTTGGAATTACTCAATACCGAAAAAATTGCAGTGGTTGGTCCGCGAAATGCCTCACAAAATGCTATTTCTTATGCCAAAAAATTTGCCTTACTTCTTGGACAAAATTCAATTGTAAGTGTATCTGGAATGGCTAGAGGTATTGATACTGCCGTTCATGAAGCATCAATTTTAAGCGGCACTATCGCCATTTTAGCTGGAGGAATTAACAATATTTATCCTCGTGAAAACACCAAATTATATCATCAAATTGCCGATTGTGGTATAATTTTATCGGAAATGTCTTTTGGTTTTGAGCCAAAAGGTCCAAATTTTTTACAAAGAAATCGCTTAATTTCTGGCTTATCTGTTGCCACCGTCATCATTGAAGCTGGTCTACAATCAGGTAGTTTAGCAACCGCCAAGCATGCAATGGAGCAAAATCGCGAGGTATTTGCAGTTCCTGGATCGCCTTTTGACCCTAGATGCCAAGGCACTAATCGCTTAATCAAAGATGGAGCAAATATTATTACCGAAGTCGAAGATATTTTAAATTCCACTTCTAAAAAGAATCATCTTATGAAAAAAGCTTCAACTATTTCGCAAATAAAAAAAGATTATAATTTTTCTAATGATGAAATTGGTGTTGCAGGAGAGGAAATTCTTAACAAACTAAATGCCGAACCAACTAATATAGATTTTTTGATTTCTCAACTGCAAATTCCTATTAATCTATTTAATACAGCGGTTATGGAGCTCGAACTTTACAATAAAGTTTCAGTAAATTACGGCAAAATCATGAAGCTGGTTTAGTTAAATTTGGTGAAATTCTTGAATTGCCGAAATTAATTTTTTATATTGCTTAGGGGTTGGAGTTTTGTTTAAAATCCAATCATAAATTTCCCAATCATCTTCCTGTAAAAAATTTTCACATAAATTTAAATCAAAATCTACCAAATTATTTTGATTTACCTCAAAAAAATTGCCTAATAAAAAATCCGTCTCTTTGCACCCACGATGTAAGGAGCGATATAAAATTTTTCTAAGCTGGTTAGAATTTTTATTTGAATTTTCAAGGTTATACTTCATGATATTTTTGGATTTTATTTTGTAATTTTTCTAAAATTTTTGTAAGATTTTCTCCGCAATATTTTACAATTTCGGCATTGCCCCAAACTGGCTTTGGATAGGTTTTGTCGTTTTGAGTTCTAACAATAATATGGATATGAAGTTGCGAAACCACATTGCCAAGATTAGCAATATTTAGCTTGTCGCACTTAAATTCTTGTTTTAAAATTTTGGCAATAAAATTTATTTCTTTTAACAAAATAATTTGGTCATTGAAATCTAAGTCGATAATATCTTTCAAATCAGGTTTTTTTGGCACCAAAATAATCCATGGATAATTTGCATCATTCATTAGAAGAGCCATCGACAAATCTAAATCGCCCAAATAAAAACTATCTTCTTGCAATTTTTTATCCAACTTAAACATTCTTAACTTAAAAATTTTGTTTGTAGAATTTAATTATAAAATTAAAATATTTTCATATTTTATATAAAAATTTAATTAGTGTAAAGTGTTAAAATTTTTAGCAATAAACAATATTGTTTTAATTAATAAGGCTGAAATAAATTTTCAAAAAGGTCTTAGCATTTTATCGGGAGAAACTGGCTCTGGAAAATCAATTTTACTTGATGCCATCGGTTTAATAATTGGCTTTCGCTCCAATCAGAGATTAATCGGTAATTTTGACAAAAAATCTTCGGTAATTGCCGAGTTTGACATTAGCGATAACGAAAATTGCCAAAAAATTCTCACTGAGAATTCTATAAATTTTGATGAGGAAAACACCCTAATCATTCGCAGAAATCTTGCGGAGAATCTTAATAAAGTTTTTGCTAATGACACTATAATTGGGGTTAATTTATTAGCGAAAATTGGTGAAACTTTAGTTGAAATTCATGGTCAGCATGAGCAACACGGACTTTTAAATCAGGCAACCCACCAAAAAATATTAGATGAATTTGCGGGCAATGAAAAATTATGCCTTGATTTAAAAAAAATCTATGAAGAGCTTACAAATATTGACCAGAAAATTACTCAATATCAGGAAAAAAAGGTAAAAATTGACCGCGAAAAAGATTTTTTAAATCACACTATAAACGAGATAAATCAAGCATCAATCATTGAAAATGAAGAAGAAATATTGGTTCAAAAAAAGGATCAAATTAATGCTAAAAATAAAATTAATAATTTTTTTAGTGAAGTAAAAAATAATTTAAATGAAGTCCAAATAAACATTATTAGTTGCCAAAAAATTATTTCTAGAAATCATAATCTAATTGAAAATAATCTTAGCGAATATCAAGAATCAATTAATCAAATTAGCATAAATAATGAAGAATTTATCGAAAAATCTCAAGATGATCTAAAAAATATCGAAATTATTTTACGACAAATCAATGCCAATGAAGACTCCCTTCCAGAAATCGAAGAAAGATTGTTTTTACTTCGAAATTTAGCAAAAAAACATCAATGTCAAATTTCTGAACTCAATGAGGTTTCTTTAAAATGTCAAACTCAACTTGATTTAATTAAAGATGAAGAGCAATTTTCACAAAATATTTTGCAAAACAGAATAAAATTACTCAAAGATTTCCAAAAAATTGCTGAGGAATTATCACTTAAACGAAAAAAATCAGCGATTGAGTTGGCAAAAAAAGTCGAAGAAGAGCTAGATTTTCTGAAGATGCAAGGCACTAAATTTTTGGTAGAAATAATTAGTTTAAAAAATGAAAATCAACAACAGGAATATTTTTTAAACGGTTTTGAAAGAGTTAAATTTAAAGCATCACTTAACAAAAATTCCTTTGATGAAATCACTAAAATAGCATCGGGTGGAGAATTATCAAGATTTATGTTGGCACTTAAAGTTGCGTTAATTGATGTAAAATCAGTTCCGACCATGATTTTTGATGAAATAGACACTGGAATTAGCGGAAGTACCTGTGATGCAGTCGGCAAAAGACTTAAATCCTTAGCATCAAAATCACAAATTTTAGTTGTAACTCACCATCCACAAATTGCCAGCAAAGCTGATGTAAATTATCAAATAAGCAAAACAGAAAAAGATGGAAAAATTAATAGTTTTATCAAAATTTTAAATACCGACGAAAAAATCCTAGAAATTGCCAGAATGCTTTCAGGAGAAGATGTGAGCAACGAAGCAATTAGCACTGCCAAAAAATTGATAAATGCTAATTAATAAAAGGATTTTGTGGTAATTTTACTCCATATTTTTCGGACAAATATTTTTGCACCCTATAACGAGAATTATCTTCTAAAAAAGACCCGAAAACAATAATTTCATAATATTCAACCCCGCTATTATCGGAACCAATATTAAAATATCCAAGGAAATTTTGACGCTTATAAGGAGTGGCAATAGAATTTTTGTAGGCGATACCGTTAGAAAAAAGATTAACATTTACATCATTTCCTAGCACTGAAATTATTTCAATGTCATCGCCATTGCCATCTTTTGCCGCACTAGCAATATCTGCAACCACATTTCCGGATGCACTATTGCCTGTAAAGGTTATTTTGGCTTTTTTATTTTCGTCATATTGCAAAAATAATTGCGAATTTCCAGTGCAGGTAGTTATGTTTGAGATTTGTGGACAAAATTTTAAAATTGATTTTGAAGCAGTTGGTTTTACAACGACAAAAATAGTAAACCCCTTCTCATCAAAAATATCTGAAAAATTTATGGACTTATTTGAGTCAATTGAGCTAATGGGTTTCAGTCTGGGCAATGTCCCAAAACTTCCATCCTTATAATAAAAATTACCTATAAATTTAAAGCCCAAATCTTTAGAAATCTGTTGACTTAAATCATTCCAAAAAACTGGCTTGGTGTTGCTGTTATTATAAGTAGCTTCGCCTCTTTTATTATCAGGCCATGATTCGGATGTGGAGGTTTCTAGCCACAATACTACATTTGGTATTCTTATAATTTGTGAACCTTTGGTGATGGATCTTGCTGAATTTAATTTTGAATCAGATATGATGTCAATTGCCTTAGATACGCCAGCAATCAAAATACCCACAATCAATATGACTATGGATATTTCGATTAAGCTAAAGGCTTTCCTTGGCATTTTTTTATATTTTTACGAAGAGGCAAATGCGGTGACACCTCTTGCAGCTGTATTTGGAACTCCATATTTATCAAATAAATATTTTTCAACTTTTTGTCTCATTGAATCTTCCATAAATTCTCCAACCACAATGATTTCATAAATTTCGGCTCCATTTTCTAAGACAAATAATCCATTAGCAAAACCAACTAAAGGAGCAGCAGTGGCTGGTTTTCCAAGATTTTTACCAAAGCTAAAAATGTTGGCATTTGAACCATTAGCAGTTGCAGTTATAATATCAATTTTATCACCACCAAAATCAAAATCTGATGCAGCAGAAGCTGTGGCGGCTTCATCAAGAGATCCAGTTTTAGGATAAGTTATTTTAGCTACACTTGAAGCATTAAATTCCAATAAGATTTTAGAACCAGCTGAACTACAAGCCACCACACTACAAAAAGCAAAAAGAGGTTGGGTAGCTTTTTTCTTGGCAACAACAAATAGAGTAAAACCCTTACCATTTAAATCAAACAATGACGAATAAGGCACTGCAGATGAAGGAGCGGAAATATCGGCATTTGGTTTTAAATAAGGCAAGTTAGAACCATTATTTTCAGTGTAATTAAAACTTCCTGTAAATTTAAAGCCAACAGTTGGTGGGGTTTGTGGATTTAAATCAGTGAATGTTGATGATGTATAGGTTTGAGTTCCGCGCTTATTATCTGGCCAAGAATCGGCTTGACTTACATCTAGCCACAATACTAGATTACTTAATCTTGGAACTATGGAACCCCTAGATATTGATCTAGCACTCTTGAGTTTTGAGTCGGATAACATATCGGTTGCCTTTGAAATTCCAGCTATCAATAAACCGATTATCAAGATTACGATTGAAATTTCAATTAAGCTAAATGCTTTTTTAGTAGAATGTTTCATTTTAAATTTAATTTGTTTAGGATTAGTATTCGATTTATATTTTTTTCATCTATTTAAAAATTTCAAACCTAATCTTGTTAATTCTATTTATTTTAGTAATCTAGGTTTTTTTTGAAACATTTTAGATTATTAATTATTTTTTTTAAAATTTTTCAAACAAAAATTAAACTCTTGACTAACGACATTAAATATGAGAAAATTTATTTTATTAAAATCAATAGCTTAAAATTAACCCAATTAAATTATTAAATTAAATTATTAAGGAGACCAATTATGGCAGGCAAACCTAAAGCATCTAAATCTAAGAGAAATTCCATTTTA
The DNA here is from genome assembly GCA_964505265.1 of uncultured Rickettsia sp. GTDB lineage: Bacteria > Pseudomonadota > Alphaproteobacteria > Rickettsiales > UBA1997 > CAILUF01. Next base: position 15,606 of record CAZDGN010000018.1, read on the forward strand.
TTCAAAATGGTTAGCAGTGCTGGCACTGGCTTTTACTATTTAGCTAGAAGAAATCCAAAACAAAAAACCGAAAAAATGGTTTTCAGTAAATATGATCCAATTGTGCGCAAGCATGTTGAGTTCAAAGAACAAAAATTATCCAGTTAATTTTTAAAACACCACTCTACCCTCCCCGTTTCAATTATTTTTAAGATCTATGTTAACTTCTCTTTCTTCGCAAATAATAAATGTTGTTGAAAAGGCTTCAATTGCCTGTTATGATTGGATTGGCAAGGGGGACAACAAATCCGCAGATCACGAAGCAGTAGTTTCGATGCGTAGCAATTTAAACAAAATGGATATTGATGGCACCATCGTTATTGGTGAAGGTGAGCGTGACGAAGCACCGATGCTCTATATTGGTGAAAAGGTTGGAAAAGGCAATTTAAAGGTTGATATCGCACTTGATCCACTAGAAGGCACTACTATTTGCGCCAATGCCGGGGAATCTTCGCTGGCAGTAATTGCATTTGCTGAAAATGGCGGATTTCTTCATGCCCCTGATGTTTATATGGAAAAAATTGCAGTTGGTGCAGGACTTCCCAAAGATATAATTGATCTCGATAATTCACCAAAAACCAATATTCAAAATATTGCTAATGCTAAAAAATGCGAAATTGACGAATTAACAATTATGATTCTCGACCGCCCTCGCCACGAAGAACTTATTGCCAAGGTTCGCGAAGCTGGAGCCAGAGTTCGATTAATTGGAGATGGTGATGTTGCTGGGGTGATCGCCTGCACTTCAGGTCATACTAAAATTGATGCCTATATGGGTACTGGTGGTGCACCTGAAGGAGTTTTGGCAGCGGCCGCACTCAAGGTTATAGGTGGTCAAATGATGGGAAGATTGGTTTTTCACAATAATACCAAGCAAATTGAAAGAGCAAAAAAAATGGGCATCAAAGATATTAATAAAAAATATTTAGTAAAAGATATGGCAAGAGGCGAAGTTATATTTGCCTGCGCCGGGGTCACTGATGGCTATATGTTAAAGGGGGTTAAAAAATGCAAAAAAGAAAATAAAGTTTATGTCAATTCACTTTTACTAGACTCGTTCGCAAAAAAAATCACACAAACAACTTCAGAAATTTACTTATAATGAGCTTTGAAATAAAAGAAATTTTAAATCAAATAAATACCTCTCTTAACCTAATTGCGAGGTGTCTTTGACCTTGACAAGCTAAGATCCGAACTAATCAAATTAAATGATTTTTGTACTGATGAGAATTTATGGAATGACAAAAATCAAGCCCAAAAAATTCTTAAAGAAAAATCCATAATTGAACAAAAAATCCAAAATTATGATAATTTAGTTGCCAAATTTTCTGACAATAAAACTTATCTTGAGCTTGCAGAAAAAGAAAATGACAATGATTTACTTCAAGATATTTTTTTAGAAATCTCGCAACTTCTAAAGCAAATTAAAAATTTTGAAATTGAATGTTTATTTTCTAAGGAAAACGATATTAACAATTCCTTTCTTGATATCAATGCTGGAGCCGGTGGAACTGACTCGTGTGATTTCGCCTTAATGCTACTAAGAATGTATGAAAGATTCGCCAATCGCCATAATTTTAAAACCGATATCATCGATATTCTTGATGGCGAAGAAGCTGGAATTCGTTCGGCAACTCTAAAAATTTCTGGACATAATGCCTTTGGCTGGCTAAAAAATGAAATCGGCATCCATCGCTTAGTACGAATTTCACCCTTTAATTCAAATGGTAAAAGGCAGACCAGCTTTGCTTCGGTATGGGTTTACCCAGAAATTGACGACGATATTAATATCGAAATCCTTGAAAAGGATTTAAGAATCGACACTTTTCGCGCTTCTGGCGCTGGCGGTCAACATGTTAACAAAACTGACTCGGCGGTTAGAATTACTCACTTACCAACCAATATTTCTGTTCAATGCCAAAGCGACCGCTCGCAACTTCGGAATCGAGCTGAAGCTATGAAAATGTTAAAATCAAAATTATATGAAATCGAATTTAACAAAAAACAACAGGAATTAAATAATCTAGAAAATTCAAAAAGCGATAATAGCTTTGGTCATCAAATCAGATCTTATGTTTTGCATCCATATCAAATGGTCAAAGACTTAAGATCAGATTATGAAACTGGCAATATTCAGCAAGTTTTTGATGGCAATATCGATGATTTTATTAAAGCAATGTTGGTAAAAAATTATAATTTATGACACAAATAATTCCTAATCTCAAACACCGCAATAAAAAGGAAAAATGCTTTTTGTTTTTAGCAATTAGCTCAATTGGTTTTGCGGTTTTATTCTTGATATTGCTAATTTCAGCAATTTTTTTTAAGGGTTATAACGGTTTTTTTGTAACTAAAATTCAGCTAAATATTCCATTGCAAATTCTTGAGCAGAAAAACCCAAATTATCGAGAAATTATTAAAGATGAGTTAAAGATTATTGCTAACAAACTTAATATTACTGAACCTTTTGAACTCAATCAAATTTATCAATTAATCAGCAAAATTAGTAATTTAGAGCTTGAGGAACAGCATATTAAGAATCCGACGAATGATAAATTTTGGCTCCTAGCCAGCTCAAAAATCGATAGTTTTGTTAAATATGATGAAGAAAATAATTTAAGTGAAACCCAGCTTAAATTTATAAATTATTTAAAATCCAACCAACTCTTACAAACCAAATTTAATCTAAATTTCTTCACCAACACCGATTCGAGACAGCCCGAAATAGCTGGGATTTTCTCGAGCTTGATGGGTTCACTTTTTATGATGTTAGTTTTTTTGATTTGTGCCTTACCCATCGCAATTTTTTGTGCTTTCTACCTTGAAGAATTTGCTAAAAAGAATAAATTTACCGACTTTATCGAAATTAGTATCAATAATTTAGCGGGCATTCCTTCAATTATTTATGGACTTTTAGGCTTAACCTTGTATCTGCAAATTTTACACTTACCACGCTCCTCAACCTTAGTTGGTGGTTTAACTCTTTTTATGTTGGTTCTACCCGTAATTATTATTGCGACTCGCAACACCATCCGAACCATTCCAAGCTCAATTCGTGATGGTGCTCTTGCAATTGGAGCTTCAAAAATTCAGTTAATTTGGCATCATTTATTACCCTTGTCGATACCAGGAATTATGACAGGAACAATTTTAGCAATTTCTCGGGCAATCGGTGAAACCGCTCCCCTACTGATGATTGGAATGGTCGCCTTCATTGCCGATGCTCCAAGTAGCATTCTAGATCCGACTTCGGCTCTATCGGTACAAATTTATTTATGGTCTGACCTGCCAGAACAGGGATTTGTTGAAAAGACCTCGGCAGGAATTATTGTATTGATTGGATTGTTAATTTTATTAAATCTTGGAGCCATAATTTTGCGCAAAAAATTTGAAAAAAAATGGTGAATTTCTCAGCCAAAGTCTCAACCCGACTTCCAAAAATTATTGGAATTCTAAACATCACTCCCGATTCTTTCAGCGATGGCGGAAAGTTTTATCAAGAAGAAAATGCTTTAAAACATCTTGAAAAATTATTGCAAGAAGGAACTGACATTATTGACATAGGCGCAGAATCAACCCGTCCAAATAGTCAAATTTTAAGCGCTAAAGAAGAAATTAATAGGCTAAAAAATATTTTACCGAAAATCACTAGAAATGTCGAAGAATTTAACAAGGCTAACAAAAAAAATATAATGCTTAGCATTGATACATATCATTACGAAACTCTAGTTTTTGCCCATCAAAACGGAGTAAATATCGCCAATGATGTAAGTGGATTAATCAACAAAAATATCATTAAATATATTGCTAAAAACCAGCTCACTGCGGTTTTAATGCATAATTTAGCAATTCATGCCAATTCCAAAATTATAGTTAATCGCGAACTAAATGTTTTCGACGAAATTTGCTCTTGGACCAAAGAGAAATTACAAATTTTGGAACAAGAAAATATCAAAAAATCACAAATAATTTTTGACCCCGGAATCGGCTTTTCTAAAGATGCTAAACAGTCATTACGTATTGTAAAAAATATTCAATCCTATCAAATTTTGGGCATGAAAATAATGGTTGGACACTCCAAAAAAAGTTTTTTAGATGAATTCAAAATTCCAAAGAATCCTAATTTAACTCGTGATGAAAAAACCCTAATTCTTTCAAAATATTTGGCGAAGAAAAATGTTGATTATCTTCGGGTTCATGATGTTTATGGCAATATTCAGGCTATTTTAAATCAATAACAATATTTTCTCTATTCAAAAAATTATGATTTTCAATAATTTTAAGATTAGAAAATCCATTTATACAATTAGGCAATTTATATTTTTTAGTAAAATTTATTACCATTACATATTTATTTAAAAAATTTTTTTGACAAAATTTTGAAACTTTTAAACGGTTTTTTACCACCAAAAAAAGTTTATTTTTAATTTTTATCTCTTCATATTTTTTAAAATTTTTTTTACACAAAACTAAATTACCATTTTTACAATTTGAAATGAGGCTCATTTGGTTTTGATTAAAGGTATAAAGCCATCTCACAACTTGCTTCGTGCTTTTATTTTCTTTTGAGAAATATAATTTTTTATCTAAAAAAACCGCATAGAATTTTTGTGATTTTTCTAAAATTAATTGATTTTTTGCTGGGACAAAAGCAGTTAGAATTAAAGCTGCAAAACCCAAAGCAAACAAGATTTTCAAAACATTATTTTGACAAATACAAAAAAAAGCTAAAAACAATAATGAACCTGCAAGTGCATAATTTTCTAGGTAAGGAGTAGATAATGAACTATATTTAAAATTTGCAAAAAACTTAGTAATTATTATAAAAAAATTTAAGGCAAATTTTAGAAAAAATAAGGGAATAATTTGAGCATTAAAAATCATCATCAGCAATACCATAAAACTAAGCGGCATAATCACAAAACTTACCAAAGGAATGGCTATTAAATTAGCCACAAAACTGCTTAGACTAAGGCTTTGAAAATTATTCATTATAATTGGCAAAGTTGCTAACTGAATTACCAAAGTTAGAAACAAAATTTCAATGAAATAAAGTCGAATTTTACTTAAAACACCAGTGATAAATTTATGCTCAAGTTGCAAATTAGCATCAGGGAAAATTTTAAGTCGCCAATTTTGATAATAACAAACTATAATTAAAACCGCACAAAATGATAACAAAAAACTCACTTGAAAAATCGCCAAGGGATTAAGCAGAATTAACAAAATTAAGGCAAAAAATAATGCTCTTATAGCATTAAATCTTCTATCAAATAACAGTGCAAACATCGCCATCCAAACCATAATCATTGCCCGTTGAGCTGGTATTGGTGCATTAGCGATTTTTAAGTAAATAAAGCTAGCTAAAATTGCAAAAATTGCTGATATTTTTTTTATATCAAACCTTAGGGCAACAAATTCAATATTGACCAAAAAAAATCGTATAGCTACAAAAAATATCGCACTCGCCAAAGATAGATGAAAGCCCGAAATCGACATCAAATGCGACAAACCTGACCTACGGATATTTTGCAATATATCATTGGCAATAAATTTTTGTTCGCCAATTAATAAGGCAATCGCTATTGAAGCCGAATCTGCTGGCAAAAAATTCTGAATCTTTTGAGAAATAACTATTCTTTTTTGTAAAATATATTCATTGAAATTATTGATTTTTTCTCGTTGTAAAATTTGTGGAAATTTAACAAAATAGCCAAAGGCACCAATATTTTTTGCCATTGCATCGAATTCTGGATTAAAATTTTTACTAAATTCTCGCTTAGTCATCGGCGAAATTAGGGCATTAAAATTTATTATATCATTTATTTGATATTGTCCTGAATATTTACTTAAAATTAGACTCATTTTTCGTGGCGGATTTTCTAATACCAAATCTTGATTTTTAACAATCCAAGGCGGTTGGTTATAAAATTTTTTATAATCAATAAATTGCCTATCAATTTCCAAATAATTATTTACATTTAGGTAATTTTTATAAATTTTTTTGGCAATTTTCTTAAGTTTTTTTGATGAATTTTTAGATTTTTTTAAAATTTTCTTTGTAGATTTTTTTGAGTTTTTGGTCTTTTTCTTTTTTGGTTTTTTGGATTTTTGAAATTTCTTAACAGTCTTTTTATTTGGCAAAAATTCCATTTTTTTCAACTCAAGATTCTTTAGTAAAATATTAGCTCCCACCTGCCGAGTTTGGCTATTATAAAATGGCTTAATATCTATAATTTTTGCAGTCGAATTTATATAAAATTTATGTTCATAATATTTGTCTTTACTAAAATAATGAAAATAAATTTTGCCATAAAAAATTCCTAAAATAAAAATTATTAACGCTTTTAACAAAATATTTTCACCCAACCAAAAACTCAATAAACAAAATATTAAAACATAAATAAAAATTAAAATAATAACAGGGAAAAATTTATCACAATTCACTTGAAAATACAGATAATAAGAGGTTCCAGTGATGAAAATTACAATCGAATAAAAGAAATAATTGGTAATTTCTTGCTGAAGAATTTCGGCACAAGAAAAATTATTTTTGAGAATTAAAAAAGACCTTGCAAAAAAGTCGAGGAAATTAGAATAAGATTTTTGGGTTTGCATCAATGGTGATTATAAAAAATTTTGGTAGCAAATAAATTATAGAATTTATTTTTTAATAATTCCAATAACTTTCTTTAAAATTTTTTTTGATAAATTCTTGATGAGCCTCTAATTCTTGGATAGTTGGACTATAATCACGGGCTTCGACGATGGGTTTATCTTTTCTAGCGACTTTTTTGTGCAATGAATTTTCTGCGGATTTAAGTTGTTCTCTTTTAGAAGTATTATCATTTTCAAAACCAAAGCCACCTTGAGCACCCCCCATTAATTCAATATAAACATCGCAAAGCAACTCAGTATCAATTAAGGCACCGTGCTTTTGTCTTTTTGACAAATCAAGATTGAATCTTTTACATAGTGCATCTAACGAATTTGGCGATCCGGGAAATTTTTTTCGTGCCAAAACCAAGCTGTCAATAACTTTACTCATATTTAGTGGCTTCTTTTGCACCAAATTCAATTCGAAATTTAAAAATTTGCTATCAAAAGGAGCGTTATGGATAACGATAATATCATCACCAATGAAATTCAAAAACTTATCGACAATTAAATCAAAAATTGGCTTGTCTTTTAAAAATTCTCCAGAAATTCCATGTATACGAAAAGCCTCATCTGGCATATCTCGGCGCGGATTAACATAGCTATGAAAATATTTTCCGGTTTTAACTTTATCAATTAACTCAAAACAGGCAATTTCTACAATTTTATGACCATCTCTAGGCTCCAAGCCTGTGGTCTCTATATCTAGACAAATTTCTCTAAGCATTTATTTTTGGTTTTTTGGTTGACAAAATGAACGCGAGGTTTCTGAATTAATAAATTTTATAACCTCACTAACTAAACCAAATTCTGCGAAATTTTCGGCAATTTTTTTGGCTCTGGCACTAAAATTTTCATCGATATTTTCTAAAAAAACTTCCTTAAAATAATTTCTCAAAGCATGAATTTCTTCTCGTGAAAAATTATTTCTTTTTAGACCAACCAAGTTTAGACCAGCTAAAAATGCCCTTTCCCCCATAACTAAGCCAAAAGGAATTACATCGCTTTCAACTCCTGACATTCCACCAATCATTGCTCCCTTGCCAATTCTAACAAATTGGTGAACCGCCGATAAACCGCCTATTACCACATTATTTTCAATTTGCACATGACCTGCAAGAGTGGCATTATTTGCCAAAATTACATTATCACCAACTAAACAATCGTGAGCGATATGAACTCCAACCATCAATAAATTATTGCTTCCGATTTTTGTAATCATTCCACCATCTTTTGTGCCACGATGAATGGTAACATGTTCACGAATTTTGTTATTGTCGCCAATAATCAATTTAGAATCTTCGCCATTGAATTTTAAGTCTTGCGGATCTACTCCAATTGTTGCAAATGGATAAATTATGTTGTTCCTTCCAATTTCGCAATCACCTTCAATAACCGCATGGCTTTTGATTTTGGTTCCTGAATTTATTTTTACTTTATCTCCAATTATTACATAAGGACCGATTTCAACATCATCGGCAATTTTGGCATTAGAATGGATTATTGCTGTATTATGAATCATAAATTATACAATTTTCTTTTCTTTTTCTACAATCATCGCAGAAAATTCTGCTTCCGAAACTTTAACACCATCAACAAAAGCATTTCCTAACAATTTCCAAACCGAGCCACGATTATGAATAACCTCAACCTTAAGTTCCAAAACATCCCCTGGAACAACTGGCTTTCTAAACTTCGCCGATTCAATTGACATAAAATACACTAGATTTTCCTCTGACTTGAAATCTTCGCCTAGAGTTACAATTAATGCTCCAGCTTGAGCCATAGCTTCGATAATTAATACGCCTGGCATAATTGGATGATCAGGAAAATGTCCTAAAAAATGCGGTTCGTTAAAAGTTACATTTTTAATTGCAGTAATAGATTTACCAATCTCAAGCTCTACGACCTTATCAACCAATAAAATTGGATAGCGGTGAGGAAGTGATTTTAAAATTTTTTCAATATTTATTTTCATTGTAGTAAGTTATTATTTTTAGAGTAATTTTTTAAATTAACAATTAATGATTTATAAAGTTTAATTTTTATTTTAGGTCATCTTATAAATTAAATCCTTAAAATCAAATTCAATTTTTTGCTTGAAGAGAAATTTTAAAGGGGTATAATTTTAAATTTAATTTTCAACGATTTCAAGTTCACAATTTACAAAAAAATGCATAAACTCGCAGAAACTAACAAATTAACTGGTGCTCAAATTATCGTTAAAGCATTGATAAATGAAGGTGTCGATACTATTTTTGGTTATCCAGGTGGAGCAATTTTACCTTTTTATGATGCCCTATTTTTACAAAATCAAATTACTCATATTCTAACTCGCCACGAACAAGCGGCTTCACATGCTGCCGAAGGATATGCTCGCTCGACAGGCAAGGTTGGGGTTATCACCGTAACATCAGGTCCAGGCGCTACCAATGCCATAACCGGTCTTACCGATGCCCAGATGGACTCGATTCCATTGGTTTGCTTTTCGGGGCAAGTAGCTACCAGCGTTATCGGAACTGATGGCTTTCAAGAAGCTGATATTACGGGCTTAACTCGCTCTTGTACTAAGCATAATTATTTGGTTAAAGATGTAAATGATTTGGGCTATATAATTCATGAAGCCTTTCATATTGCCCGCACTAATCGCCCAGGGCCAGTTTTAATCGATATTCCAAAAGATATACAAAACAGCTATGGAATTTATTTAGGCAAATCGATTATTAATCGCAAATCTTATCAACTTAAAAAAAATAAATTCTCCTTAAATCACGACAATATTTCTAATGCAGTAGATTTAATTTTATCAGCAAAAAAACCAATTTTTTATGTCGGCGGCGGAGTTATCAACTCTGGAGATGAGGCTTGTAAATTACTTACAAAATTAGTTCGACATTTAGGATTTCCAATCACTAACACTCTAATGGGACTTGGTGCCTTCCCTGCTTCTGACCATCATTTTATTGGTATGCTTGGAATGCACGGCACCTTCGAAGCCAATATGGCAATGCATGATTGCGATGTAATGATTAATATTGGCGCTCGATTTGACGACCGCGTAACAGGTAGAGTTTCTGGATTCTCACCAAATTCTAAAAAAATTCACATCGATATTGACCAATGCTCTATCGACAAAATCATCAAAGTCGATGTCGCTATAAATGCCGATGCAAAAACTGCAATTATCGAAATTCTCAACGAATTAGAGCGTCGCAAAATCGGTAATCGCTCCAAAGAAATTAAAGAATGGTGGACTCAAATCAAGCAATGGCAAGCCATTAAATCCTTATCATTTGAGGAATCCAAAAAAACCATCAAGCCAGAATATGCCTTGCAAAGACTCAATGCCCTAACCAAAGATGCTGAGCCCTTTGTTTCAACTGATGTCGGACAACACCAAATGTGGAGTGCACAATATATTCAATTCAATCAACCAAAAAAATGGCTCACTTCTGGTGGACTTGGAACTATGGGCTACGGAGTTCCTTCTGCAGTTGGTGCCCAAATTGCCAATCCAAATGATTTAGTTATTTGTGTAAGCGGTGATGCCAGCTTCTTAATGAATATGCAAGAATTATGCACCATCAAACAATATCAGCTTCCTGTAAAAATTTTTATCATTAATAATCGTTATATGGGAATGGTGCGTCAATGGCAAGAATTGATTTATGAAAAACGTGAAAGCCAATCCTATATGGAATCGCTTCCAGATTTTATGAAACTAGCAGAATCATTTGGTATCAAAGGAATTGAGTGTGATAACCCAGCTAAGCTCGATGAAAAAATTCTTGAAATGCTCAATCATCGAGGGCCAGTTCTATTTAATTGCCTCGTTGATAAGGCGGAAAATGTATTTCCAATGATACCAGCAGGTTCGGCTCACAACGAAATTTTACTTGGAAGCCAAGCCAAGCAATATATAACAAAAGATATTAACGCCGTATAGCTTATGACCGAAATTTCAAAAAGACATGTGATTGCCGTTTTAATTGACAATGAATTCGGAGCTCTAGCCCGAGTAGTAGAATTATTTTCCGCTCGGGGCTATAATATCGAGACCTTAAGCGTTGCCCCAGTTTCAAAGGACAAAAAATTATCAAGAATTACCATCACTACCTTTGGTACCGACAAAACCATCGATTTAATTTGTAAATTGTTATGTCGAATTGTGCCAGTTCATTATGCAGCCGAGCTAACCAAAAACAATGATTATATTGAAAGAGAACTTTGTTTAGCACAAATTATTTGCGATAAAAATCAATTACAACAAGCCATCGAAAATTTAAAAAATTTCCGTTCACAGATTATTGATAGCGAAGAAGATTCTTCGGTTTTTGAAATTATTGGCACTTCATTTGAAATTGAAGAATCCCTTAAAATCCTTGAAAATTATGGCTTAACAACAGCTTCAAGAACTGGAATTGCTGGCGGCTTTAAAGGAAAAAAACGACTCGACCAAATATAATTATGATTGACTTAAAATTAATTCGCGAAAATCCACAAAAATTTGACGACGCCATGAAGTCTCGTGGCAACCCTCTTCGTAGTGAAAAAATTTTATATCTTGATGAGAAAAATCGTCAAAAAATCTTTTCAATTCAAGAATTACAAGCCAAAAGAAATAAAATTGCTCAAGAAATTGCCATAGTCAAAAAAAATCAAGGCGACGCCACTGATTTATTGAATGAATCTAAAAAAATTAATTCCGAATTAACAACTTTGGAACAAGATTTTACCATTGATGAAGAGCTACAAGAAATCTTACTCAATATTCCAAATTTGCCAAGCGATGATGTGCCAATTGGAATCGATGAAAATGATAATTTAGAAATTGAAAAATATGGAAAGCCAAGAGTTTTTGATTTTCAGCCAAAACCGCATGATGAACTCGGTGAAGTACTCAAAATGCTGGATTTTGAACAATCATCATTAATGTCTGGTGCAAGATTTTCTACATTAAGCGCAGATTTAGCCAGATTAGAGAGAGCATTAGCAAATTTTATGCTAGATTTTGCTTTAGAAAATGGCTACACCGAAATTTCGCCACCAAATTTAGTTAAATCCGAGGCAATGAAATTTTCCGGGCAATTGCCTAAATTTTCTGAGGAAGCCTTTGTTACCACTGATGGCTACTGGCTAATTCCAACTTCCGAAGTCTCGCTAGTAAATTTAGTTGCCAAAAAAACTTTAACAAATTTAGATTTACCAATTCGTTTCACCGCCCTCACCCCATGTTTTCGCCGAGAAGCTGGATCTGCAGGTCGCGACACTCGAGGCATGATTCGCCAACATCAATTTAAAAAAGTTGAATTAGTATCCATCACTTCTCAAGAGCAGTCAAATCAAGAACATGAAAGAATGACCAATATCGCTTGTCAAATTTTACAAAAACTTGAATTGCCTTATCGTAAAATTTTGTTATGCACTGGCGATATGGGATTTTGTTCACAAAAAACTTATGATATTGAGGTTTGGATGCCTTCACAAAATAAATATCGAGAAATTTCAAGCTGTTCAAATTGTGGCGATTTCCAAGCTCGCAGAGCCTCAATTAAATATAAAAATTCCGTAGGAAAAAATGTTTTTGCCCACACCTTAAACGGCTCTTCCCTTGCGGTTGGACGCACTTTAGTAGCTATTTTAGAAAATTATCAAAATTTTGATGGCTCAATCAACATTCCAGAAATTTTGCAAATGCAAATGGGCAAAAAAATTATATGCTAAGTTTTTGATAAAATCTTTAATAATTTGAAATTTTTAATTAATAAACAAAATTCTTGCTATAAAAAATTATTTAATTAAAATCATTAGCCTTAAATTTTTATCTTAAAATTAATGTTAAATTATGGCTAATACTAAATCTGCAAAAAAAGCTTTTCGCGCTAGCGAAAGAAAAAATATCGTTAACACCTCTAGAATCAATCGTATTCGCACCTTTATCAAAAAAGTTGATGGTGCCATCAAAACTGGTGACGAAGTCAAAGCTCGTGAAGCATTCAAAGCTCTTGAACCAGAAATTATGAAAGGTGTAACCAAAAAAGTTTTAAAACTTAACACTGCTTCAAGAAAGTTATCTAGGCTTGCCAGCGCTATTCGCAAAATTAAAAAAGGTTAATTTTAAATTAACAAATTTTCATGTCTTCACTGCGCAAATTCCGCAAAATTTTTAGCAATACCAAAATTGATTTTATGTCAATTCATAATTTTGCTTTAATTTTTTCGATAATTTGCATCATCGGCTCAATTGCTTTAGTTTGCATTAAGGGTTTAAATCTTGGAATTGATTTTGCTGGTGGGGTTTTAATCGAGGCCCGCTTCAACGAAAAACCTGAAATCTCAAAAATCCGCGAACTTTTATCTAGCTCAATCAAAGATTTACAAATCCAAGAAACCAAGGGGCAAGAAACCAAGGGGCAAGAAACCACCCCCAATGAAAGCGAAAAACAAAATGGAAATTACGATATTTTAATTAGAATATCAAAAACCAGCGATGATCAATCGAGTCAAATCAAAAAAATTCAAGAACTTCTCAATCAAAACTATCAAAATATTGAATATCGCAAAGTCGATTTTGTTGGTCCGCAAGTGGGATCAGAACTTATTTTTAAAGGCTCGCTGTCACTAGCTTTATCATTCGTTTTTATAATGATTTACATTTGGATTCGCTTTGATTGGCAATTTGGTTTAGGCGGAATTTTTGCCCTAATTCATGATACTGCCTTAACCCTTGGTTTTTTTGCCATTACTGGCTTAGAATTTAATCTAACTTCAATTGCTTCAATTTTAACAATTATTGGCTATTCAATAAATGATTCGGTGGTTATTTATGATCGTATCCGTGAAAATTTAGTTTTAAACCAAAAAATGGATTTAACACAACTCATAAATTCCAGCACCAACTCAACCTTAAGCAGAACCATCTTAACTTCAGGCACTACCTTAATTTCTTTATTAGCACTAATTTTATTTGGTGGCGACACTCTCTTTAGTTTTAGTATGGCTACTTTTTTTGGAATTTTAGTTGGAACCTATTCTTCAATTTATATCTCAGCTCCAATCCTTTTATATTTCGACCCTCGTCAAAAAAAATCCAAAAAATAAATTGTTCTATTTAGGCTTAAATAACCTCTTATAATTTTTTATTTATACCAGATATATTAGCACCTTAACAATCCTATAATTCCAAATTTTCCCCTAATTTTTTATTTAAATATCATCCAACAACTTAACAACCTCGCCTCTATTTGGAGCTATTAAATTATGAGGAAGAGATTTAGTTGTCTTACCCATAAAAAATGCACCACTTAAAAACAACAAATTAACCTTGATTATTTTGCCTAAGAATCTAAAAAACTTTAAACGCTACTAATATTTAACTTCCTTTTTTTGCAGATTTTATCAAAGAAAATATTTATCTTAAATTATTATTTAAAAACATGATTTAATGTTAAGCATTAACTATTGTTATTTAATTTTTATGTTATAATTTAATATTTATATTAATAATTAATATAAGTATTAAATGCAGAGCCTTACCCATAAAAAACAAATCTTAGAAGCAAACTTTTTTAACCTAATTGTAGAAAATAAATTAGAAGAATTATCCAAGGCTATAGACTCAAACCCTGATTTAATTGACTTACAAGACCCAGAAACAGGAATGAGCCCTATTTTTTTTGCCATAAAGCATAATAAAATTGAGGTTTTAAATTTATTACTTCAAAAAGAAGAGGCTCTTCTTGATACTAAAAATATTGACCATCATTATCCAATTTTTTATGCAATTTCATTAGATAATCCAATTGCAGTTTTAGCGATATTAAATTTTGAACCAAATGAATTAAATCGCGAACATTTTAATGATAATGCAAGTCCATTATCCTTTGCCTCAAGTAAAGCAAAGCATGAAAGTCTAAAAGTTATCCTTGATTTTTTTAAAGAAGATGAATTGGAGTGTAAATCAAAGCCGATAGATTGGGAGGATATTTTTTTGAAAGCTATAAAAAAATTTTGTGAATCTGAAAATGTATATAGAATAAAAGATGATTCACTTAATGCACTTAATCAAATTTATCAGGAATTTTTCAAGAGTAAAACCAAGCTCAGAGAAGATGAGACTAACAATATTAAAACTTTTTTTGATAATTTTATGCTATTAAATTTAGCTATTTTTGGCAATGTGGGAACAAAAGAAATTTTCTTTAGAAGTTTACTTGATAGATCAATTATGCAATCAGAAAATCCAAAGGATTTTTTTCAAAATCTACAATTAGAGCTTAATCGCAGTATTAATGATTGTAAAAAACCATTTATTTTTAATGGTAATAAATTTTATGTTTTTGACTCAGATTTAACCGATCATTCATCTTTTTTTATTTTTCATTTGGACTTGGAAGATAAAATTAATGCTATTTCTTATATTGATGGGAGCTGGTTGAGTTCAGCTATGAATTCTAATGGCAACATCTTTGGTGCTAGAACCTATAAATTAAATGAAAAACTAGAATTTAGTCACGACTTGCTTGAAGATTTTATGAGTCAATTTGAAAATAAAAATGCAGATTTTATTCAAAGAAAACTCAAAGATACAACTATTGGTAAGCAAAAATTTTCTGATCTTACCCAAAATCAATCGGTTTTAACAAAAAATCAAAACCGTGGTAATTGTGTTTTTAAATCCGATATGATTTTGTTAAGATTTTTTGCAGAAAATTCAACAAATTCACCGATGTCTCCGGAGCTTATGGATAAGTTTAAGGAATTTAAAACTCAACTTAAAATTCAAGCTTTTAAAAATTTACATAAATTAAAAGATTCTCTAGATACAGAGAGTGCTTTAGATAATTTTTTAGCAAAACAAATTGATGACATACTACTAAAATCTAAGGTCAGATTATTTGAAAAAACTGGAGCGGAAACCTCAGATAACGAATTAAGAATTTTAAAAGCTATTGATGGATCAACCTCCCCTAGAGTTGGACAAAAAAGAATTATTGCGGATGATTTATCAACGCCAATATCAAAAAAACATTTATTTGTGGATTCATTAGAGTCGGATAATTTTATATCACCACAAACTGAAATTAAAACTCAAATCGGAGTTGCACAACATCAGAAACTAATTCAAAACGATACGACTTCAACTGTTTTAAGATTTTAGAAAAAAAGCAAATATAAGTTAATATTTATTTTTACTTTCTAAAACAAGTCTCTTAATTTAATTTTTTTAAAAATTACTACATCTATTTTTATAATTCTTTAGTAGAATTTTTAGGATTCAAAACTGGATTTACACCGCAAAGTAAAGGTGTTATGCTAGGATATGAAAATGTTTTTGGAAACTCGTCTTGTAAATTCGCAGCCTCCTTATAGATTGGAGAAAAATTTGCCTTAAACGATATTTTTCCTTCGCCATCAATTTTAACTTCTCTAATATTGCCAAAATAAAAACCCATCTGTGCATGTGATTCTTGATGGACAATGTGCCTCCCAATATCATCAAAAGATTTTTTATATTGACGATATATTGGCGAATCTTTTCCGCTACATCTCTCAATTAATTCAAGTTTTTTTGTCATTAATTCAGTATATTCAGATGATTCAAAAAATTTTTTTGCCTCAATTCTAATATCATCCTCTTCAATACCAAATAATTTAGAAAATTCCTTATATGGTATTATTGGTAATGACATTGAATCTACATCTATAACTGTTATCTGATTATTTAATATAACTATATTATTTGGATTATAAATAAGGTCAGTGATCCCAACTCCAAGCATCGAAGCCTTTAAAAAACTTTGCCAGTTTTCTTCAACATAACCATATCTTTGATATTAACCTAAAATCTCAACATTTTGCTCTTCTCGCATTTGACCAACAATATCTGTTAAATATTCATCTGGATTCGAGCCATCAGGCTTAATTTTGACAACTATTTTTTCTAACTCTGGAACATTTTCACTTACTAACCCAAATTTTCTTAAAATATCATCATGAACCCATGCCACCTCTCCTCCTGTTGCCTTTGTTACTTTACCATTACATATTTTTGAATCACGAATTTCGTTTCCAGAAAAAATGCAATCGTTAGACCTTAAAATTTCATTAGCGGGAGATGTGTGTTTTTTATCGGCAACTATCAAACCCGCTAAAGATGTTGATGCTAATAGCAAATAATATAAGTTTTTGGCAAGAGATGGCATAATTTTAACTTATATTTATCAATTTTTTATTTAATTTTTTCAATGAAGAATAAAAATCCTATCTAACTTTGTGGCGATGAAATTTGTTCGGAATTATCATCAGTTGCTTCTTCGCCAGTTTCCGCTTCATCGACATCTTTATTGCCGGTATGAGCTATTCTAGCCACAGAAACCACAGTTTCGTCTTTAGTTTTAATTAAGGTTACCCCTTGGGTATTGCGACCACTAATACGAACAGTGCCAATTTCGGTGCGAATTAAAGTGCCCTTGTCAGTGATAATCATCACTTGATCCTTGCTTTCAACTGGGAAACTTGCCACAACTAATCCATTTCGTTTTGAGGTAATGATATTGGTTATACCAGATCCACCTCGATTTGTAATACGATATTCGTAGGCCGAAGAGCGTTTTCCAAAACCATTTGCGGTGATGGTTAAAATAAATTCTTCATCAATCGCCATTTTTTCGATGATTTTTTGATCAAGCTC
>CAZDGN010000019.1:0-31265 GCA_964505265.1 uncultured Rickettsia sp.
ATGTGTTAAGCATACCGCCAGCGTTCGTTCTGAGCCAGGATCAAACTCTCAAGTTGAGAATTTGTCTGGACTTTATTTCTCTTTAGAATCTGACATTAAAGACCTAAAATAAAGAGAGTTAGTCTATAAACACTAACTACCGCCTTTATTTTTTCTTAAAATAAATTACAGGATTTTAAAAATCCTATAACTGCATAATTATACAACTAAATATTCACGATGTAGATTTTGTTTTAAATATATTTTAAAACAAAACTCCTAACTTTTTATTTAATTTATTTTAAAGTTTTTATATTTAAAACATTTAATTAAACCAAAATTAAGGAGCAAAAATTTTAGTTTTATTTTTTCAAAGTGTCAAGCATTTATTTTAAAATATTTTCAGACACCTCTTTTTTTAACAATAAAGCCCCTGATATATGCAAGAAACACAAGCCTCGACGGCATATCACCTTTTTTTAAATTTATCTCTAAATTTTCAAAACTTTGCAAAATTTTACAAATAAATTTTGTTGATAAATTTTGTAAATGTCGTCGAAAATCATTTTCCACTTTAAAAAATATTTGTCCTGCCTTAATTAAATCTTCGATTGAGCTTTTATTATGCTCTAAAGCGATTTTTGCATTATATAATTTTTGAAAATAAATAATTAAATAACGAACTAGCATTACCGATTCATCCTTGTGTTCAAAGGCTTTACTCGCTAGCTCATAACATAATTCATAATTTTTATTGGCAAATTCAATTGCAAAATTTTGCAAATCATCTTCATTTGATATTGAGGATAATTTCTGATAAATTTCTAGAGTAAGATTTTTTTCTTCACCCAAAAAACACTCGATTCTATTGATTTCATTGATAATATATTGCCGGTCCTTGCCGAAGTTTTTGTATAATTCATCAATTATTTTTTTATCTGCTTGAATCTTTTTTTCATTAAAAATATCGCTAATATAATTTTTAATTGTGATTTGATTTTCTTCATATGACGCAATTGCCATCATGAATTGAGCATCTTCGACTAGCTTGCGTAATGATGAAGTTTTTTCTAAATCTCCAGCTAAAATTAAAATAAAGTTATCGCTTTTGCGTCCATATTTTGGGTCTAAAAATAAAATCTTTAACCCTTCCACAACCCCTGAAATTGTTGAACGGTCGCCATCTCGAATCATAATTAATTTTCTACCACCAAACATCGGAATTGAATAAAATTCATCCGCAATAATTCCGCTATTTTCTTTTAATTTATCACCGGTAATTTCGGTTACTAAAAATGGATCGGAAAGATCGCCAACTATTTTTTTGGCAATTAACTCGAAGCGATATCTAGAAATTGTTGCTTCTGCACCATATAACAAACAACCAGCAATTTTTTCATTAGATATATTATTTAAATAATGTTCAATTTTATTGTTAGCAAGTTTCATTTTAATTTTTTTTAACTTATGATTTATTTAATTTTAATAATTATTTGAATTTTTAACAACAATTTTATGAGAATTTTATTAATTGAAGACGATAAGATTATAGGAGAATCTCTAAAACAAATACTTGAATTCAATAATTTTGTAGTCGACTGGTTTGAAGATGGTGAATCTTGTTTACTAGCTCTTTGCAACCATCTTTTTAATATTATAATCCTAGATTTAAACCTTCCAGATATCAATGCTAAACACATTATCCAAGACATTCGCCATAAAAGAAGCACTATTCCAATCATCGTAATTTCCGCTAATAACTCGGTTGAAAACAAAGTATCGAGTTTAGATCTTGGTGCTGATGATTTTCTCTCAAAACCCTTTGATTCCAAAGAGTTAATTGCCAGAATCAAATCTCTTCACCGAAGAAATCTTGGATTGGTAGATAATATTATTTTTGCAAACGATATTTTAATCAATACAGACAAAAAACAGGTATTTTTTGGTGAAAAATTAATTGAATTAACCCCTAAGGAATATATGATTTTAAAGAATTTGGTTGAAAATAACAACAAACCCATTTCCAAAAATAATTTAGAAAATTTACTCTATAACTTTGACAATGAAATCGAAAGTAATGCTCTCGAAGTTCATATTCACAATATTCGAAAAAAAACTAATAATTCCACCATCAAAACCATTCGAGGCTTTGGCTACAAACTATGAAAAACCAAAACTCGATTGCTAACAAATTAATTTTAAAGCTCAATATATTTTTATCTCTGATTTTTGTCATAATTGTTTTAGTAACTTATTTTATTGCAAAAAATGAAATCAACAAAGTATTTGATGCCGAGCTAAAAAAATCTAGTATCATTCTTTTTGAATTGTCAAAAAATTTTAATCACAATAATCAAACTGAAAATTTAGAAAAAATCCTTCATCAAAAATTTTATAATCGCTATGATTACGAAATTATTGTTCAAATCTGGCACAATAAAAATTTACTTTATAATTCGGACAGTAATTTTGTGTTTCCATACCCAAATAAGGACGGATTTTCTAATGTTAATTTTTTTGATAAATATTGGCGAGAATTTGCATTTTCCAATGACTCAAACCAATTCAAAATCGTTATTTACGAAAATTATGAAATTAGAAGAAATCTAATTTTAGAAATCACTACAACGGTATTTTTTGTAATATTTTTATCTTCTTTTTTAATTATTGGCTCAATCATAAAAATTGTTAAGAACGAACTTCAACCAATTCATAATTTTAGTCAAAAACTAAAAAGTTTTTCATTAATCGAATTTCAGGAACTATCTACAAAATCATATCCGAGTGAGGTACGGCCTTTAATTTTATCTTTTAATGAATTAATGCTAAAACTCCAAAAAACTTTACAAAATGAAAAAAATTTTACAAACTATGCAGCTCACGAGCTTAAAACCCCATTAACCGCAATTCGATTGCAAGCCGAGATTTTGCAAAATAATTTTTTAAATAACAAACCACTTAATTTTAACCAATTAATATCTGGAGTTGACAGAGCCAACCACTTAATAAATCAAATTTTAATATTATCAAGGATTGAGGGTGAAATTGATAAAAATAATTTTAAAAATTATGATTTAAAACCAATTGTTGAGGAAATAATTTTGGAACTTGAGAAAACTATAAAGAATAAAATTGCTATTGAAATGAATTTTTTTCCAAAAAATTCACCAATTATTTTAAAAATTCATAAAGTCTTTTTCAAAATCTTATTAAAAAATTTAATTGATAATGCCTTAAAATACTCAATCGAAAACCATATAATTGAGCTAAATTTTTACTCTCTAAAAAATAATTTAAGAATTGAAATAATTAATTCCAGCGAAGATATAAGCAACGAAGATCAAAATAAAATATTTAATAAATTTTATCGAGCAAATCGTTCACCAAAAACCAAAAATATCGAAGGTTGCGGTCTTGGATTAAATATTATCAAGAACATCACCGAAATTCATAAGGGTAAAATATGTTTCCTAAATAAATCTGGTAAAACCAAAGTTATTATTGATTTTTTTAAAAATTAATTTTCTTAAGGCTTTCTTAAGCATTAGTATTTTATTTTGATTGCATAAAATTTTTAATACCAAAAACTTATGGAAAAAAATATCGCAATTTTATTAATTTTACCACTAATTCTATCGCAGCTATGTTTTTTAAATAAAAAGCATTATAATTTCTTTTTTTGGATACAAATTTTAATTAGCATTTTATGCATCGAAAGTGCAATAAATATCGGAATTTCTGACAAGATTTTTAGTATTGATTTAGGCTTTATTTTTCTAAAATTTAGTTGCGATATTTATTCATATTTTTTTGGTATTCTAATTAGCACAGTTTTATTGTTGACCATACTTTATTCACACTCATATTTTAAGCATCCACAATATTTTGAAAATAAAAATAAATTCTTTTTTAACATTTTCATAGCCATAATGTTTGCATATGCCAACTGCTATTCGGCAAATCTTGAAACATTATTTTTGTTTTATTTTTTAATGATAATTTACACTGCCCCATTGCTTTTAATTAAAATTAACAAATCTACTCAAAAAGCACACAAACTATATCTTTTCACCCACATAAGCACTTCTTTAATATTATTTTTACCAATAATTTTTATTTTTAAATATTATGACTATTCTACTGAATTATCTTCACAAAATCATAATGATTGGAATAATCACAAAAATTTGGCTAGTTTTTTATTTCTGTTAATAATTTTTGGCATCAGCAAAAACTGCGTTTTACCATTTCATAATTGGATTACAAGATCAACCACAGCACCAACTCCAGTAAGTGCACTCTTGCATTCGGTTGCAGCAGTTAAGTCGGGTTCGCTTGCGGTAATTAAAATCGTAGTTTATATTTTTTCTTTAAACTTTACCAAAAGCCTAACTGATAATTTTTCAACTGGAGGCTGGATATTCTATTTATGTGGCTTTACCGCCGTGTATTCTGCATATCGAGCCTACAAAACCACCAAAATAAAATACCGCTTTGCTTACTCAACAATAAGTCAACTTTCTTATATTTTATCCTCAACATTTATAGCCACCAAAATATCGGTTATGGGTGCCGTCCTTCACATAATATCTCATTCATTATGTAAAATTACTTTGTTTTTTTTGGCTGGAATTTTTAGCAACATTTACGATATTCATAGCACTAAAGAGGCTGGAAAAATGGCTCCTCATATGAAATTTTGGATTATATGTTTAACTTTTTGCGGAGCTTCAATAATTGGCGTCCCTTATCTTCCCGGCTCTTTTGGAAAAGAATTAATGATTGATTCAGAATTAAAAACTCATCATTATTCGGCATTAATTTTTTTAATTTGTGGAAGCATTATCAATATTTTCTACATTTTTCCAATTTTTAAATCAGCATTCTTTGGGAAAAAAGAAAATATTTCCTTAAAAATCCACACTCCTTTTACTATGAAACTTACCATAATTATTGCAATGTTTTTAAATATTCTTTTTAGTTTTTATATCAATAATTTAATTATATTTTTTAAGGCTTATGACATTTAATTTAAAGGTTAATTTTTTATCAGGAATCCTAGTTTCCTTCATTGCCCTACCCTTATGTATAGCAATTGCCAGTGCCTCATCTTTTCCGATTATGTCAGGCATTATTACTGCAATAATCGGTGGTGTTTTAGTTTCACAAATAAGCGGAAATAAATTAGCAATCAATGGTCCCGCAGCTGGCTTAATAGTTATAATTCTTGATTCAGTTGAAAGACTTGGTAATGGCGATAATTTTCAGGGATATCTATATACTCTGGGTGCTGTTGCTATTGCCTCATCTTTACAATTCATTACTAGCTTCACTAAATTGTGTAATTTGATGCGAAAATTTCCAGAATATATTATTCGTGGTATGATGATGTCTATTGGCTTGATTGTTCTATTAAAGCAATTTTTTATTTTAACCAATTATCAACCGCAAAAGGTTTCAATTTTAGAGCTTTTTAAATTTGTTCCATCGGCAATTTTAGGGATGCAAATTGAAAATTTTATGATTGGCATAATGGTAATTTTTTTAATATTATTTTGGAAAAATTTTTTAGAAAAAAAACATAAAATATTTAAGCTAATACCGATTTACTTGCTGGTAATATTCATTGGAATTGCTCTTGCGCAATTTATAGATTTAAAAAATAATCAGCATTTTTTATTTGCACAATTTTCTCATCCAAACGCCAATAATTTTATAAATATTTCGCCAAATCTAAAGGAAGCCTTTAACTTTCCTAATTTTGATTTAATTTTAACATTTAAATTTTGGATTTCAGTTTTTACCATATATGCAGTTGCTAGCATTGAAACTATTTTATCGTCAATTGCTTTGGATAAAATTGGTAAGACCCATACCAACTTAAATCAAGATCTAAGAGGTGTTGCCACTGGTAATTTTCTTTGTGCTTTATGTGGTGGCTTGCCGATGATTACCGAAATTGTTCGCAGTTCGGCAAATGTTAGCTATGGTGCCACTTCAAAACTTTCCAATTTTTTTCATGGAATTGCCCTGTTAATTATGGTCATATTTTTAGGAAGTTATTTGAATTTAATACCGCTTTGTGTCTTAGCTGGTATGTTGATTTTAGTAGCTCTAAACATGATTAATTTAAAACTTTTTTATAATATTTTTCAAGAAAATAAAGGGCATTTTTTCGTAATTTTATCAATAATTTTCGGCACTCTTTATACTGATTTGTTGATTGGAATTTCCATTGGCTTGATTTTACACTTAATTGCAAATTATGTTTTTAAAAAAAATTTCTAATAAATTTAAATTAATAACAATATGTTTTTTATTTTTTTGTCAAAATTCATTTGCTAAAAAATTTAATATACAGTCTCAAACTACAGCCACATTCACTTCTGGTCATGCTTTTGGAAGCAAAACGAAAAGACAAATTCTAAATAATTTTTCCGAAATTCCACTTAACGATACCACTTCGATTGGCGAAATTATTCAATTTACCAGAGTTCAGTCCAGCTATCAGCATCATAGTGAAGCCTATAGTTTTAATGGAGCAGAATTTTTTCATCGCTACCGCTTTTTAAAAAGCCAATATGCCAATTTTACCATTCATAATTCTTTTAAATTTCATGGTATTTATAATGAAAACAAAAACTTATCCTTAATGCCAAAACAAAATGATTACGAGCTTAGATTATTGATAGCCCACAACATGACGGAACGATTAATTAACAACATCATCAAAAGTCCAAAACCATATTTTATGAGGCTCGAATTGGCTTATCGCAAAAAATTTAATAATCCTTTTGATGAATTGCGAGAAAAATTTATCGCTGGTATAAATTTATCACCAAAATATTCTTTTCTGATTTCGCACGAATTAATTTATGCCCTTACTCGCAATACTTCACCAACTCGAAACAGCCTTCGACAATTACAAAATTTTGATTTTTCCAAAAATTTTCATCACCTAATTTCACCAAGCCTAATATACAAATATAACAATAATTTAGCTTTTCAATTTGGCTATCTTCATCGCTTCGGTGGCAATGATAAGCAATATGATTCTCGCGGAGTTAATCTTGGAATTCTTAACAGTTTTTAAAATAAATTTTAACATTATTTTCATCAAATTTTTCACAAACACATTGATAAAATTCTCGTTTTTTTATTTTGCCATCAGCACATAAATATTCATAAAATCTCAACAGCTTTTCTTTTCTAGGCTTATAATTCTTACCAGAAAGCTCCATCAAAACTCCACTTAAAATTTTTAAGGCCATTGATTGATTTAAATTTTTTAATAAATTTTTATTTAACAAAATATAATTATTATGTTTTTGAAGAATTTGTTGTTTAGAATTTTTTATCAAATCATCAATAATATTGCGGGCATTTTCGATTTCGCTTGACGCCATTAATATTCTTTTGGCGATAATATTTTTATCAAAATCATCATTTTCTAAATTATCTAAAAATTTTCGAATTTTATTGCGCAAGAATTTTTCATCTTCATTGGTTTCGTCTTCAAACCACTCAATATTTTTATCAATTAAATATTGTTTTAAATCATCTTTTGGGATTTCTAAAAAAGGTCTAATTAAAAAAATATCATTAATTTTAGAAATTTTATTTACGACCGAAAGCCCGTCTAATCCGCTTCCGCGAAACAATCTAATTAAGAAATTTTCAGCAATATCATTAAGATGATGTCCTAAAAATAATAATTCAATTTGGTTTTTTTTGCAAAAATCAAACAAAATTTCATAGCGCATTTGACGAAGATTGGCTTCAATATTTTTTGTTGGTAAATTATTTTTATTTAAAACAAAAATTTTATGTGATATATTTAGTTTTTTTAAAATTTGATTTAATTTTTTTGCTTCTGTTGAAGAATTTTCTCTCATCAAATGATCAATAGTAACCGCAAAAAGCTTGATATTATTCTCTAAACAATATTCATTTAGGGCTATGGTTAATGCTAACGAATCACAACCACCAGAAACAGC
Source organism: uncultured Rickettsia sp. (assembly GCA_964505265.1). Taxonomy (GTDB): domain Bacteria; phylum Pseudomonadota; class Alphaproteobacteria; order Rickettsiales; family UBA1997; genus CAILUF01. The sequence goes on from CAZDGN010000019.1 coordinate 7,977, forward strand.
AACGGCAATTTGCATCTTATTAGAAAAATTTTTAAATACTTCTTCTAATTTATGAATTATGTTTTTATTATAAATATTATTCATTTCATTTTTTAATCATGTTGAAAAAAATATTTTTTAAATACACCATTATTTTTATATCACTATTTTTTTGCCAAAAACTTTATGCCCAAAATGCAAGCAATCTTAGTCTTGACCAATATTTAAATCAAGTCCGTGATAAAAATTTAAATATAGAGCAAGCAAGTCAAAGCGATCAAAGTTTTGAGTTGTTAAAAAAGAAAGCCAAATTAGTCAGTGCAATTAAGTTATATGGCTTTACAGAAACAGGCTTTGCCGAGCAAAATCGTGCTCTACAATTCTTGCGATACAAATCGGTGCAAACCCAAAATAATCGCATTGGATTTTCTCAAGAATCAGAATTTGGTATTAATAGCAATATCTATTACTCACTCAATAACACAAGATATATAGGCTTAGCACCTGGATTTACAACTAATCCACTCGCCACCAAAAATACTCAAGCAATTCCTGTGCTTGAATTTTCCATTCCGCTTTGGCAAAATTTTCTTGGAAAAACCACCACAGCAAAAAAAGATGCGAGTTTCTACGAAAATGAATCAAGACAATTATCAGCAAAAGCCTTGAGTCAAGAAGAAATGGTAAATGCTGAAAAAAGATTTTGGCATTTGGTTTTTGCTCAAAAAAATCTTGAAATACAAAATAGAGCTTTAAATAGTGCTAATAAAATTTTAGATTATTTAATTAAAAAAGAAAAAATGAATTTGGCTGAAAAAAGCGATGTTTTGCAAGCAAAAGCTATAGTTGAAAGCAAAAAACTTGCGGTTAAACAAGCGGAGAATTTTCTTAAAATTTCAGCTCGTAATTTTAACCAATCAAGAAATATCAATAGTGACGAGGTAAAAGAAAAATTAACAAATTTTGATTTAATAAAATTACAAAATATATCACTAAATCCAATTAGAAATTCTGATAGACTGGATATAAAATCCAAATATGCACAAATGCAATCTTCATTGGCTTTGGCTAAAATCGAAGAAGAAAATAATAAGCCTTCCTTAAATTTATATACAAGCTATGCCGTCAACCAAGTTGAACCAAATCGAATGGATGCAATTTCTGCCACCTTTGACAGAAGTGCACCCAATGGCAAAATCGGCTTAGAATTTTCTATGCCACTAAATATTGGTGTATCTGCGGATATTCGCCACGGCGCTAGATTACAAGCATCTTCTTATAAAACTTCCTATCAAGAAAAATTAATGCAACAAGAAGTTGATTGGAAAAATTTGATACAAAATTTCAAGGATTGGCAAGAAAATTTAAAATTATCAATGCAAATTGAAGCAACACAAAAAGCCAAGCTAGAAAATGAACGCAATTTACTCTCGCGAGGTCGGACATCGACTTACCAAATTTTAGTTTTTGAACAAGAATTTTCAAATGCCGAGCTTAATACGCAACAAATTGCTCAAAAATTATATGACTTAATTGCTGAACAAAAATTATATCAACCTTAAAAAAAAATTGATGAATATTACCGAGCTCTCAATAAAACGCCCAGCCTTTATTACCAGCCTTATGATAACTATCATAACGATTGGCTATATTGCATTTAAAAAAATGAATGTTGAACTATTTCCAAATATCGATATTCCAATTATTTTTGTAGCAACCCGCTATGATGGTGCAGCCCCTTCGGAAATTGAAAATTTAGTCACCAAACCTTTAGAAGAAGAAATTAGCACGGTTTCTGGTATCAAAAAACTTTTATCACGAAGCATGAAAGATACCAGTCAAATCATCGTTCAACTTTATCAAAATACTGATATTAAATATGCCGAGCAACAAATTCGCGATAAAATTAATCAAGCAAAATATCGCCTTCCAGATGATATTAAAGAGCCTGTGATTCGTAGGGTTGACCCCGCTGACCAGCCAGTTTTGACTGTAATTTTAAAAGCCGATTTATCGGAGTCGGAATTATTTGACTTGGCTGATAACTTTGTACGTCCTCGCCTTGAACAAACTGCCGATGTTGGTATGGTAGAAATTTTGGGTGCAAGAAAAAGAGAAATTCAAATTTTAGTTGACCAAGAAAAATTAAAATCCAGAGAAATTTCACTATCGCAAATTAATCGTCAATTATCTTTATCTGGGCAAAATGTCTCGATTGGCAAAAGAGAAGTTGGCGATAAAGAACGAGTCTTTCGCAGCGCCAGTGAATATAATGAAATTGAGCAAATCAACAATACTTTAGTTAATTTTTATTCCAACGAAAATCCAACCAAAATCTATAATGTTGCTGAAATTAAAGATACCTTGCAAGACGAATCCTCAAGAGCATATGTTGATGGCAAAAAATCACTTTTTTTAACAATTTATCGCCAGTCCGATGCCAATATTATCAATGCGGTAGATGGGGTAAAAGAACAAATCAAAAAAATCGAGAAGGATTTTACCTCCATGAAAGGAAATCCTCAAATTACCTCAACTAAAGATGCAAGCATTTACATCCGAAGCAATATTTTTGATATTCAAGAAGCTGTGATTATTGCCATAGTTTTAACAGTGCTAACGGTGCTATTATTTTTAGGAGACATTCGAGCAACCATCATTACTGCGATTTCATTGCCAATTACTTTAGTTGGTGCTTTTATTGTAATGTATGTAGCTGATTTTTCTATCAATGTTATAACTATGCTTGCCCTAAGTTTAGCAGTTGGATTATTAGTCGATGATGCCATTGTGGTGGTAGAAAATATTTATCGTAAAATTGAAAGCGGTATGAAGCCAATCGAAGCCTCAATCGCCTCTTCACGAGAGATTTTGATGGCAGTGGTTGCCATTAGTGCTGTGGTAATTTCGGTATTCACACCGATTTCCTTTTTAAAAGGGATAGTTGGTCAATATCTTAAACAATTTGGACTAACGATTTCTTTTGCAATGATAATTAGTTTAATCGTTGCCATCTCTATAATTCCAGTATTATGTGCTTATTTATCTGGTCAAAATAAAAAAAATCATCACAAGAAAAAAACTGGCTTTATCGCAAAATTTAATTATATACAATCCAAAATGGAGGATGGTTATGAATGGCTCTTAAAATTTTCCATAAAAAATCCCGGAAAAATACTTTTTTTAACAATTGCAATAATTGCAGGAAGTATCGTTGCTTTTACCAAAGTTCCAAAAACTTTTATGACCGAAAGCGACAATGGAGAAATTACTATAAGTCTTGAATTACCCGCCGATTCAAGCCTCGATGCCACTTCAAATGTTGGACTTAAAATTGATGAAATTGTCCGTAAAAATCCTGAAGTTGAGTTGTCAGCAGTTTCAGCTGGCACTATGTCTCGACAAGCTCAAAGAGGCGAGCTTTATGTAAAATTAAAGCCAAAAAAAGAACGCAATATCAGCACCACAGCCTTCAAAGAAAAATTACGGGGACAAATTAAAGATTTTAAATTTGCCAATCCTGTTGTCAAAGATTTTGACCCATCTGGCGGTGCTTCTCGTGGACAACCTTTCAATTTATTTTTAATTTCAGCTAACAAGGATTCATTAGAAAAATATGCCTCAATGTTATTAACAAAACTCAAAGAAGATCCGCGACTTAAAGATTTAGATAATAGCAATAAAGCCACTCGACCTGAATTTAAAATTAAACTTAAGGAAGATTCTGCTCGTCTTTATGGTGTCAATTCGCAAGCAGTTGGCGATGAACTTCGTGGCTATGTTGAAGGCTATGTTCCAACTAAACTCCGTCAAAACGGTCTAGAATATGATATTCGAGTTCGTCTAAAAGATGATCAGCGTGACTTGAAGGATAATTTTGATAAAATTTATGTACCAAATATTAACAATAAATTAATTAAACTATCCGACATTGCTGAAACAGCGGAAGATATTGAGCCCGCCACCATTAACCGCCAAGATCGCGGAAGATATATTCAAATCACTGCCAGCTTAGCTCCTAAAATCGGACTTGGTGATTTATTAAAAGATTATGAAAAGAAATTTAGTGATGGCGAATTAAAAATACCAGATGACATTCGCTATTCATTTTCAGGCGATTCAGAAAATATGCAAGATATGATAAGTTCAATGAGTCAAGCCTTGCTTTTGTCAATAGTCTTTATTTACTTAATTTTAACCAGCCTATACGAATCTTTTGTGGTACCATTTACCATTTTAATTGCCCTGCCCTTAGCTTTTTGTGGCGCCTTTTATGCCTTATATATTACGGGTGAATCGGTAAATATTTTCACTATGCTTGGAATATTTATGCTCGTTAGTGTTTCCGGTAAAAACTCAATTTTACTAATTGATTTTGCTAATCGCTTAATTGCCGATGGAAAATCCAGAACCGAAGCCTTGATAATTGCTGGAAGAATGCGACTGCGTCCAATATTAATGACCTCGATCGCGCTTATTGTTGGTACCCTGCCCGTAGCCATTGGTTTTAGCGAAACCGCAGCGATGAGAACTTCAATGGGGGTAGCAATTATTGGTGGCTTGATTTCATCAACACTTCTAACTCTTGTTGTGGTGCCCGCTGTATTTAGCTATATTGACCGCTTTCGCATTTGGATTAAGGCATTATTGTGGAAAATTGTGGAGTAAATATAATTTTAGTTTTTACTTAAATTCCCCATTTTTCAGAAAGATATTTTTCTACCAAATCAATTTCACTATTATTTAAAGCCCTATTAAAAACAATAAATTCGCCAATATGCCCATAGAAAAAATAAGCATTATCTGGAGGATATTTTCCTAAAGTAAAAGCTCCCGTTAAATTACCTGGAATTGAGGCTGATGCAATGCTAGAATTTGTTATCAATGATCTATTATATCTAATAGAAACATTTGAAAAATTTTTGTGGTAAGTTATGATATTATTACTATTTAAAAAATTTGCTATTGCGGTCGTCACAGTTCTAGTAGATGATGGGCAACAGGTTCCAAAGTCAAAAACAATTAGGCCTTGACCTGTATGAGTCAATAATCGATAACCACCATTATTCCATCCAAATGCACTTTGCGAATTATCGCCGACATAACTTTGTTGAACCAAAAAAATTGTTGCTTCATTTTCAGAAATAAAATTAGAAATCTGAATTGAAGGAGATTCAAGAGTTTGTGCATTATCAAATCTAACCGCTGGAAGACCATTAATCGCATTTTGGAAATATTTTGGCTGTAAAGCAACCGTTGACTGACTAAAATCAAACTTGGCATAAGGTGTGCTATATAGATTGACCCATTTACTAATTTTAGTGGAATCGATCATTTGAGCATTATCAAAGCTTTTGGCAGTAGTGGCTTCAAGCCATATTGTTAAACCATCAATCATTCCAAGATCGGTTTTTTCAGTTAGCAACCTAGCAGAATTTAAGCGCATTTTATAATACATTTCTTGTCCTTGCATCACTCCAATTAAAGTAACCGCCACAATCAAAATAACCACTGAAATCTCAATAAAGCTAAAAGCTTTTTTTAGATTAATTCGAGTTTTTTTTGCCAAAAGCTTTAAGAAGATTCTAAAATTCATTTTTTAATAATATAATTTACTAAAAATTAAGTTTTGGGAATTAAAATTCCCCATTTTTCGCCCAAATATTCTTCGATTTTTTTGCGCTCGTTTTCATTCAAAGCTCTATCAAAAATTATAATTTCACCGATATTGCCATTAAAAAAATAATTACTATCGGTTCTAAATTTTCCAATAACAATTGGAGCTCTCAATGATGGTAAAAGTGTTGCGGTTGCTAATGAATTACTTACAGCTGTTTCATTAAAATTAATTCTAAGGTCAAGGTTATTGGAATTTTTTACAAAACTTATGATTTTATCTTTATCAAAAAAATTTGATAAGGAATTTGTGCTAAGCCTTCCCACAGTTGAACAACACCCAAAATCAAAAACCACCTTCTGAGTCTCTTGAGGAGATATTGCAAAACGGGCAACTTCATTGCTATCAAGATTATTATCGGTTGGAATCCAACTGATTAAACAAGTTGTGTTATCGCCACTAAAATTATTTTGCACTAAAAAAATCGTTGCTTGGTCACTAGAAATGAAATCATTTAATTCAATGTCAGAACTTCGCATTTCAATATTATTGATAAATTTTAAAGCGGGTAAATTGTTGATAGCATTTTCAATATAAGTTGGTTGCTTTGATAAATCGGACTGCGAAACATTAATTTTGAAAGTTCTTTGTGGATTTATATCTTTCCAGATTGCGATTTTATCATTACTTAATGGTCTCTCCGCTTCAAAGCTATTGGGCGAAGTGACTTCAAGCCAAAGGGTAAGATTGGGGGTGGAAATTACTGGAGATTTTGCAGTGATTGATTGCGCTTGCCCTAATTTAAAGTCATAAAACAAATACATTCCCGACACAATTCCAGAAATTGCCACGCCAATAATTAAAATTACAATAGAAATTTCAATCAGTGAAAAGGCGGTTTTGATTTTTTTGTTAAAGCAATTCATAAAAATTATTTTTTGGTAATGATTTAAAAAAATTACCAAAAAAGCAAATATTTAATGAATTAGTAAATTAAAAATATCATTTTAGCAATTTTATGAACTTGACTTAAATTAACAAGAATATAAAATTTTACAAGGCTTATAAAAGTTTTGGGGTGTAGCCAAGTGGTAAGGCAGCGGTTTTTGGTACCGCCACCCGTAGGTTCGAATCCTGCCACCCCAACCAAAAAAGCCAAAAATCCCACCAACAAATTTAATTAAACTTCAAATTTTATGTCGAGTCTCGAAGAAATTATTGATTTAACTCAAGAAATTACCAACAAATCTGACGAATTAGTCTCTAAAATCACCGAACTTAGTTATCATATTGCCAATAGTGGAGGAGTCAGTCCTTTCATCTTTGGTTTTAGTATTTTTATCCTAGCTTGCTTTGTTGGCTATTTTGTAGTCTGGAGGGTAACCCCAGCATTACACACCCCATTGATGTCAGTAACCAATGCCATTTCTGGCGTCATAATTGTTGGAGCCATAATTGCTCTTGGCAGTGTAAAAAGTTTCGGGCTTATTGCCATAATGAGCTTTATTGCTATTGTCATTGCTTCCATCAATATTTTTGGGGGATTTTTGGTAACTTGGCGGATGCTTCAAATGTTTAAAAAATAATCTGTGATTTGTAAAATAAATTTTATCGATAAAAACAAAATTCAAGATCTCACTAAAAAATCATCATGGTTTAATTTACTTCTGATTTTTATTGCCATCGAAACTTCATTAAGATTTTTTCTAACAATTAAATATCAACAAAATCTTGATAAAAGCTTTTTCGAATTCCTAAAAATTTTTTCAATTGGTTTGTTTTTTGATTTTTTAACTTTTTGCTACTTTACCGCCATACCCTTATTATATTTTCTTGTAGCTCCATTCAGATTTTTCAACAATCCAAAACATATTATATTTTTAAAAACTAGCTATTTTATTTTTTTAATTATCATAATTTTTAGTTTTTTTTCTGAAGTAGTATTTTTTGATGAATTCGATGCTCGGTTTAATTTTATTGCAGTGGATTATTTAATATACACCACCGAAGTTATTGAAAATATCATAGAATCATATCCAATGATAACATTGCTAAGTATAATTTTTTTAGTAAGCACAGGGATTTTTATTTTTACCAAAAAAATAATTTTTATAAATAACCAAAAATTTTTTAAAACTAGGTTGAAATTTGTAAGTATAATTTTTGTCATAATTTCTGTAGAGTTCTTTTTAATTGACCCCAGTATACTCGATAAATTATTTAGCAACAACTACCACAAGGAGATTTCGCAAAACGGCATTTATCAACTATTTTCAGCTTATCGCAACAATCAAATTGAATATGATCGTTTTTATTTAAATATCGATCAAGAAATTGCCACACAAACTTTACGAAAAAAACTTTTATCACAAAATCCCCATATCAAATTTATTCACTCAAATGATATTGACCGCATCATTCCATCAGCAAAAAACCAACCGACAATTTATCCAAATATTTTTATAGTAACCCTTGAAAGTATGAGTGCTAATTTTATGGCACATTTTGGCAATACTGGAAATCTTACCCCAAATCTTGACAAACTTGCCGATGAGGGTATTTTTTTTACTAATTTAAAAGCAACCGGAACCAGAACAGTTCGAGGACTTGAAGCTATTTCCCTTGGAATACCGCCAACACCAGGTAACTCAATTCTTCGAAGAAAGAATAATGAAAATTTGTTTAATATATTCACGCCCCTTAAACATAATGGCTATGAAGCAAAATTTTTATATGGTGGCGATGGTTTTTTTGATAATATGAATTATTTTTTTGCAAATAATGGATATAAAATAATAGATCGTAAAGAATTTAAAAAATCCGAAATTACCTTTTCAAATGCTTGGGGGGTTGCCGACGAGGACCTATATAATAAAGCCTTAAGCGAAGCGGATGAGTCTTTTACTAAAAATCAACATTTCTTAAATTTTTTAATGACCACTTCAAATCACCGTCCATATACCTATCCAAACGGCAAGATAGATATTCCTTCAAAAACAGGGAGACTTGGGGCGGTGAAATATGCGGACTATGCTATTGGCGAATTTATAAAAAAAGCCAAAACCAAACCTTGGTTCGACAAAACAATTTTTCTTTTCATCGCTGATCACTGTGCCGGGTCAGCCGGCAATACCGATGTCCCGATTTGGCGATATCAAATTCCAGCAGTTTTTTATGCTCCAAAAATCCTAAAGCCAAAAATCTATACCCAAAATGCCAGCCAAATCGATATTCCTCCAACATTGCTTGGACTTTTAAATTTAGAATATGAGTCAAAATTTTTTGGCTCCGATCTGCTTCATGACAATAACAATTCAAATGAAAGATCTTTTGTTAGTACCTATTCAGATTTAGGATATTTTACTAAAAACCAATTATATTTGTTAAAACTAAAGAAAATTAGTAAAGTTTACGATGTAAAAATAAATGGATATCAAAGTAATGCATCGGTCGAAAAACTAAGCACCAAAATTATCGATAAATTTTTAACAGATAATATTAGCTATTATCAAACCAGTAGTTTTTATTTTAAATCAGGAAAGATGAAGGAAAATAAGCATTAGATGCAAAAATAAATCTTGCAAAGCATTAAAAAAATCTTATAATTTCGAAATATTTTTATAAATTTTATCAATAAAAAAATGTCGCAAAATCACTTTAACTCCAAAAAAATTACTCTAGGTCCATTCCCATCTTCAGAAAAATTTTATGCTCAAAGCACAAGATTTCCAGATGTAAAGGTGGCTTTAAGACAAATTAATTTGAGCAAAAAATCTGACAATAAAAATTTTTTGGTCTACGACACATCAGGCATTTATACCGACCAAAATCAAATCGATAAAATCAACCTTAATAACGGCCTACCAAAACTTCGAAAATCATGGATTTTAGAGCGTGATGATGTTGAATATTATCAAGGTAGGCAATTACGCTATGAAGACAATGGACAAAATATTGCTGATCACAAAAAAGTTCCCGAATTTGATTCAAAAAATCATTTACCACTAAAAGCCAAAAAAGGTAAAATTCCTACACAAATGGCATATGCTAGAGCCGGCATTATTACAAAAGAAATGGAATATATCGCAATTCGTGAAAATATCGCCAGAGAAGAAAAGTATTTACAACAAAAAAACCCAGCCAAAAAATTTTTAGGCGAAAAATTTACAGCAAAATTTCCTAATTTTATTACCGCTGAATTTGTTAGAGACGAAATCGCCTGCGGTCGAGCTATAATTCCTGCAAACATTAACCACCCAGAAAGCGAGCCAATGATTATTGGTCGTAATTTTTTAACCAAAATTAATGCAAATATTGGTAATTCAGCAATTTTTTCATCGGTAGAAGAAGAGGTGGAAAAAATGATTTGGGCAACCAGATTCGGTGCCGATACCCTTATGGATTTATCAACAGGCAGCAATATTCATAATATACGCGAATGGATTATTCGCAACTGCCCCGTTCCAGTTGGAACCGTACCAATATATCAGGCTCTGGAAAAAGTAGGAGGAATTGCCGAAGAGCTAACTTGGGAAATTTATCGCGATACTTTAATTGAGCAATGCGAACAAGGTGTTGATTATTTTACAATTCATGCTGGAGTGCTTTTGCCATATATTCCATTAACCGCCAATCGCACCACAGGAATTGTTTCTAGAGGCGGATCAATTCATGCCAAATGGTGTTTGGCTCATCATAAAGAAAATTTCTTATACACTAATTTTGAAGAAATATGTGAAATCTTAAAACAATATGATGTTAGCTTTTCACTTGGTGATGGTCTTCGTCCCGGCTCAATTAACGATGCCAATGACGAAGCTCAGTTTTCTGAACTCAAAACCCTAGGCGAATTAACTAAAATCGCTTGGAGCCACGATTGTCAGGTAATGATCGAGGGTCCAGGACATGTTCCGATGCATTTAATCAAAGAAAATATGGAGCTTCAACTTGAACTTTGTCACGGGGCTCCATTTTACACCCTAGGACCCTTAACCACGGATATCGCTCCAGCTTATGATCACATCACATCGGCAATTGGTGCTGCCATGATTGGCTGGTTTGGCACCGCAATGTTATGTTATGTAACTCCAAAAGAGCATTTAGGTCTGCCCAACAAAAATGATGTTAGGGCGGGTGTTATTGCTTACAAAATTTCCGCTCATGCTTCAGATTTGGCAAAAGGAAAAATTATTGCCAAAGAACGAGATGATGAATTATCAAAAGCACGATTTGAATTTCGCTGGGAAGATCAATTTAATTTAAGTCTCGACCCCGAAATGGCAAAATCTTACCATGATGCGACTCTTCCAGCCGAAGGTGCAAAACTATCTCATTTTTGCTCGATGTGTGGTCCTAAATTTTGTTCGATGAAAATTTCTCAAGACGTCCGAGACTTTGCCAAAAAAAATAAAACTGCAGATGAATTGGAGATTGAAAAGGGGATGGAAGAAATGAGTGAAAAATTTCGCAAATCTGGCTCCAAAATTTACAATGATAAACCAATCTAACTCTGAATTGAATATTATAACAAAAAATAACTTTATAAAAACTTCTCTTATTTTGTCATTTTTTTATATATTTGATTTTTTTTTAAAACTAATTTGTTAAATAAAATTTTTACGTTAGAATTTTTGTAAATTTTTTCTTAAATCATTTTTTAAATTTATAAAAAAATCTTTTTTATCCAAAATCGGCGAAGTTACCCTTAGAGGCAGTATCGCAAGGGCAACCATATATACTTGCGGGCATATTGTTATTGCTATGACTTGTAACAAGTTAATTACTCAAACTTCGATTGAACTTGCAACACTTGATGCCATCATCGAACCAATTATTAACGGATTTTGGTTTTTCTTTTTAGATAGAATTTGGTCAAAAAAATAAATAAAAAATATTTTGTTATATAAAATCTAAAGATTATAATTTGAATTAACGATTTTAAACTATAATTTATAATAATCTTATTTTTTATAACCATGGAAGTTCAAACTAAAAATATTCTTGATAAAAAACTTTTGAAAGAATTCGAATTATTCTTTCCGAAAGAATTACTTAATAAAAATGTTAATGACTATATTGAAAAGGTCAAAGGAACGTATAATTTAAAGGGTTTTCGCAAAGGTCAAGTTCCTGCCAATATTATCAAAGAAAAACATGGTGAGGCAATTTTAGCAGATGAATTGGAAAAGTTATTAAAAGAAAATATTAAAAAAATTATTAAGGAAAAAGATTTAAAATTGGCACTAGAACCTAAAGTTGATATCAAAAAAATTGCATTAGATCTTGATCTAAGTGCGAATATTACTTTCGAAATTTTTCCTGAAATTCCTGAAATTGAATTAGCTAAAATCAAACTAACTAAAAGAGAAGCCGAACTTAGCGATGCAGAAATCTCTGAAGAGGTAAAGAAATTTGCTAAATATTTTTGCAAATGGACCAAGCAAGAACAAGGCTATAAAGCCAAGCTTAACGATGCCGTAAAAATCGACTATGTCGGCAAAATTGATGGCGAAGAATTTGAAGGCGGAAGCGCCAAAGATTATCAATTAGAGCTTGGTTCAAAATCATTTATCGATGATTTTGAGGATCAACTAATTGGCAAAAAAGCTGGAGATAAAGTAAATGTTAAGGTTAAATTTCCAAAAGATTATCATTCCGAAAAATTTGCAGGCAAATCCGCGGAATTTGCGGTTTTAATTCATGAAATATTGGTTGCTGAAATTCCAGAAATAACCGACGAATTTACCAAAGAAAAACTTGGTTTAGATAGCTCAAAATTACTACAAGAGAATATTAAAAAAGAGCTAGAAAAGCGTAATAATGAAATGTCGGTCGAGGCTTTTAAAATTGAATTATTTGAATTTTTAAATAAAAAATATGATTTTGAATTACCGAAAGGCTTAATTGAGGCACAAACTAAATCTCTTTGGCACGATACCGAAGAAGAACTAAAAACCAATCCAAATAAATTTAAAAACGAAAAAGAAAAAAACAAAGCATACGAAGAAAAAGAAGAATTGGCAAAAAAAATGATTCGATGCTCAATGATTTTATCTAAAATCGCTACAGATAATAAAATTGAAGTCAAAAAAGAAGATTTTGATGCAGAAATTCAAAAAACCTTAGCCCGATTCCCAGGACAAGAAAAGCAAGTAATTGAATATTATCAAAAAAATCCGCAAGCAATTGAAAATATTCGCTTGACCCTGATTGAATCTAAGGCGATAGAATTCATTATTTCTCAAGAATCAGTTGAAAAGAAAAAAACTTCTTTTAAAGATTTCGAAAAATTTTACAAAAAAATTCTCGAATCCTTGAAATAATTATAATAACAAATAAGTTAAAATTAATTTCTTTATTTAGTGATGCTTGGGGTTTAGATTTAGGTTTTCACAAGGCTGGATTCGAAACTATCTGGGCCAATTAATTTGATAAAAATATTTGAGAAACATTTAAACATAATTTTCCAATCAGATTTTTGGATCAAAGAAATATTTGTAAAATTTCTAATGATGAAGTTCCAAATTGCGATGGAATTATTGGCGACCCTCCTTATCAAAGCTGGAGCTGGAATGGGTTTAAACGACCAAAGGAGGTAAAGTTTTTTGAATAAATTCGCATTTCAAAAGCCAAAAAACCACTATTTTTTCTTGCAGAAAATTTTCCTGGGATTTTATTGCCAAAACATCGAGAAGCTATCGAATCTATTTTAGATGAGTTTCGAAAGTTAGAATACAATGTAAGTTATTTTTTACTTAATACCCATAATTACAGAATTGCCCAAGATAGAAAAAGAGTTATAATTGTTGGTTATCATCAAAAATTAAATAAAACTTTTACCCCACCCAAACCTTTACTTCCAAGACCAAATTTACAAGAAATAATTGCCGATTTACCCGAAGCAAAACCCGCTCTTGATAAAAATTATGCTAATAAAAAAGAAGATTTATTATTTGCAAATCACGAATATTTTGTGGGAGGCTTTTCTTCAATTTTTATGTCACGAACTCGCGTAAGAAATTGGGACGAACCGAGCTTTACCACTCAGGCAGGGGCAAGATATACGCCACTTCATCCTCAAACTCCGAAAATGCAATTAATTGAACAAAATAAAAGAGTTTTTGTAAAAAGCCAAGAGCATTTATATCGAAGATCGTCAGTGAGAAAATGTGCAAGAATTCAAAGCTTTCCCGATGATTTTGTTTTCAAATATAAAAATGTTAGCAACGGCTATAAAATGATTGGCAATGCCGTAGCGGTTAATTTTGCCACGGCAATAGCTAAAAATTTACGATGATATTTATTTGAAAATTAATTAATTTATTTTTATTTTCCATTTTTTTGACAAATATTCTTCGACCCCCATTCTTTCCGAAGAATTCAAACTTCTGCTAAAAATTATGATTTCACCAATAAATCCAGTATACCAATTTTGTGTCCATGAACGATTAAAATAACAAATATTTAAAATACCATTACCTATTGAAATGACTGCATTTGCACTAGAAGAGACCTTTAATTCGCCATCCATAAATATTTTTGATCCGTCATCATTGCCTGATTGAAAAGTAAAAATATGTGGAATATTTAAAACATTTGAAAAACCGGTCCAAATTAGATTGGATGGCAATATTCTGACCCAACTTCCCGAATAACCAACCGCAAAATTTACTGAATCAACACCCGAAAGAAAATATTGATAAGGAATTGAATAAGCGGGTGACACCGATGGCGTTCCAGGTGCAGTTCGTTTATCAACTACAAAAACTGTTACATCGGTTTTGCCGTTAAGAAAACTCCCATTAAATGAAAACGAATCCCCCGTTCCATCGTTTTTACCATCAAAATATAAAGAGGGCAAGCCACCGATTGAATTAGAAATGTATTTTGGTTGTTTACTTAATGTTGTCTGAATAACATCATTGCCATTGATTAATTTATTTAAAGTCTCAACATTATTCCATTTTTGTATTGGCTGATTTTCTGAAATATTTTTATAAAAATCATAACGATTTGGAACTACACTTGTATTATAATATGAAAAGGCATTTTCATTGGTTGTTTCAAGCCAAACCTCTAAATCATCAATTCGTTTGACTCTGGAATTTAAGGTTAAATTTCTGGCAGTTGTAATTTTATAATCCTCATATAAATCCATGCCACTAGATATTCCTGAAACCAAAATCCCAATAATAATAATAATTATTGAGACTTCTATTAAAGTGAAGGCTTTATATTCTGGCAAGAATTTTTGCATAAACTTAAATTTGTTTTAGAATTTCTAAATAAATTTTTTGGAGATTTTCTATTTCCGAAATTAAAGCAAATTCATCAATTTTATGAGCAGTTTCGTTAACCAAGCCAATCTCAACAACCTCAGCATAATCCTTGATAAATCTGGCATCAGAAGTGCCTCCTGTGGTGCCCAAAACTGGAGTCATTCCACAAATTTTCTGCACCGATTCTTTAGTAATTTTTGCCAATTTTTTTGGCTTTGACAAAAATGCCTCGCCACTTAATCGATAATTCATTTTATATCTACCAATAAAATCGGCTTTCGGCAATAATTTATCAACTGAATCCTGTATATCATCAATTTTTTGCCCTACAGTTTTTTTTAAGGCATATTCAACAAAATCAATAATATCTTGAGCCTTATGCATATCGTTAAAACGAATATTAAAGGCACAATGAGCTTTTGAAGGAATAACATTCGAACCTAAATTTTCGGTGCCAATATCTGTAAATTCAAGGTTGCTTGGGTCAAAAAATTCGGTGCCATTATCCATTTTTTGATCTTTTAAAACTTTGCATAAATTGATAAGCATAGTAATCGGATTTAGAGCAATATCTGGATAGGCGACATGACCTTGTTTACCATAAATTTCGATGCTAAAACCAATCGAACCTCGACGACCAATTTTAATCATCTCACCTAACTTATTTGGATTTGTTGGTTCGCCGACCAAGCAATAAGTAATCGGTAAATTATTTTCTTGCATCCATTGCAAAACTTTTTTGGTGCCGTTAACACTATCATTCTCTTCATCATTAGTTATTAAAAAACCAATGCCAAAATCAGGATTTGGATTTTGCTTCAAAAATTCAGCAACCGCACTTATAAAGGCTCCGATAGCGCATTTCATATCGGAAGCGCCACGCCCATAGAGTTTATCACCATCAATTTTGGCCTCAAATGGGTCAAACCGCCATTTAGATTTATCGCCCTCTTTTACAACATCGGTATGTCCTGCAAAATAAATGGTTTTATCGGCTTTTTTTGGATTATAAATAGCATGAAGATTATTGACTTTGTAGGAACCATCGCCCTCAAACTCAATAATTTTGCACTCGAAACCTAAATTTTGTAAGGTTTTTTTGAGCAATTCTAAAATCTCGGGATTATTGCCACTGTAGGATGGAATGCGAATCAATTGTTGCGAAAAATCGATTGATGAAATCATAATTTAAGAAATTATATTAAATTTATTAAATAGCTATTTTAATGATTTAATTTTTAAAAAATAGGGTTGATTTTCAATGAATAATGATTTGTAAATTTTAATTGAATAAATTATTTTGTAGCAGGGAATAAATGTCTAACTATGATCCAAACAACGCCAACAACCTTGGCAAATCCAACGGTAATTAAGAAGTTTAAAGTGATAGGTTCTAGATCAAGACATATCCTTGCTCCCCACAGAGTTGCGAACATTAAAATTGTAAAAATTATAAGATACAATCGTAAAATTCCTGACCAATCCTTCTTCATCTTCATATTTTCTTCTTTATGACGATGACCCTGTTCCCTACCATAATCTACAATGACAACCCTTTCCTGATCCTCAAAAGACCAATCTTCTACTGATTCAAGATTTTCAAAATCATTTATATTGGTTGGGTTAAATTTTAGTGGTTTCATCGTGGTTGACCTACAATATATTTTCAACTCTTCTTGCGAAATAAATCCTTATAAGATCTAAATTCATTTCCGTATTCCATTTAGCCTCTTCTTGCACCATTAAATGCCATGGAGAACCTTCACTATGAGACCAAGAAGATAGTTTCCCCGCGGGAACGCTTCCCCATTTTTCTACAGTTTTTTCTAAAATATTTATCGCTTCTTCATCGCTAATAGATTCAATTTTATCTCGCTTGATATCTTTAATTGCTTCAAATTTTTTGTGAACCTTTGGAAATACTGGACCATATGGCCATAATTTAGGCTTTTCATCCATATCATAAATTTCTTCGATGCCATTTATTAAACAAAAACCAACAAAAAGATATAATAATTTTTGTATTTTGGTGTTGTTGACTTCGTAACCATTTTTATTGCATAAAAACACGATGTCTTTGGCGATTTCAAGGGTTTTCATAGTTTTTATATTTAAAAAATTTAACTTATAATTTTGAATTATTTTAACTTATTAACAAATTTAAAATCAATAGAATTATTTATAAATTATTTTGAAATAATCCAAAGTAAATCTAAAAAATTATTAGTTTTTTGCGGAATTTTTGGAATTGGAATCGAATTTTTTTACCGCCCAAATTAGTGCCACAACCCAGCCGAAAAATGTCCAAGCCAAAAATAAATTTAAAACAAAAATTGCCGTGGAGTCAATATGTTCACGACCTAGAGCGATTATAAATGGAAGAAAATAAATTACGAAAATTAGAATTAAAGCTAAAAAGCTTTCCATAAAATCGCTCCATATTTATAAAACTAAATATCCAAAACTAATCTTCTTGGATCTTCAAGCAATTCTTTGATACGAACTAGGAAGGTGACCGCCTCTTTGCCATCAATGATGCGATGGTCATATGAAAGGGCTAAATACATCATCGGGCGGATTTTGATTTCGCCGTTAATAGCCATTGGTCTTTCTTGAATTTTATGCATTCCCAAAATTCCTGATTGTGGAGGATTGATAATTGGCGTTGACATTAATGAACCATAAACTCCACCGTTAGAAATAGTGAAAGTTGCACCCGCCAAATCTGGCAAAGTAAGTTTGCCATCTCTAGCCTTGACTCCAAGTTCAGAAATACCTTTTTCAATTCCAGCTAAATTTAATTTATCAGCATCGCGCAAAACTGGCACCACTAGACCTTGAGGCGAACCAACAGCAACTCCAATATCATAAAAATTTTTGTAAATAATATCGGTTCCGTCAATTTCGGCATTAACTGCTGGAATTTCTTTTAAGGCTTGAATTGAGGCTTTAACAAAAAATGACATGAAACCGAGTTTAACACTATGCTTTTTTTCAAAAACATCTTTATATTCGTTGCGAAGCGACATAATTGCCGACATATCAACTTCGTTGAAAGTGGTTAAAATCGCCGCGGTATTTTGTGATTCTTTTAATCTTTCCGCAATTTTTTGACGAAGTTTCGACATTTTAACTCTTTCAATTGGCTTTGAGCTTGATGCAATTGCAGGCGATGCTGAATTGCTAGCCTGATTTGGATTGGCAATAGCATTTAAGACATCACCCTTGGTGATTCGTCCATCTTTGCCCGAACCAACTATTGATGAAGTATCGATATTATTTTCGATTACTAATTTTTTTGGGGCTGGTGAAAGTGAATGTGATGAAGAAGTTTGAGCGGGTGCGGTAGTTTGAACTTGAGGTTGGACATTTAATTGAGTTTTAGCGGCTCCAGCTGAACCCTCTTGCATAATAGCAACTAAATCTCCAACTTTAACATTATCTCCTTCTTTAACTTTTAAATCAGAAATTACACCATTGGCCGGAGCATTAACTTCAAGGGTTACCTTGTCGGTTTCAAGTTCAACGATAATTTCATCGGCTTTGACCGCATCTCCAACTTTTTTGTGAAGTTTGGCAATAGATGCTTCTGAAACAGATTCGCCAAGGGCTGGTACTTTAATTTCAATTGACATATTTTTAAAATATTTTGTTTTGATTTTTTAAAATTTATTTTCATCTCTAATTTTATTATTTTTGAAAAATTTTATCAATGTTTTTTTATGAACCAAATAAATTGAAACATTTTTTTATTTTATAAAAATTATAAATTTTTTGTTGAAATATATTAAAATTATTTATAATTTGTAATGTATATAGAAATATTTTTATTTAAAAAAATGATTTTTCACATAAATTTTTTTAATATCGCCCACCTAGCTCTTATTTGTCCTCGGACATAGTTCATTTTTTGTTGCGACACCACATTTTTTAGAATTTATTTTAATATATTTTATTTAAAAATGATTTTCCTCATTAAGTTTTTTTGCTTCATCCACCTAAATTATATTTGTCTTCGGACATAGTTCATTTTTTGTTGTTACGCCACATTTTTTTTCAAAATTTATTTAAATATTATGACTATTATTCAAAAAAGAGTTGAACAACTCACCGCTATTTTCAAGGTTTGGAATGAAAACGATCCAGAGAATCAACAAAAAACTATAAATTATCTAAGTGAATTTTTAACCAGTGCCAGTCTATTACAAAAAATTTCTGGTGATGAAAATTTGAAAGAACAGCTCGAGTTATTCAATGAAAATTTTCAAAGAAATTTTAGAGCCGATTTGAAAAAATTAGGTGAGTCGGATTTGCCAGAAGATTTGGTTACAATTTCTCAGGAGATAAGGAAAATTGATGATACCGATTTACCACCTTATGAAAAAAGGACAAAGGTTGCAGAAATTTTTTCAAAACATCATTTATCGCGAGATGAATTTGTAGAAAGAATTAGTGAACAAACTCAAAATAAATATCAATTTGCTCATTTAAGAAATGCTCTTAATTATGGAGAATATGTCAATTTCTTGGCAATAGAATTAGGCGATAATCCTGCAAATCAAGAACTAAAAGATTCGGTCTCTTCAACCCTTCAAAGCATTAAATCAACTGATAGTGAAACAGAGTTTTTTGCCAATTTAGTTAAACTAAATCAAGCATTGGATTTATCTAGAAATTTTGATAAATTAAAAACGAGATTTAATCTTGATGGTATGGAGGAGCATAGCTTAATTAATCAAGGAACACAGTTTCGCTCTAATCTTGATCAAATTCAAATTATTCAAAGAATTGAAAGTGAGGAAGGTGAAAATTTTACCGAAAAAACTAAAAATTTTTTTAGGGGAATACAAGAACTGAAAAAAAATCAAAAAATTGTTCATTCTTTCCAAACTCAAGAATTCTCATCTCCAGTAGCAACTTTTTTGGCCGGAGATTCCTCATCTTCACTAGCTCAACAAATTACTTATGGTTATGAAATGGAAGCAGTAATAACCGCAAAGGGTGGTTTGGAACCAGAAAGATTAAGACTTGAAGGGCAAAGTGACTATGAGAGAATCGTATATCACACCGCCGATCTTGATTCGCGAGCAAAAATGCGCGATACTTACGGTTTCTCTTCAGAAAAAATTGGTAGAAACATCAATCCTTTGCTTTTATATAGCGAGACTGAGCTAGAAACATTTCGTCAATTAAATTATCAAAAAAATAGTGACAAAATAAATGTGGTAAGAAATTTTTTACAAAATGAAAAGCTAAAATTTAGCGAAGATAATCAAAAAATTGTTAATCAAGCAATTGAAAATATTGCCTTGCTTACAAAAGAAGAGATTTATTTTTTTGAATTATTTTTTGTAAAAAAATCCGAAGCTCAAAAACATAGATTAACTATGGATGATGTATTTGACTGGAGAGACGATGATGAAAATCATCAAAAGAAATTATTAAGTATCTTGAAAGATATCGCCTTGGGTGGAGGGTTTTATAAAAAAACTTTAGATATGATTCGCGCCAGCGAAATTGCCATTGGTGAATTTGAGTCTGATGAAGCGGATTTAAAATTAAGCGAAGCGATAAAATATATTAGAGAAAACGCAGCAAAACATGATTTATCCACTCAAGACCGCAATGTTCAAGTTAATATTGGTTTGAGTATTGATGGCGAAAATCAAATTAGAATTTATGATGAAACTAGCGATGGTAAATTAAGGCTTTTTAGCAATGAATTAACTGGGGATTTTGCCAAAACCATTCAGCAAGCCTTGATTAAAACAATACAAAATAATCCAGAATTCGAAAGAAGGGGGCAAGGTTTGGTTGGAATCGGAGTTAAGGCAGATCGAAAAAAAGGATTAATTGCAAAAACCAGGGATACCGAATATTTTGTATATTATAATCAAGCTGACCCAGATATCGGGTTATCGCCAGAATCATCGGCTTTTCCAGTTCATCGACGAAACACGGGTAAATCTGAAAATATTCGATTGGCAATAATTGGTGAAAATGAAAGTGCAGTTTTTGAAGTTCGACTCATTGCCAATAATCCCCACTGCCCTTATTTTGATGATCAGCCTCGAATAGTTGACAATGCCTGCGAAAAATTTGCTAAAACCTTTAAAGAAAATTTAGAACAAAAATGGCAAGAATATTTGGCTGATAAAACTCCTGAGCAAATTCAGGCTAAAATTCAAACCAGAATTGCTATAGATAAGGATGGAAATTTAGCAGGGGCAAGTACAGAAATTCAAAATCCGGCTCTGGTTGCACCACCCACACTAAAGGTTAAAAGTATAAGTTAAAATTTATTAATTATTTACATTAATACCATTTCAAAAAAAATGAAATGGTATTAATTGAAAAAAATTAGCCAAGAAATATCAAAACAAAAAATCACAAGACTTTGAATATTCCCTTGCAAAGTGATATATAAAACAACGAATAGATTATTTAAATATAAAATTAAAATGATCTTTATTGATTAATTAATAAAGGAAGATGTGAATTAAATTTAAGTGGAGATTCCCTTTTTATGAATTTACTTCTTCATCTTAAATATCAAACAAAGTTGTATTTTTTTGTATTGGTTTTTTACTTCTTGATATCGAAATGTTTGCAGGCTCTATTCCTTCGAGTCTTATTAAAGACTTTTTATGATAATCTTCCATAATTTCAAAACCTATAAATTGTCTGTTTAGATTTTTTGCTGATACCGCTGTTGTTCCGCTTCCCATAAATGGATCAAGGACAATTTGATTTTCAGTTGTTGTTAATTTAATCAAAAACTCAATTAGTTTTTCTGGTTTCTGCGCTTCATGAATTTTAGTTTCGTATTTTTCAAATCCAAATTCTAGTAAATTTGTAGGGCTTGAACCATTTATTTTGCATTCCTCTATATTCATTGCTCCGACCCCATTTACTAAAATATTATCTGTTATTGTGTGTTTGTAGGGCTTAAAAAACCATGCGATTGGCTCATATATCGGAGCTAAATTTCCAAGCCTCCAACCGTCCCACTTTTCCGCTTCTTCCGTAAGCCCTCTTTTTTCCAAGATTCCACTAAATTTTTGTGCTCTGTGATGTGCCATTGGTTTTTTCCAAGCAAGAATATCTCTTAATAAAAAACCGCTATCTTCAAAAGTAATTATTGCTCTATGTATTGTTCTTCTTGCTCCAAAAACAAATAAAGAGGAGCCTTCTTTCATCTTTGGAAAAATTAATGAAGACCAGCTATAGCACCATTCTTGATATTCTTTGCCAATATGTTTATCCGCTTCATTCCAACCATTTATAGGTTTTCCTCTTTTCTTAAAACCACTTTTTCCTTACTGTGCAGGAGATTGTCCAAGCAATGCGGAATTAGTGTTTTTATGAATAACATCCCATTCATCTAAATTTATGCCATAAGGAATATCCGACAAAAAAAGATCAATAGAATTATTGTCTAAGTTTGCAAGATGATTTTTACAATCATCATTCGTAATTTTATTTATATAATTTTTATCTATGTTCATTTTTTTAAAATAGTAAATAAACCATTATCAGAAATTTTTTGTATAAATTTAATTTTGTTATCGATTTTTTTGATTTTTTGCAGTTCTACTCAATCTAAAGGCTTTTGCATCAGCGACAAAACTATAATCTTTTGCAAAGGCTTCTACATCTGCAACATCCGCTCTTTCTGCAATAACCATACTTTTTAGTCCAATTTTTTGATATGCAAAACAAAGAAGACTATCGGTATATTTTGAATATAATTTTTCTTCTGTTGTATTATGTCCGTATGATTCAGGGATATTTCCACATAATCTTAAATGATCAAGCAAGGTTTTTGTTCCGAGCTTGTTTATTTCATCTATAAGTTCATTTTCAAGAACAAAAAAAATTATCGGAAAATTTGCCATTTGAGTTTACGATTTTATTCACCCACTTTTTTCTTATTTCAATAGCATGTTTATCAATAATGTTTGCCATAGCTTTCCTTTGTTAAAAAATAAAATTTATCGCTTCTTTATATTATAGTTTTTTATCTCTTTTTATTCAATTAAAAATCGTTTTTGTAGCGACACAGCATGGTTATTAGTATTTCTCATATAAACTATATTATTTATAAATATTAATATAGTTTATAAAAATTAATTTACTTTGTTGCTTAATTTATTTAATTTCTTTTAAAATATAAAATAAATTGTTTTAATATATTGCATTATGAATTTAGAGCTTCATCAATAAAGGCTTTTTGCTCACGAGCGTGATAAGAACCATAGCCAGTTGCAGGAGATGCACAAGCAATTCGTCCAACATATTTTGCTCGAGAATTTTTGTGTTTAATTCCAACCAAAACCTCCTCAATCAACTCATTAACGAAATGCCAAGCGCCCATATTTTTTGGCTCTTCTTGGCACCAAATAATTTCAGCAT
>CAZDGN010000020.1:0-29177 GCA_964505265.1 uncultured Rickettsia sp.
GGGAGGGTGATAACACCGCTAATTTTGCCAGAGGAAAATTTTACCCTCTTAAGCCAAGGGAGGGCTATGACACCTTTAATTTTAACAAACTTAAATCTTCAATTTTTCTCCATCTCTTCTGCAGATCTGATTTTGATTTTTACATCTATTAGACAATCCCTCAAGATCTTTAATAATATCCTCTAGTGATTGATTGAATAGTTAGTGAATCCACAATAAATTGATCATACCATATAAAATTCCCTTTAATTACCTAAATAATTTCAAATAACCTTCAAATACAAAGTTTTGATTGCGTTTCTTGCCGGTAATTTCTTTCAAAATTTTTAATTTTACAAAATCGCCAATTAATCTAAGTGCGGTTGAGAGGTTAATATTAAAAAGCTTCACCACATCAGTGCTATCAACTATCGGATTCGCATAAAGATATTGCAAAAATTCCCTCGCAGTGTCTTGTTTTTTGCCAAGTTTAGCAATTTTGGCTTCGGTATCATCGCGAAGTTTTATGATATTTTTAAAAGTCTGAATCGAGTTTTCTGAAGTATGGCGCACCCCTTCCAAAAAGAATTTTAGCCATTGGACCAAATCATTGTTGGTTCGAACTCGTGTCAAGTTGTCGTAATAAAGTGAGTGATGTTTTTCAAAAAAATCCGATAAATAAAGTGTTGGTTTTGCAAGTAAATTATTACTTACCAAATAAAGCGTGATTAGCAATCGCCCAATTCTGCCATTGCCGTCAAGAAAAGAATGGATAGTTTCAAACTGGTAGTGAGCAATGCCAATTTTGATTAGATGCGGGATTGCTAGATTTTCGTTGTGCAAAAACTTTTCTAAATCAGCCATAAGATCATCAACACCAGATTCGTGGGGCGGGATAAAAATCGCATCACGCAAGCTTGCCCCGCCAATCCAGTTTTGGCTTTTGCGAAATTCTCCGGGGGTTTTACGATTTCCTCGAACGCCACGCATCAAGCTTTTATGTGTTTGTTTTAGCAAACGATTACTTAGAGGAAGCTTGTCTAGAGCCTTAATTGAGGAGTTCATTGCCTCAACATAATTATGAACCTCAAGCCAATCATCCTTTTTTTCTGCCTCAATATACTCTTTTTTTTGCACTGCATCATCAATGTTAGTCTGGGTTCCTTCAATCTTACTACTTTTGGTTCCTTCCTTTAAAATATGCATTTTGATAAAAAAATCGACATCAGGAATTAATTGCGAAAATGCATTAAGTTCACCAAGCTTAATATCTGCTTGACTCAATAGAAACTGAAGTTCGGCATTATCCACCATCCACTTTGTGTTTAATAAATTTGGTTCAAAACTTTTATATTGATAACGCTGAACCAGCTTACCTGATTTAAAATTAGTAATACTCATAACTTGCATAAAATTGATTTAATGCAAGTTATAAATATGCTTAATTGCATTTCAAGTGGTTTTCTGCAATTAAAATAAAATTTACTTGCATATTAAGCAAAATACGGAAATTTTAGCCTCCCACACGAGGGGCTACCCTAAATTAATTTTAGTTTTAACAAAAAATAATTTAGGGGTGTAGGCATGAAGCACAAGACTAATTATATCTAAATGATTGAAGATTATTTAGATAAGGCTTCGATAAATTTTTCGTCAGCAAGCACATTATTTAAGACTCTTGAAATTACAGAATTTATAAACTCTTCATTGTTTCTAGCAAATGGGGCGTACAAAGAAGTTTTTTCTTCTTTTTTGCTGAACATTTCATTAAATTTAAGGCTGTTATTTTTGTCCACAACCATTACATTAATTGCAAATGAGCAATTATATCCAATCGAAAATAAATTCCTTTTAGTGCCATATTCTAGATTGGATATTTTGATTTCGATTTTGGAATCATTACCTTTTCTAAAACCACTCTTAATTAAAGAATTATTAAATTTATCTTCAACAATCGTCGCGAGATTTCTGCTTACATAAATTTCACCACCGAAAACTTCCCATCTGCTACCGATTGCACCCTTATTTTCTCTTTTATCAGCTACATTTAACGAATAGGATTTAGAAGTATGGTTAGTGCTTAATTGATTTAAAACTGGATTAATTTTTACATCTTGTGAAAACATATGATGGCATGAAGGCAAAAGGATTGCTAAAGCAATTACTGATAATATTTTTTTCATATTGATATAAATTGTTTGATAATAAATTTGGAAGTTAAGATTTTGACAAGATAGATATTTTTGTGGCTCCTTGGGAGGGGATCGAACCCCCGACCAATTGGTTAACAGCCAACTGCTCTACCGCTGAGCTACCAAGGAATAACAATTATTTTAATAATTTTAAAAACTAAAATCAAGCATCATTTAAAATTTATTTTTTCAATACCAAAAATATATTTGCGAGTCTTGTTTTATATAAACAAAGACAATAATTTTAAAAAATTTTTCACATAAATAAAATTTATTAACAATAAAATTATCGATGAAATTAAAAACAATTTTTCACTCGTAAAAATATAAAATTTGTTAGGGATAAGAAGGGTGGGTTTGGGTTTTTTGCGGTGTATAGCATTTTAAAAAAATTGGTTATTTTTAAAATGCTATTTAAAAATTATAGGGCGTCGGCATGATGCTCAAGATATTCGGCAACTCCTTTTGAGCTTGCTTTCATACCTTTCTTACCTTTACTCCAATTGGCTGGGCAAACCTCGCCATTTTCTTGGAAGAATTTCAAAGCATCAATCATACGAAGTGTTTCGTCAACATTTCTACCAAGTGGTAAATCATTAACTAATTGGTGTCTAACCACGCCTTGTTGGTCGATTAAGAAGGTGCCACGAAGAGCAACGGCTTCACCAGTAAGAACATCGTAGTCTCTAGCGATTTGTTTGGTTAAATCTGAAACTAACGGATATTGAATATTGCCAATTCCACCATTTTTAACTTCGGTATTTTTCCATGCAAGGTGAGTATATTTTGAGTCAACGGAAACGCCGATTAATTCTGCACCACGCTCTTTAAATTCTTTAACTCTATTGGCAAAAGCAATAATTTCTGATGGACAAACAAAGGTAAAATCAAGTGGGTAAAAAAACAAAATTCCAATTCTGCCTTTAATATAGCTATGAAGATTGAAATTATCATCAATTTCATTATTAGGCATTACAGCCGCTGCTGTAAAGTCTGGAGCAATTTTTCCGACGAGTACTGACATAATTTTATAATTAAGGTTGATAAGAAAAATGCAAAAAAGCTTGGAAGAATTTTTGCGATATTAATATTGGTTAATTCAAATTTATAAATTTAAAAATTTGTAAAAAATGAAATAATTTTCTTAAGTAAAATTATATGTCATTTTGAAAATAAATCAATGCTTCTTTTAAAAAAAATTTTGCATATTAAAAAATATTATTCACAATATAATGTGATAATTTATCAAAAATTATACAATATATTGTTTTATTCGTTAAATTTCTTTTAAACCTAAAATATAAAAAATATGTCACTCATCGACTCAAAACCAGTTTATAAGCCATTCAACTATCCATGGGCATATGATGCTTGGCTCAAGCAACAGCAAATTCATTGGCTTCCAGAGGAAGTGCCTTTGGCTGATGATGTTCGTGATTGGAAGCATAATTTAACTGCAAGTGAAAAAAATTTACTTACACAAATTTTCCGCTTTTTTACTCAAGCCGATATTGAAGTTAATAATTGCTATATGAAGCATTATTCTCAAGTATTCAAGCCAACTGAGGTACAAATGATGCTCTCGGCCTTTTCGAATATGGAAACGGTTCACATTGCTGCTTACTCGCATTTGCTCGACACTATCGGCATGCCTGAAACTGAATATCAGGCTTTCATGAAATATAAAGAAATGAAAGACAAATATGATTATATGCACAAATTCGGCACTAAAAGTAAGAAAGATATCGCCATCACTTTGGCGGCTTTTGGCGGCTTTACCGAAGGCTTACAACTATTTGCTTCATTTGCGATTCTTTTAAATTTCCAACGCTTCGGCAAAATGAAAGGAATGGGACAAATTGTGGCTTGGTCAGTGCGCGATGAATCTCTTCATACCGCTTCCATCATTAAATTATTTAGAACCTTCGTGCAAGAAAATCCTGAAGTTTGGGACGAAGAATTAAAGGGTCATCTTTATGAAGCTTGTGCAACAATTGTGCATTTTGAAGATGCCTTTATTGATTTGGCTTTTGAAATGGGCAATGTCGAGGGTTTAACTTCGAGAGAAGTAAAAAGATATATTCGCTATATCGCCGATCGTCGCCTAAATCAGCTTGGTTTGAAAGATATTTATATGATCGATATCAATCCACTTCCTTGGCTTGATGAAATTTTAAACGGAGTTGAACATACCAACTTCTTTGAAAATCGTGTAACTGAATATAGTAAAGCTTCAACCACAGGAACATGGGAAGATGTGTTTTTAGAGATTGATAAAAATCGTGAAAAAATGCTAGAAATTTAATTGTATTAAACCATAATTTAAATAAGATATTTTAAATTATTTCCAAATATAATGAGTTTTTTATTGGCAAAATCTATGCATCGCAAAATTAGTTTTTACAAATTAATTTTGATTCTATGTTTTTTTTATAATTTCGCTATAACCAAAGCCAATGCGGTTCCAAGTCGAAATTTAACAGTTTTTGCCGAACCGCAAATGGCGAGTGTTATTACTAAAATTGCTCGTAGTTTTTCACAAAAAAATAATGCGATAATTTCGGTAAATTTTAGTTCCGCCTATGATTTAATCAATGATATCGACCAAGGCGAGCCCGCCAATGTTTTTATTTCCGCCCATCCGCAAATCATTGAAAATCTTCGCCAAAAAGGTTTAGTCGATGTCTATAATATCGCTTATATTGCCACCGATAAATTAGTTTTATGCACATCAAAAAATAACAATAATTTTCCGCTTGAATTGTTGAAAAAAAATATTTCTTTCGAGGAGTCCTTAAAAATTTTAGACAGTTATAAATTAGGGGTAATTCTTGATCATGATGGAGTTTCCGCTGGAAATTATGGCAGAAAAATTATTCAAAATTTATCGCTAACTAATTTAAAAATCTTTAACAAATTACCAGAAGATAAATCATCGCTAATTAGAGATATTGAAATGAACAAGGAAGCCTATGGCATCTTGTTCCAAAGCAACTTAACCAAAAATACAAATTTAAGAAAATTATCAATTCAAAATGATAAAAATATTTTCTACCAAGCCTTTGTAATTGCTGGTGAAAATATGGATATTGCCCGCGAATTTTTGAATTATTTAAAAAGCAAAGATGTAAAAAATATTCTTAGCGATAATGGCTACATAATCGACTTATAAAGTAAATTTGCCACTTCATCAATAAATTCATTAGTGTAAAGATAATCTTTGCCATGCTCAACTTTTGAACCGTGAATACAAATCGCTAAATCCTTGGTCATTTTTCCATTCTCAACCGCTATTACGCATGATTTTTCTAGCTTTTTAGCAAAATCAATTAGCTCTGAATTGCCATCAAGTTTGCCACGAAATTCAAGACCACGAGACCATGCAAAAATTGAGGCAATTGGGTTTGACGAAGTCGGATTGCCTTTTTGATGCTCGCGATAATGACGAGTTACGGTGCCGTGTGCCGCTTCGCTTTCCAAGATTTTGCCACAAGGAGTAATTAAAACTGAAGTCATTAGACCTAGTGAGCCAAAGCCTTGGGCGACAGAATCTGATTGCACATCACCATCGTAATTTTTACAAGCCCAAACAAAACTTCCCGATGATTTTAAGGCGAAAGCAACCATATCATCAATTAAACGATGCTCGTATGAAATGTTATTGGCTAAAAATTTTTCCTTAAATTCGGCATCATAAATTTCGGCAAAAATATCTTTAAATCTACCATCATATTTTTTTAGAATAGTGTTTTTGGTTGATAAAAATAACGGCCATTTTTTTTGCAATGCAATATTGAAGCAAGATCGAGCAAAGCCACGAATTGATTCATCAACATTAAACATAGCTAAAGCAATTCCTGTAGATTTATAATTATGTACCTCATGTTCAATAATTTTGCCATCAATGCCTTCAAATTTAATTGATAATTTGCCAGCGCTTGGCACTATAAAATCCGTGGCTTTATATTGATCGCCAAAGGCATGACGACCAACGATAATTGGAGTTTGCCAATTCGAAACCAAACGCGGAACATTATTGCAAACGATTGGTTCACGAAAAACCGTGCCATCGAGAATATTACGAATAGTACCATTAGGAGATTTCCAAATTTGTTTTAAGTTAAATTCTTTTTTGCGATTTTCATCGGGTGTAATAGTTGCACATTTAATGCCAACCCCAATTTCTTTGATGGCATTGCCAGCATCAATAGTGATTTGGTCAGCAGTTTTATCGCGAATTTCAAGAGCTAAATCGTAATATTTTAAATTTAAATCAACGCAAGGTAAGATTAGTTTTTCTTTAATTTGATGCCAAATAATTCTGGCCATTTCATCGCCATCAATTTCAACAATTGGATTTTTTACGGAGATTTTTTTCATAGGCTTTTTTGCTAATTACAAGGGTTGGTGGGTGGTAGAAGACTCGAACTTCCGACCTCTACGATGTCAACGTAGCACTCTAACCAACTGAGCTAACCACCCAAAAAAGATATAAATAAATATAAAAATGTTTTAACATCTTAAAATAAATAATTAAAATTAAAATAACAAATTTTAAATTTATGAAGAAATCAGCAATAATTTTACTAAGTGGCGGTTTAGACTCCGCCACAACCTGTGCTATCGCCAAAAATCAAGGTTTTGATCTTTACGGTCTAAGCTTTTTTTATGGACAACGCCACAAAATTGAACTTGAATCTGCCAAAAAAATTGCCAATTTTTTTGCCTTAAAACAATATCAAATAGCCAATATTGATTTAAGAATATTTGGAGGTTCCGCTCTGACTGCTGATCTTGAGGTGCCAAAAAATAATTTTGATGTAGATGTTCAAAAAAATCTAAATCAAATTCCAATAACTTATGTTCCAGCTCGCAATACTATTTTTCTTTCATATGCATTGGCATTTGCAGAAACTATAAATTGTTTTGATATTTTTATTGGTGTCAATGCCATTGATTATAGCGGTTACCCTGATTGTCGAAAAGAATTTATTGATGCCTTTGAAAATATGGCAAATTTAGCTTGCGCTTCAAGTGTAAAAAATTTGGGAAAATTTAAAATTCATACTCCAATTATCGATTTAAAAAAATTTGAAATTATTAAAATTGGCAATGAACTTGGAGTTGATTATTCGATTACCCATTCTTGCTATGACCCAATAGAAATTGCGGATAAAAGCTATTCTTGTGGCAAATGCGACTCTTGCATTATTAGGCTTGATGGCTTTAAAAAGGCCGGTTTAAACGACAAAATTTTATATCAATAAAAATGAAAAAAATTCTCATTGCTTCAAATAATAAAGGAAAATTAGTTGAAATTGCAAAATTGCTCGAAAATATTGGCATTGAGGTGGTTAGTGCCAGTGATTTTAATTTGATTGAACCAGAAGAGAGCGCCGATAATTTTGCCGATAATGCTTTTATTAAAGCTAAATTTTATGGCAATAAAATTAATATGATTGCACTTTCCGATGATTCTGGTTTGTGTATTCCAGCACTAAATAACGAGCCGGGTGTGCATTCAGCAAGATTTGCCCTTGATGTCAATGGTAACAAAAATTTTCCACTCGCATTTGAAAAAATTTTTTTAAGTTTGCAGCAAAAAAATATTAACCCAACCGATAAAATTTCAGCTTTTTTTATTTGTAATTTATGTTTGTATAATCCAAAAAATAATTTTAAAATAAATTTTGAGGGTAGGGTTGATGGTAGATTAATTTATCCACCCCGTGGAAATAATGGCTTTGGCTATGATCCAATTTTTATCAAAGAAAATATGAGTCAAAGTTTTGGTGAAATTGAAGCAGAATTTAAGCATCAAATTTCGCATCGTGCTTTGGCATTTTCTAAACTTGAAAATTGGTTAAAGAATAATTATAATATTTTTGAATAGTTTTAACAAAAAAATTTACAAATTTTATTTATGAGTAAAAGAGATTACTACGAAATTCTTGGTGTTAGTAAAACAGCATCTGCCGATGAAATTAAAAAATCTTATCGCAAATTAGCCATGCAATATCACCCAGATCGTAATCCGGGAGATAAAAAAGCTGAAGAAAAATTTAAAGAAGCAACCGAAGCCTATGAGGTTTTAAAAGATGATGAAAAGCGCAGTAATTACGATAATTATGGTCATCAAGATTCTAATTTTGGAAGTGGCTTTTCATCAAGAAATGGCGGAGGTTTTGATGGTTTTGATTTTAACGATATTTTTAGTAATTTTGGGGATTTTTTTGGTCAAGGAACTCAGCAAAGATCGCAAAAAAAATCTTCATCGCAACGCGGTTCTGATGTTCGATATAATTTAGAAATTTCTCTAGAGGAGGCATTCGCTGGAACAACTGAAAACATAACTTTTACCATTCCTTCAACATGCGATTCATGTAATGGTTCGGGTTCAGCTGACAATTCAAAACCAACAACTTGTCCAACTTGTAAAGGAACTGGCTCAACTAGGGTTCAGCAAGGATTTTTTATTGTCGAAAAAACTTGTGGAACCTGTGGTGGAAGTGGCGAGATAATTAAAAATCCATGTAAAAAATGTCAAGGTCAAGGTAGAGTTAACAAGGAGCGAACCATATCGGCTAAAATTCCTGCAGGAGTTGAAGAGGGCAACCGCATTCGTTTTGCTAATCAAGGAGAAGCAGGTTATAGAGGAGGAATTGCAGGTGATTTATATGTTTATATTTCCATCCGTAAACATCCGTTTTTTCAAAGAAATGGCGATGACATTCATTTTGAAATGCCAGTTAGAATGACAACTGCTTGCTTAGGTGGAGCGGTAGAAATTCCAACAATTGATAGCTCTAAAGTAAAATTACAAATTCCAGAAGGTTCTCAGGACGGCGATACTTTACGCTTAAAATCAAAAGGTATGAGTGTTGTAAATTCAGGGGGCAGAAGGGGTGATATGTATGTAAAATTAAATATTGAAGTTCCAGTAAAATTATCAAGTGAAGAAAAAGATTTATTGCAAAAGCTTGATAAAATAATGGCAAGTAAAGCTTCAAGCAATCCAAAATCAGAAAGTTTTTTTAAAAAAGTTGGAGATTTTTTTAAGTAGTTAATAGTAACTAGAAACATATTTAAAATTCTTAGAATAAAAAATCCTATTTCAGATTAGAATAATTTAAAAATTGATTATCTTTTATATAAAATTTACTACTTGACTAAAATTATTTTTTTTGTAAAATTTGTTAATATTAAAAATATTTTTGCTTAAATTCTTAATTTCATCAACCAAATAATTTAGAGTTGTTTTTTTAGCCGAATTAGTAAAAATAAAGTTCCGTAAGTTCATAAATTATGGAAAAATGCCAATAAATAAATTTTAAATAACATAAAATAAATTATGCCAACTATCAATCAGTTAATTAGAAAGCCTAGAGTTAAACAGGTAGCTAAAAATAAGGTTCCAGCTATGAAAGCCTGCCCACAAAAAAGAGGGGTTTGCACTCGTGTATATACCACAACTCCAAAAAAACCTAACTCAGCTCTACGTAAAGTTGCTCGTGTTAAATTAACTAATGGTTTCGAGGTTATTGCTTACATTCCAGGTGAAGGTCATAATCTGCAAGAGCACTCTGTTGTTGCAATTCGTGGTGGTCGTGTAAAGGATTTACCAGGTGTTCGTTATCACATCGTTCGCGGTTCTCTTGATACACAGGGTGTAAAAAATAGAAAGCAAGCTCGTTCCAAATACGGTGCTCAAAAACCAAAATAATAATCAATAATATTTTAAAAATATGAGAAGAAAAGCAGCAAAAGTTAGAAAAATCTTTCCAGATGCCAAATATAACGAGGTAATAGTCTCTCGTTTTGTCAATCGTTTAATGAATGATGGAAAAAAGTCAGTTGTTGAAAAGGCAATTTATAGTGCATTTGATGATCTAGAAAAAAAATTGAAAAAAAATCCAATTGATATTTTTAAAGAAGCTCTTGAAGTTATTACTCCAAAAGTTGAAGTTCGCTCTAGGAGAATTGGTGGCGCCACTTATCAAATTCCAGTTGAAGTATCTGCTCGCAGGGGTTCAGCTTTAGCATTAAAATGGCTAAAAATTTCAATTGAAAATATCAAAGGAAAAAAACTTTCAAACAAAGTTGTAACCGTAATTCTTGAATCACTCGACAATAAAGGATGGGCAGCCAAGAAAAAAGAAGAAGTTTTCAAAATGGCTGAAGCCAATAAAGCTTTCGCTCATTATAAGTGGTAATAATATTTTCTCATCGCAATTCCTAAAAATCTTCCCTTAAATCAAATTTAAGGGAAGATTTTTTTTAAAATACCAGCCGTATTATCTCAAGACAGCTTTATCTTCAGAGCGGATTATCCCCATACAATATTTTTTTGGATAATTTTAGTGAAAAAACTACTGTTGAAATATGCTCTCAATGCCAGCGGTTCTGGCTCCCCCTCTTTGCGCTGGGAGCGGACCTCCAGCAAATTAACGGTAGTTAAGTTTCTAGAATCGTGGGGGGTCAAAAAAAATATCAAAAAAAGCGGTGTCATCACCCTCCCCTTGCGGGAGGGTAAAATTTTTTTTACTAAAAAAAATTTTGGGAGGGGGCAATGGAATTATAATTTAAAACTCCAAAGATAAAATAATTTGATGAAGTAATTTTCTTAGATTAAAACTCAATTTTATAAAAATATAAATATAAAATATCAAAATTTTCTTTGATAAACCAAAATTCCCCCTCCCAAAATTTTTTTTTCAAAAAAATTTTACCCTCCCGCCTAGGGAGGGTGATAGCACCGCTATTTTGCCAAAAAAATTTTACCCTCCCGCCTAGGGAGGGTGATGGCACCACTAATTTTGCTAAAAAAATTTCCCCTCCCCCACGAGACTTAGGGTGATATCAAAAATATTTCATTTACAAAAATTTCAATTGAAATCACCAAAAAACAATAAAAAAACCTGAAAAAAATGTTGTGTAATAGAAATTTTTTGTTATGATTTAGAAAAATCATTTCTATTGCAAAATATTATGTGGGAGTTTTTTTGCTCTATAACAAATTGCAATAAATATGCTGAAAATTGATGTAAAAATCACATTCTTACAATCAAATACAATTAAAACTTTAACTTAATTTTTGCTTTATGGCACGACAAATTGAAATTGAAAAATATCGTAATATCGGAATTATGGCTCACATTGATGCTGGTAAAACCACAACTACCGAGCGTATTTTATATTATACCGGAAAATCACACAAAATTGGTGAAGTTCACGATGGTGCAGCCACTATGGATTGGATGGAGCAAGAACAAGAAAGGGGGATAACTATTACATCAGCTGCCACTACTTGCTTTTGGAAAAACCACCGCATCAATATTATCGACACTCCTGGGCACGTAGATTTTACCATTGAAGTTGAAAGATCGCTTCGTGTACTTGATGGAGCTGTTGCAGTATTTGACTCAGTTGCTGGTGTTGAACCGCAATCTGAAACTGTATGGCGTCAAGCCAATAAATATAAGGTTCCAAGAATTTGTTTCGTCAATAAAATGGATAGAATTGGTGCCAATTTTTATCGTTGTGTTGATATGATGAAAACTCGCTTAGGAGCCAGACCTGTGCCTATTCAATTACCAATTTATGAAGCTGAAAATTATGGCGGATTAATTGATTTAGTAAAAATGAAAGCGGTAGTTTGGAAAGATGAATCAATGGGAGCGGATTATGTTTACGAAGAAATCCCAGCTGATTTACAAGATAAGGCTAACGAATATCGTGAGCTACTGCTTGAATCGGCGGTTGAGCAAGATGATGCCTTAATGGAAAAATATCTTGGTGGTGAAGTAATTAGCGAAGAAGATTTAAAAAGATGTATTCGTAAGGCTGCAATTTCTGGAGCATTCGTTCCAGTCTTAAACGGAACTGCTTTCAAAAATAAGGGTGTTCAGACTTTACTTGATGCCGTTGTTGATTATCTTCCAAGTCCAAAGGATATTAAAGAAATTCCCGCAATTAATTTAAAAAATGAAGAAGCAATCACCATTAATTGTGATAATAAAAAATTTGCTGGATTAGCATTTAAAATTATGACTGACCCTTTTGTCGGTTCTTTAACTTTCGTTAGAATATATTCAGGAACTTTAGTTGGTGGAACTGGAGTTGTTAACACCACTAAAAACAACAACAAAGAAAGAATTGGTCGTATTTTATTAATGCATGCCAATAACCGTGAAGACATCAAAGAAGCTCATGCTGGTGACATCGTTGCTTTAGCTGGTTTAAAGGCTACTACTACTGGTGATACTCTAGTTGAATCCGACAATGAAATTGTGCTTGAAAGAATGATTTTCCCAGAGCCAGTTATCGAAGTCTCGGTTGAACCTAAATCCACAGCGGATCAAGAAAAAATGGGTATGGCTCTTTCAAGATTGGCTTCTGAAGATCCATCTCTTCGAATTGAGTCCGATAAAGAGTCTGGACAAACTATTTTAAAAGGAATGGGTGAACTTCACCTCGAAATTATTGTTGATCGTATGAAGCGTGAATTTAAAGTTGATGCCAATATTGGTCAACCTAAAGTTGCTTATCGTGAAGCCATTACCAAATCTACTGAAATTGATTATACTCACAAAAAACAATCTGGTGGTGCGGGACAATTTGCGAAAGTTAAAATTATTTTTGAACCACTTCCTGCGGATAATAAAGAAAACTTTATTTTTGAGAGCGAAATCGTTGGTGGTAGAGTTCCAAAAGAATATATTCCGGGTGTAGAAAAAGGCTTAGAATCTGCTAAAGAAACTGGTATTTTAGCTGGCTACCCTGTGGTTCGTTTAAAAACTCGTTTAATTGACGGAGCCTATCATGATGTCGATTCAAGTGTTTTAGCATTTGAAATTGCCGCTAGATCCGCATTTCGTGAAGCTATGGAAAAAGCCGGTGCAATTATCCTTGAGCCAATAATGAAAGTTGAAGTAGTTACTCCTGAAGATTATATGGGCGATGTTATCGGCGATGTTAATTCTAG
Organism: uncultured Rickettsia sp.; assembly: GCA_964505265.1. Lineage (GTDB taxonomy): Bacteria > Pseudomonadota > Alphaproteobacteria > Rickettsiales > UBA1997 > CAILUF01. Next base: position 13,156 of record CAZDGN010000020.1, read on the forward strand.
AAGGGGGCAAATTCAAAATGTCGAAGCTCGTGATGTGACTCAAGTAATTACAGCAAAAGTTCCGCTTGCTTCAATGTTTGGTTATGTAAATAGCCTTCGTTCATTATCGCAAGGTCGTGCTAGCTATAGCATGGAATTTGATTCATATGAGCCAGTTCCTTCGCATATTGCTGACGAAATCAAAGCTAAAAAATCATAATTTAATTATAAAATTATAACCAGCGTAAATATAAATTTTGCGCTGGTTTTTTTTATGCTTAAAAATAAAAAATTGAAACATAAAAATATAAAGAAAATAAAAAAGCTAATATTTACTAAAATATAACTAATTACATTTACTATAATTAAAAAAAATGATAATTTAATTATATTAAAATGCAAAAAGATTCACTTCTAGATTCAATATTTGGTGGTAAGATTTTTGGACAATCATCTCCACCTAGAATTCCATCTAGATTTCCTCCCCAACAACATTCAGTAGGTAGTCAAGGTTTTTATCAAACTCAATACTCACTAAATATATCTAAAATTATAATTGCTGAAGAAACTTATCAATATGAAAAATTTGCACCAAATCCAAATATTGCATTCATAAAACATAATTATGAAAAACCACAAAATTATGCTTCTGCGATTATGAGAGATTTGAAATATTATCAGCAAATTTATGATGAAAGAAATCAGTGGTTATATAGTAAAGATAATCAAGGTCGAATTGTTAAAGAAAAAGCAATGATAGTGATAGTGTAAAAAATATTTGCTTGAAAAAAATTATTTTTTAGAATAAACTAAAAAATGGTTATCACAATTTTAATGCCATACTATAATGAAGTTGATAATGTAGAAAAACTTTATTTGGCAATTAAAATATTTTCATAAATAATCATCCAGATTTAAAATATAATCATCTTTTTATTGATAATTGCTCAAATGACGGCACTATCGAAGCGTTAAAGAGTTTGGCAAAAAAATGATAGTAATGTTAAATTAATATTAAATTCACGAATTTTTTAAAATAATTGTGCAGGATTTTTGAGATGAATGGCGATGTCATTATAATATTTAAATGAGCATAAGTTTTAAAATACTATTATTAACTAGTATTAATGGTGAATATATTAGTGAGGTTTACAAACAAAACACTACTTGGTAATTGTTTTATGAACAGGAGCGAATAAATCTTTAAAAATTACTTAATCGAAAATTTTTTTCCAGCTTTTAAATCATCAAGAATTGCTAAAAATTTTTCGGAAGTTAAATCTTCAGCATAATCATCATTGATTTGAACAATTGGAGCATTAACGCACGCACCCAAGCACTCTACTTCCTTTAAAGTAAATAATTTATCGACAGTAGTTTGATCTATGGAAATACCAAGCTTATCTTCGCAATCCTTGATAATTTTATCAATACCTCGAAGCATGCAGGGAGTGGTTTTGCAAAATTGTAATAAGTATTTTCCAACTGGCTTTAAATTATACATTGTATAAAAACTGGCGACCTCATAAACCTTAATTTCTGGTAAATCAAGGATTTCTGAAATTTTGGCGATGATGTCTTTGGAGACCCAATTATCATTTTGTCTTTGAGCCAAATCCAAGAGTGGCATCACCGCGGATTTTTTGCGATCAGCGGGATATTTATTTAAAATTTCATTGATTTTTTCTTGATTTTCAGGGCTAAAATTAAAAGTCATAAAATTTATTTTACATTTTTCCAAATTGCTTTTTTAGCTAACACTAAAAGCAGTAATAAAATTCCTAAGAATATCATGGTGCGAACCCCCATTTTTTTGCGATGTTCGGTCTCTGGTTCTGAGGCGTATTGCAAGAAATTTACCACATCCATTATCATTTGTTCCTTGGTAGCAATTGTGCCGTCCTTATATTCGACTTGACCATCATCATTGATTGGCGATGGCATAGAAATTTGTCTACCTTCGAAATATGGATTATAATTTTTACCTTCGGCTAACTCAAAACCTTCGGGAGCATCTTTATATCCCGTAAGTAATGAATAAACATAATTAGCTCCATCATGACGAGCTTTAACAATTAATGATAAATCAGGAGGGTAGGCTCCACCATTTGCCGAGCGAGCTGATTGTTCATTGGTATAGGGTCCAACAAATTTATCGGAAGGTAAGCCGGGTCTTTCGAACATATCGCCATCATCATTTGGACCGTCTTGAACTAAATATTCTGAGGCAATTTGCTTAACTTCATTTTCACTAAATCCAATATCTTGCAAATTGCGATAAGACATTAATTTTAATGAGTGGCAAGCCGAGCAAACTTCTTTATATACTTGATAACCGCGCTGAATTGAAGCTTTATCGAATCTACCAAAAAAACCATCAAATTCCCATTTCATTTTTTTTGGGTGTAGCGCTTTAGTTTCTTTGGCATTTTGCAAATGATCTTGCATGATCGCATCATTTGCTATGGCTAGATTTGGTAAAAGTAGTAATAAAATTATTAAATATTTCTTCATTTTACGATTAATTATTTGTTTTATTTATGAGTTTTTTTGTAATGCTCATCAATTGATTCAGGCACAGGTAAAGTTTTTTCAAACCTTGGTAATATTGGTAAAATCAATAAAAAATAAGCATAATAATACATAGTAGAAATTCTGGAAGCCCATATATACCACCCTTCGGCAGGTGATTTTCCGAGCCATCCTAAAAAAACAAAATTTATAACAAAAACATAAAAGAATTTTTTAAATAATGGACGGTAAGCTCCAGATCTAACCTTACTCTTATCAAGATATGGTAAGAAAAATAACAAAATAATGGCTCCAAACATCATTAAAACCCCACCTAATTTATCTGGAACTGCTCTTAAAATCGCATAAAAAGGTAAGAAGTACCACTCAGGCACAATATGAGCTGGAGTGACCAATGGATTGGCAGGAATATAATTGTCCGGATGTCCAAGTGCATTTGGATAAAAGAATAAGAAATAGCCAAAAATTATAAAGAAAATTGCAAATCCAACCATATCTTTGATGGTAAAATATGGGTGAAATGGAATGCTATCTTTTTTTGATTTCATAGGCACTCCAGCTGGGTTATTTGAACCAGTGGTATGAAGAGCCATTAAATGCACTAAAACAATACCAACGATTAAAAAAGGCATAAGAAAATGCAAAACAAAAAAGCGATTTAGTGTTGGATTATCAACCGAATAGCCGCCCCATAGCCATTGTACAATAGATTCGCCAACAACTGGTATAGCTGAAAATAAATTGGTAATAACGGTTGCTCCCCAGAAACTCATTTGTCCCCAAGGCAAAACATAGCCCATAAAGGCGGTTGCCATAGTTAGTAAAAAAATGATTATTCCAACCCACCACAAAACTTCACGAGGTGCTTTATATGAGCCATAATAAAGGCTTCGCACCATATGGGCATAAAGTGCAACAAAAAACATAGAAGCACCAACGGCGTGAATATAACGAATTAACCAACCATAATTTACATCTCGCATAATATGCTCAACAGAATCGAAGGCATGTTTAGTGTTAGGCACATAATGCATAGCTAAAAACAAGCCTGATAATATTTGAATAACCAAGCAAATTCCGGCAATCGAACCAAAATTCCACCAATAGCTTAAATTTTTTGGATAAGGATGACGCTTCAGGGTGTTTTCAATGGTGGTAATAATTGGCAAACGATCATTAATCCAACCTACAACCTTATTGGTTTCGGTGATTGATTTGTCAAGGTCGTTATGGATTTGATGAAATGCTTGTAGTTCTTCTTTTGGTGTTTTGGGATCAAAATTATTTTCGTGATTTGACATTTTATCCTATTTTAATTGTTGTATCATTAATAAATTCATAAGGCGGAACCTCAAGGTTCTTGGGTGCAGGACCTTTACGAATTCTACCAGAGGTATCATATTGGGAGCCATGACAAGGGCAGAACCAGCCTTTATATTCGCCTTGACCTCCAATTGGAACACATCCTAAGTGAGTGCAAATTCCAACTGTTACTAACCATTCTTCTTTGCCAGCCTTGACTCTTTGCGAATCTGGTTGTGGGTCTTTCAGCTCTTTTAAATCAACATTTTTGGCATCATCAATTTCTTGAACGGATCTTCTTTTAATGAAAACAGGCTTACCTCGCCACATAATCTTTTTTTCTTCGCCAACTTTAATGCCACTAATATCTACTTCAACCGAAGCAAGTGCTTGAACATCTTTTGAAGGATTCATACTATCAACAAAGGGTAATATAGCACAAACCGCCCCAACTCCTGCAGTTGCATAGCCTGCATTGATAATTAAATTACGTTTAGAGCTATCTATTTTTTGATCGTTATTTTTTGAGTCAGACATTTTAAAAATTTATAAAATTAAAAAAATTAAAATTATTTTGTAATTTTACTTTTAATTTGTAAATTTATCAACTTGAAATTTATTAATTTAATCAATCTTCGAAATGACAATCTTAAAAATTAAAAAATTAGAAAATTTAGGTGATTTACCCCTACCAAAATACGAAACTGTCGGTAGTGCTGGTATGGATTTATTGGCTTCTATCGATGCTGATATAATTTTAAAATCAGGCGAAATCCAACTCATAAAAACTGGAATCGCCATTGCTCTTGAAAATGGTTATGAAGCACAAATCCGTCCAAGATCTGGCTTAGCTTTAAAAAATGGCATCACCGTTTTAAATTCACCTGGTACTATAGATAGCGATTATAGGGGTGAAATTTGTGTAATTTTAATTAATCATTCTAAAAAGGATTTTACAATTTCTCGTGGAATGCGAATTGCTCAAATGGTTATAGCTAGATTTGAGCAGGCAGAAATTCATCAAGTTGAAAATTTAAACGAGACAGTAAGAGGTCTTTCGGGATTTGGATCAACAGGGGTTTAGTTTTTAATTATATATACCGATATTTCAATTCTATTTCCATAAAAAACACTCCAATATAAAAAGCTAATCTTCATTTTTTGTAGATTTTGTTTGCAGGAAATATTTATTTTAATTTGTTTTTAGTTGTAATGAGTAATTTTTAGATATTTAAAAAATCAAGAAATATTATGATTTTTTAATTTACCCTTAAACAAGTATTATAAAAAATAATTTTTAAAAATCATTTATATTTTTATCGAGTTATTTGCGATATTCTCCGATCACTAACATTCCTCCAATCACGCGGTCTTGGTCGGTTTCTTCTACTAGGATTTATATCATTATTTTTATTTAAACATCTATTAACCCATGAAGGATTATCATCATCTCTTGCGTTTTTTTCTCTAAATTTTTTGCTAAAATATTATATATAGCAGTACAACAATATTTCGTAGCATCATAAATTTCGCCCGGCGCTTGAGTGAAGCCTATGGTTTCGTTAGGTCCAGCGCGAGGAAGAGTTGGGAGTTGGTTCCAAAAATATGAAAGATATGATTGTGAATTTTTTTTGTTTCTATGATTATTTGGTTTAGATTGGATATATGGATTAGGGTTATGTTTCGAATAATTATCGGTAAAATATATTTCTTGTCTCAAAACTTCTGCTGTTTTTGGCATAAAAATTTATTTATTATTTATTTTAATATTTATTACCTAATTTCAATAAAATTGTTATAATATAATTCTTGGTAATAAGCCTTAACAGATAAATTTAGTTTATCAGATGAGATTTTATTCATAATAAATATTTTATCTTTCTCATTTAAAAAATATTCATATTTTTTGTTGATTAATTGATAAATATGCCAAACTTGATTGATTAAAATCGGCATAGAATATTCATCAATTTTTAAGTCTTGGATTTCTTGTAAAATGGTTTCACTTAATTCAAAACTCCAAAACCAGTTTAAATTTTCTGCTTTTTTATCGGCAAAAAAATTAAAGTATTTTTCCAGAAATTTAGTGTATTTTTTGCCATCAAGTTGAGATTTGAGGCTTTGTATTTCATTGATAATATTTGCATTTTCAAGAATATAATCTTGCAATAAATAACGATAATTTTTTTGAGTAATTTTTTCTTTTTCAATCCATTCATTAATTTCAAAATTGCTTACATTAATCCTTGGTTTAATGATTTCGTTAATGATTTTTTGCCATAACACATCTTGCCAAATCCTCTTTTTAAAATTTTCAATATTAAGCTGATTTTTTTGCAGAAAATTTTGGAAATTTTGGGAATTTTTAAAATATTTTTCCGTAAAAATATTTAAAAAATAATTAATTTCTTCGTCAGTTAGATTGATTTTAATTTTATCGGCATGTTTTTTAAGAATTTCATACTCAATTATGTCGTCAATTGCAGTTTTTGTAGTAATTACTTCAAAATTTTTGCCCCAATATTTTTGGGTTTTAAGTAAAAAATTATAATGATTTATAATTTCTGGCTTAGTTATGATGATGTTATTAATTTTAATTTGCGAGGGCAGGTGGTTTTTTTTTATTGGATTTTTGGATAATGAATTAAAACTAATTAAGCATATAAAAATTGTCCAAAAAACACGCATTACTTGGTTGAAATTGAATTATACAAGCTAACACCGCGAATTAAGTCTAGGGCTCTAGCCAATTGATAATCCTTTTGATAAATTTCAATATTGTCGTCGCTGATTTTATTAATAACGGTTTTAGAGTTAGTTTTTTCAATGGCTTCTTGTAATTTAATCTCAATGTGCCCTTTTAAATCTGCTTCCGATTCTCTTTCAATATTTTTTTCTTTTTCAATTGAGGCCGAGGCGAGTTCAATGTCTGGTTCGATTCCTTTTGCCTGAATTGAGCGACCAGAAGGTGTATAATATAATGCAGTTGTCATTTTGATGGCACCTTGATTGTGTTCAAGTGGCATTACGGTTTGAACCGAGCCTTTACCAAAGGATTTGGTCCCCATAATTATCGCCCTTTTGTGGTCTTGAAGTGCCCCAGCTACAATTTCAGATGCCGAAGCAGAGCCTTCATTAATTAGGATGACAATTGGTAAATTAGGAATCAAGGATTGATTTTGATCGGTTTGAAATTCCTTAATAACTCCAGTTCTACCCTTGATAGAAACCACTGATTTATTTTTATCAAGAAAAATTGCTGTGACTTCAATTGCTTGATCAAGGAGCCCTCCTGGATTGTTACGTAAATCGAGAACTAGACCTTTTAATTTATCGATACCGATTTGGGTTTTTAATTTACCTAGTTCCTTATAAAGATTTTCAGAAGTTTTTTCAGAAAAATTAGTGATTTTAATATAAGCTACATCATTGAATTTTTGAGCCTTAATTGGTTTAATTTTAATTATTTTGCGAATCAAAATTTTTTCAAGAGGATCTTTTTCTCCTTTTCGATAAATTGTTAATTTAACTGGAGTATTAACTTTACCACGAATTTTTTTAACTATTTCATCAATTTTCATTGAGTAAGTTGATTTACCATCAATACGAATAATGAAATCACCAGATTTGATTCCGGCGCGAAAGGCGGGGGTATCTTCAATGGCTGAAACAACTTTGGCAACAGTGTTTTCGGTGGTAATTTCGATACCAACTCCACCAAATTCTCCTTTGGTGTGAACGGTCATTTCCTTAATATCTTCATTATTTAAAAAACTAGAATGTGGATCGAGAGAATTTAATATGCCTGAAGCGGCTGCCTCATATAATTCGTCTTGAGATTTTTTATCAACATAATCATTGCGAATTTTTTCCATAACCTCATCAAGAAAATCCTCATTATATTTACTTTTAGAACTAATTAGGGTTTTTTGAGCCATAGCGATAGCCCCAAAGAAACCAAGTGCAGTTGAAAGGGTTACAATAATTATTATTTTTATTAATTTCATGAGCAAAAGTTTAACTTGAAGATTATTGTGGGTATGGGTTTTTTTGTGATGAATTTTAATATTAGTTGATTCCGTATTCTTCTTTAATTAATTTGGTTACTGAAGATGGTGGTTCATCTCCATATCCAGAATATAAGATTTTTCCGTATTTTTCAAGATGAATGATATCGTCATTTAATGCTTTTAAAAATAGTTGGACTTTGAGTTTTTCAACCAGAACATAATACCAAGCATTTCTTCCAGCATCCACACCTTTTACCAAATAAATATATTGGGCTAATGCTCTTTTTTGTGGGTCGATTGGTTTTTTTTCAGAATTATTTTCGTTGGCATCGGTTGTTACTTCTGGTTGATTTCCTGTCTCTAATTTAGATTGAGACATATTGCTTTTTTTAGAAAATCTATCGGCAAATGAAGATTTATTATCGGACATAATTTTAATAATTAAGGGTTAAATATACATTTTAGCTTGTTTTTGATAATCTTTGAGCCACCAATCATTAATTGGTTTTTTTGGACCACAAGGACCATCTGAAGCTGAAACGCATGGACTTTTTACATCAACAACTTTTGTTGAACATGAGGATAAAATTAATGATAATATTAAAATCTTAATTATATTTTTCATGAATTGATTAAATTTTAAATTGATATAAAATAGTTTAAAAACATAATTAATTAATTTAAAATGTTTTTTTATTTTAGCAATTATTTATTTTAAAAAACTTTGAGCGACTACATCAGTAATAAAACACTAATTATTGGACTTGGGCTAATTGGCGGTTCAATAGCTAAATCATTTAGGCAATTCGGTGTTTCTAAACAAATTTTTGCAATGGATCAAGATAGCGAAGCTTGCCTTAAAGCTATCGATGAAAAAATTATTGACCAACAAATAGACATAAAAGATGATTTAAAAGAATATGATTTAATAGTTTTGGCAACGCCACTGGGTAATTTTGCTGAAATAATTAACGAAATTTCTAATAAAATTAACCCAAATGCCACTATCTTTGATGTTGGTTCCATAAAAAATCTAAAAGAAATCAAGGCTCCTCAAAATATGGTTTGGTGTCATCCAATTGCGGGTTCCCACCATCAAGGTCTGAGTTTTAGTGATGCAAATTTGTTTGTTCAAAAAAAATTTTGGATATGTAATGAAAATAAAAATTCCCACACTCAAAAAATTTATTCAATAGCGCAAAAGATTCAAGCTCAGCCCGATTATATCGACCCCAAGCTTCATGATGAAATTTATGCTTTAGTTTCACATTTGCCACAATTTTTAGCTTTTTTAACTCGCAATTTAAAAGATGCAGAATTTAAACATGATTTTCTCAAACGCTGTTTTCGACTAACTTCGTCTTCAGAAAAAATTTGGCATGATATTTTTCTTCTAAATCAAGAAAATTTGGAAATTTTTTACCATGAATTCTTTGACAATCTAATTGAGCAAATGGAAAATTTACCAAAATTTAAAATTGATTCAAAACTCTTATACACCGAATTATCTGGCTATACTGATAAAAACTTTATTGTCGATAAAAATCTAATTAAAGAATTTGCAGAAAATTTTGATATAATATTTTTTAATTTTTTAATTGTTTTAAGTTATTTAAAAATTGCTAAATTAAAAAATTATCAACAATATTCTGGCTCTGGCTTCGCCGATTTTACCTATCTCATTAATATTGCCAAAGCCACTCCAGAAATTTTTGAAAAATTATTAGCCAAAAATCAGCAAAAAATCTATAATTTATTTGACCAAATTTCTACTTAGTTTTATGAATGATATTCTCAATAAAATCCGTCCATATCGAGCAATTAAGCGTCGCAAATCAAGGCAAATTTTTGTAGGTAATGTGGCAATTGGAGGCGACGCCCCAATTGTGGTGCAAACCATGACTAACACCAAAACTACCGATGTTGATGGCACTATTCGCCAAATTAATCAATGTGTTGAAGCTGGAGCAGAATTAATTCGTATTTCAGTTCCAGACCAAGAATCTTCAAAGTGTCTTGCGCAAATTATCAAACACTCGCCAGTCCCAATTATTGCCGATATTCATTTTCATTACAAAAGAGCAATTGAATCTGCAATTGCTGGAGCAAAATGTCTAAGAATTAATCCTGGAAATATTGGTTCAGATGCCAAAGTAAAAGAAGTAATCAAATGCGCCAAAGATTATGGTTGTTCAATTCGAATTGGAGTAAATGCTGGTTCTTTGGAAGTTGATTTACTCAACAAATACAAAACTCCAACCCCAGAAGCCTTGGTTGAATCGGCTCATCGTCATATCAAAATTTTAGAAGATAATGATTTTTTTAATTTTAAAATTAGTGTTAAAGCCTCGGATGTTTTTTTGGCGGTGGCTAGTTATCAAGCTTTGGCCGAGTCCTGCGATTATCCGTTGCATATTGGCATCACCGAAGCGGGTAGTTTATCGGCTGGAACCGTGAAATCAGCAATTGGGCTTGGAAACTTATTGTGGCAAGGTATCGGTGATACGATGAGAGTTTCACTTTCAGCTGATCCTGTCGAAGAAATTAGGGTTGCATATCAAATTTTAAAAACACTTGGGTTAAGACATCGCGGTGTTAATCTTATATCTTGTCCATCATGTGCTAGACAAGGTTTTGATGTTATAAAAACTGTTGAAGAGGTGGAAAAAAGAATTGGTCATATTAAAAATTCTCACTCTGTTTCAATTTTAGGTTGTGTGGTCAATGGTTTGGGTGAGGCTGCACATACGCAGATAGGTATAACTGGCGGAGGAAATAATCGTCATAATGTTTATATAGATGGCAAACCAAATCATAAGGTTAGTGGTGAAGATTTAGTCGATCATATCGTCAAATTAATCGAAGATTTAGATAATAAAAAATCTAAATAAAATATGAGCCTGAACAAAGAAAACATAAAAAATAATTTCTCTAATAATTCAAGTGAATATTTAACTAAGGCTAATATTCAAAAACAAAGTGCCAAAATTTTATGTCAAAATTTAATTAAAGTTTTACCACTGGAAAATCTCTATAATAATTATAATATCCTTGATATAGGTGCCGGCACTGGTTTTGTGGGCGACTTTTTAATAAAAAAAATAACGAATGCTAAGATTTATGAATTAGATTTTAGTGAAAAAATGCTTGAAAAGCGCCAAGATTCATCCATACAAATTAAGCAAATAATCGGAGATATTGAAGAGGTTGAGTTTCCAAAAAATTTTTTTGATATTATTATTTCCTCATTTTCATTGCAATGGATTGAAAATTTTGAAAAATTATTAAAAAAATTAAAAATAATTGGTAAAGATAATTTTATTTTTGCTTGTGCATTACCTAATGATAAAAGTTTTAAAAATTTAAATTCACCGTTTCAAATACTTGATTTACCTAATCATAACGACTTACAATTTTTATTATTAAAGGAAAATTTTGAAGAAATATTTGTCGATAATCAAATTATTTTTCAAAATTTTTCTAATCCAATTGAAGCTTTAAAAAATTTTAAAAACATAGGAACAAATTATAATTTTTACCAAAATAATGTAAAAAAATTTTCAGATTTTGGTAAATTTAGAAAATTTTATTTGAATAATTATAAAAAAAACTATAACTTTAGTTTAGATTGGTCGGTATCATATTTAATTTTTAAATTATGTTAAAATTTCTATTTAAAAAAAAATCCATAGATGAGGCTAAAGAAAGAAGGTCCATCAAAAATAGAGCCCTTAAAACAGGAAGTGGTATTTCGCAATTATTTCAAAATTCAATAGTAAAAATTAAAGAAGAATTTGAAATTATCAAAGAAAAATCCCAAAATTTATTACAAACCAATCTTGAACTCGGATTAAAACATTTGTCGGAAGGAAATTTGGCCGATGCAAGGCTTAGATTTGCGATAATGATTCTATTTTGGCCAAAATATAGCGAATCATATTACCATAAAGCATATATTGAGTTATTACAAAACCAGCCTTTAAAAGCCTCAAAAACTCTTGATAAGTTTTTTTGTCTTAAGATTGAAAATATTGATCCCAAATTTTTTGAATTAAAATTACAAATCGAAGATTTAATCAAAAAACCAGCCAATGAGCAAAAATAAGATTTTTATTATTTTATGGGTCATTTATTTTTTGCTATTTGGCAACCACTTGGCTTATGCTGATGTTGATGAATTTGCGGAATTTGAAAGTTCTATAGTTAAGGGTTCCATTCACGATCCTTTCGAAAATTATAATCGTAAAATTTACAAATTTAACGACACTATAGATAAATATTTTTTTGAACATTTAGCCAGATCTTATCGCAAAACAATTCCAAAGCCAGCCCGATCATCATTTCGAAATTTTCTCGATAATATGACCTTACCTCTTTCGGCGATTAATTCAATTGCTCAGGGTAAAATTGATAATGGTTTAGCAACTTTTTCTACTTTTTTGATAAATTCAACTCTTGGAGTTGGAGGGTTTTTTGATATTGCTCGTAAAAAAGGCATTAATTATGAACGAGAAGATTTTGGACAAACTTTAGGTTATTGGGGTTTCTCATCGGATAATTTTTTGATGCTTCCATTTTTTGGACCATCAAATTTTAGAGATTTTGTTGGTTTTTCAGTGGATAGAACCATTGACCCTCTGGGTTTTAATGTTCTTCAAGTTGGAGGAGATGCTAACTTTATTGATGGTGGTAAAAGAATTTTCAATACCGCCTTTAAAGTTGTTGATAATCGAGAAGAACTGCTTGACATTATAGATAATATCCGCCAAGATTCATTTGACCCATATGCAACAATTAGAAGTGCATATTTACAACGCCGACTTGCTCAAATTGAAAATTAATTTTATGAAATTATTCAAACTTATTTTATCTTTTATTTTTATCGCTTCATCATCAGTATTTGCTCAAAATTCAAGCAAAGAAGATATGGTTAAAAATTTTGTTCAAATCATTGGTGATGAAATTATCAATGTTGCTAAAAATAAAAAACTTTCCGAAGTTCAAAAAAAACAACAAATAATCAAATTAATCGACAAGTCTACAGATGCTAATTGGATTGGCAGATTTGTCTTAGGCAAGCATTTTAAAACTTCTAGTGAAGAGCAAAAAAATACTTTTATGAATTATTATCGTGAGTTTATGATTAATACTTACGGTCCAAAATTTAATTCTTACGATGGTAAAAAATTTGTGGTTAATTCGGTAGAAAAGCAAAGTAATTTCTTCTTGGTTAAAACCGAATTTACCCCGCAAAATTCAGATGTTGTGGTATTTTTTAATTTTAGAGTAAAAGAAAATGAGGGTAGTTTTTTCATTATCGATTTTATTGCTGAAGGCGTTAGCTTGATTGAAACTCAAAGGTCAGAATTCAATTCATCGATTAATGAGCAAGGAATAGATAAATTCTTGGAAAATCTAAAAATAAGAATTGAAGAGTTAAAGCTACAAAATAGCAAAGCCACTCCAAAAAAAGCTAAAAAATAATTTAACTAATTTTAAATTAACATGATTATCCGCTATTCAAGACCGCAGATGACAAAAATTTGGTCGCAAGAAAATAAATATCAAATCTGGTTTGACATTGAAATTTATGCTCTTGAGGCTCTTGAAAAACTAGGAATTGCCCCACAACAAACTGCAAAGCGAATCTCGGATAATTTTCAGGCAAAGGGAGGAAAATTTAATATTGATCGCATTGATGAGATTGAGCAAACTACCAAACATGATGTAATCGCCTTTTTGACTCACCTAGCAGAAATAACTGGCGAAAATTCAAGATTTATCCATTACGGTATGACTAGCTCCGATGTTTTGGATAGCTGTTTGTCGTTGCAATTATCTCAATCTGCAGATTTACTTATCAATGATTTAGAAAAATTATTGGAAGCATTAAAAAAGCGAGCCTTTGAACATAAATATTCGATTTGTGTTGGCAGATCACACGGCATTCATGCTGAGCCTACCACATTTGGCTTAAAATTAGCCAGATTTTACTCCGAATTTTCTAGAAATTTGCAAAGATTAAAAAATGCCAAGAATGAAATTGCAGTTTGTGCTATTTCTGGTGCGGTTGGAACTCATGCCAATATTTCTCCAAAAGTGCAAGAATATGTTGCCAAAAAATTAAATCTTCAGTCAGAGGCAACTTCAAGTCAAGTTATTCCTCGCGACCGTCATGCAATGTTTTTTGCCACACTTGGAGTTATCGCTTCATCAATTGAAAATATTGCAGTTGAAATTAGACATCTTCAAAGAACCGAGGTTTTAGAAGTTGAAGAATTTTTTGCCAAAGGACAAAAGGGTAGTTCGGCAATGCCTCATAAACGCAATCCAGTATTAAGCGAAAACCTCACCGGCTTGGCTCGAATGGTGCGAAGCGCTGTAAATCCTGCCTTAGAAAATGTAGCTTTATGGCATGAGCGCGATATATCTCACTCTTCCGTTGAGCGTATGATTGCTCCCGATGCTTGCATTACATTGGATTTTGCCTTAGGGCGACTAACTAATTTGATTGAAAATTTATTAGTTTATCCAAAAAATATGCAAGATAATTTGAACAAATTAGGAGGTTTAGTATTTTCCCAAAGAGTAATGCTTGCTTTGATTGACGATGCCCAAATATCTCGCGAAGATTCTTATAAAATTGTGCAAAGCAACGCCATGAAAATTTGGCATAAGGAAGCCGATAATTTTTTGGAATTATTAAAAAAAGAAGATGAGGTTGTTAAAAAATTAGGAATTCAAAAGCTCGAAAAATTGTTCGATATTTCCTATCACACTAAACATGTTGAGGATATTTTTAACGAAGTTTTTAAATAGTAAATTTTAATTTAATAAAATAATTATGACAATATCAATGACATTGATACAGAATGATGAAGAATTTGTTGCCCAAAAAGTTATTGAAGATATAACAAAAATTGAATCCGATGAAAAATTACAAAAGCAATTAAAACAAAAAATTAAAGTTTTTATAGAGAAAGAGGAAATTGGTATTGATAATGTAGCAAGAAAACATCAAGAAGTTTATGACAGATAAATCTAAAGAACCGGTTACAGCAACTATTGAAAATACTCTAAAAAATTTAACTGGAATCGATGTTGCTGACTTAGAAAAACATGAAAAATTATTTGTTTATCATCTTTTTCTGGAGAGTCGCGAAGAGATCAGAAAATTAACTAAAGGCGACGAAGAAAAAACCAAACATCTCACAGAATATTTTAATAATAAAATTGATACATTTTACGGATATCTAGATGATGAAAAATTGAAAAAACTTAAGATCAATGAACAAATTTTGGAAGATAATTTTACAACGATTAATAATGGATTAAATTTAAGCAAAGAAAATCCTTACGAAGGAAAAGATCAGTGGTACAGGATTTATGGTCACGATGATGTTTTTGTTAGCAAACATTGGAAAATCGATAATAGGTTAGATTTGGAAATGAGATTTGCTCTTAATATTAGAAAAGAAAATGGAAACGGTCGTTTAGAAGAATTTTATGATAGAACTAATCCATTTAAACCAGCATTTCCGTTTGGAACTATTGTGGCTTCAACTCCGGGTTTGATCATGACCGCATTAAGGATGGGTGTTAATAGCACCAAATTTGTTACAAAAAATATTGTAAAAATTTTGGATTGTAAAAAAATCGATAATAGTAATTCAAAAAAAAGAGATAATAATTCAGCCTCAATTTAAGAGATATCTATAAACAAGCTATGCACTGTCCCCGTTTTTTAAACAAAAACTCCCTTCTAAATTGATGGCAAGGTCCCCCCAAATTTAATGCAACTTCTCCTTTCTTAAATTGATCAAAAATCACATTTGAAACTTGTTTTAAATGTGATAAAATAATCAATCAAATTAAGGAGAAATTTATATGCCAAAAGGAATTCCATGTTTAACAGAAATTCAAAAGCAAGAAATCAT
Organism: uncultured Rickettsia sp.; assembly: GCA_964505265.1. Lineage (GTDB taxonomy): Bacteria > Pseudomonadota > Alphaproteobacteria > Rickettsiales > UBA1997 > CAILUF01. Next base: position 28,916 of record CAZDGN010000020.1, read on the forward strand.
TAAACGAGTATCCGATAAAGGTGACCGCGTAGTTGATTTAGCTAAAGAATTTAAAGTTGATCCAAAAATAATTTATAACTTGCTTAAAACCAAAGCTAATCAGTATCAAGCAATCTTTGAATTGGCAAAGCTCAAACGAGAAAATGAGGCTTTAATTTCAATTATTGGTTCTTTGGTAGCCGAAAGTCGTATAGGGAAAAAAAAGAAATAAGCGAGAGGTTATTTTGGATTATTTTTCATCTTCAAAAAAGGCACAAGTCAG
>CAZDGN010000021.1:0-25849 GCA_964505265.1 uncultured Rickettsia sp.
CTTCTTATAAATCAAATATCATTGTTAAAAATGAAACTATAAAAGCAATTTTAGAGGGTGGATCAATAAATATCTTGTCTTGCGATGATAAGGAAAAATGCCTCAATCCTTCTGAAAAAAATATTAATATTGCTGAGGATAAAGGTTTTAAGAAAAAAATTGAAAAGTTAATGGGGGAAATGGTTGCAAAAATTGCCTCTGGAGAAAAATTTGAAAATAAACATATTGATTTAGTTTCAAAAACATCCGTTCCAATTCATAAAGCAATGATAGTTCGACAAGCTTATTTTGGATCGTCTTCAGCAGCAAGTGGTATCAATCCCGAATATTATAGTTCATTGGTGGCAATTGATATGCTTTATAACTACCTCGATGAAATTCTTAAATCTGTTCAAGAGCAAGCAAAGCAAGTAAAAAATTTTGATCAAGAAAATGTCGATAAGTTTCAAAAGGGTGTTGAAAATGCTCGAAAAGAATTAGCGGAATATCGGATTGATAGTAAAGATTCATTTGAAAGAGGTCTAAAAATTATTGAAGAAACTCAAAAAATTCAATCAATGTTGGCAGCTAGAATGTCCAATAAAATGAAAATGAATTTACTTTGGGCATCAAAATTTTAGGAGAAAGCTATGTATGAATTAATTGTTATCGGAGGAGGTGAATATTATGTAGATGTCTTTAATGGCTTGGCAATGTTGATTAATAGTGAAAGCTATTTAGGAATAGTAAAAATATCATTATCTTTGGCCTTTATGATGGCAATATTAAGTTCAGCATTTTCTGGTTCTTTAAATGATGGTATAAAATGGTTTGTTGCCACATTTATTTTAACTCAAATATTACTCTATCCCAAAACAACAATACATATAACCGATAAAACCAATCAAACTCTACTTGGTGCCAAGGTTGATAATGTACCATTTGTCATTGCCTATGCAGCATCAACCGCAAGTAAAATTGGTTACAGTTTAACCAAACAATTTGAGACAGTTTATTCATTGCCCGATGATTTAAAATATTCACAAAATGGAATGATATTCGGAGTTAATCTATTAAAAGCTCTTCAAAGCACTCAAATTTCAAATTCCAATCTAGCCAATAGTATCAATAGCTTTATTCAAAATTGTATTTTCTTTGATCTAGAATATGGAATATACTCATTTCAAGACCTGAAAAAATCTGACGATATCTGGAATTTAATTAAAGATAAGCAAGTTGAAAATAGATTCTTTACCTATGTTAATTCATTGGGAAAAACAAGTTATCCAACTTGTAAATTAGGTGCTTCAAATTTGGATAATGATTGGCAAAATGAATATAATAATCCCGACATTTTTAAAAATATTAGTTTTTTTGCAACTAAGCCAGATATAACTAAAACAATTTTGTCTCAAGCCACTCCTCTTCTAAACGAATATTTTTTTGATTTAAGTAAGACTTCTAATCAAATTCTTCAACAAGCAATGATGATTAATGCGATTAATACAGCTACAGAAAATTATGAAGCTGAACATCAAATCCAATCTTATCAAGATGCAAGGGCGACATTACAAGCAAAATCTACTTATCAAACTATGGGAAATCAGGCGGGAATGTGGATTCCAATTTTAAAAATTGTAATCGAAATTATTTTTTATGGAGCATTTCCAATGGTAATTTTAGTAGCAATAATTCCAAATTTGACTGCTTCAGTTTTACGAGGATATTTTGTAACATTTTTTTGGTTAAGTGCTTGGGGACCAATATATGCTATACTTCATAGGATTATGATGGGTCATGGCAAAACATATACTTTTAGTTTAACAAAAGGTGTTGGATTAACTTTATCAAATCAACCTGCACTTGATCAAATAATGAATAACATTTCGGCAATGGCGGGATATATGTCAATTTTTGTGCCGATGTTAGCATTTGGAATTGCTAGGGGAGGTGCATCAGTTATGTCTTCGATGACAACATCATTTATGGCGGGAGTTCAGGGGGCGGTTGCAAATGCCTCGCAAGAAGGGGTAACGGGCAATTTAAGTTTTGGTAATGTTGGACTTAATCAAAGATCCGCTCATTCTGGAGTTGCGATTACTAATCAAGCAGGACAAATAGTTCATCATCATTCAGATGGTAGTAGTTCGATTGATAATAGTTCAGTTGAGTCAAGATTGGGGATTGATGTTAGGGGTTCAGATAGAATGGAAAATGCCTTAAGTAATCAAATTAATAATGAACAATCTTTAGCTCAAACAAAATCAATTCAAGCTTCACAAACTAAGGCTCATGGTTTTGAAATGATGATAAATAATCATCGCTCAATTGAGAATTCTGAAGGTTTTGAAAAAAATTTTAGTGCCGAAGAAAAAGCATCTTTCAATAAAATTAACAACGCAGTTAGTGATTTTGCTCAAGAAAGAGGAATTAGTAGAGAAAAATCGGCGGAATTTTTGGGTAAAATTGGGGCTGGAATTTCGGGAGGTTTTAATATTGCAGGCTTTGGAAGTAATGGAGAAGTATCGGGATCATTTACTTCGGGTTCAAGAAATTCTGATCAAGAACATTTTAAAGAAGCTTTAAATTTTAGTAATCAAAGAAGTTTAGCGAAAGATTTTGCTAATGTCGAATCAGTAGTTAATGCTAATCGTTTAAATTATACGGATTCCAAAGGCGAGTCAATCAATCAAACTTTTAATAATGCTAATTCATTAATACAGGAATCGGGACAACATTATGAAAATGCCCAAAGATATAGCGAGCAACAACAATATGTTAAAAGCCATTCGGCTGAAATTGATAGAAATTATAATCAAGAATTATGGGGTGAATTGGTTGATAAATATGGAGTTCATCAAGCCAGTGAAATCACCAATCCAAGCAGCCAAAACAAGGCAGTTTTTAATGATGAAATTGATAAATTTATGGAAAATAAAATTGTAAAAATTACTAAATCGGACTCGCCGGATTTTAACGAACAATATAAAAATAACGAAATTAATATTCAAAAAAGTTTTAATTCTAATCAGGTAAAAGGATATGATTTTGTTACCCAAAAATCAGTCGATAATTCCAATTTAGCTCAAGAAGTTCCAAATAAAATAAGTGCTACGGACAAGTCTATTATTGAACAATATCAAATTAATAAATCTGTGGGTGATGAAGTAAAAAATAAGGTAAAAAAGGAGCAGGATGAAGGTTTATAAATTAAAAAATTTAATTTCGATGATGAAAATAACGGGAACGAAAAGCTGGATCACCAAGATCTCCAGAATATGGATCCATAAATTTAGGAGAGCGAGATTTCTGTTTTTTAGCATATCCAGAAATTGCCAAAAAATACATTCCACCCAAATTACAAGCAATTGCAAATATTAATAAAATGATATTCATTGAAGTTATCAAAATAAATAAAATCAATAATACAAAAAGGATAAAACTTATAATCGCTAATTTGAGATGGTGTTTGTTTTTTTTCATAAATTTAATTTTTTTTCAATTTAACATAAAATTCAAATTAATCAAATGAAAAGTTTAGTCAGAGGCGGTCAAACCAGTATTCATTCTTTAAGAATGACATTTCAACTGTTTTTCACAATTTGGAAAACTTTGTTATTGTCAACAATTATTATTAATATTATTAGTTTGTTTAGAAAATACGATTTATTTTCATTTAAAGAATTATTAATTCTACAATTTTCAAGAGTATTAGTCTTTTGTGGTTTTGAAAATTATAATATTCATTTTATTGGTAGATATAAAAATATTTATAATATCCAAGCCAAGGCTGTTGTAAACAATCAAAATTTAATTTTACTTGAAAATAGTATATTTCAAACTATCGAAAATGGATTTGTGAATTCATTTTTTGTTGGGATTGTTTTATTAATATTTTTAGTGATTTATTTCACCATTAAAGGTAACAAACTTACTAAACAAAGATTTATTAGGGGTGGAAAGATTGTTTCAGTAAAAAAACTTAAGATTATTATCGCTAGATATAATTTTTTATATTATCTCAAAAATTTAAAATTTAATTTTTTTGTAATAAAAAAATATTCAATTTCTTCAATTCCGCTTCCTAATGATGTAGAATTTCTTCATACTGTAATTTTGGGAAGCACTGGAACGGGCAAAACCAATGCCATTTTAGATTTATTGGATCAAATTCGTCAAAATGGCGATAGAGCGATAATTTATGATAAAATGGGAACTTACACCGCCAATTATTATCAAGCCCAAAAAGATGTTATTTTAAATCCTCTAGATCAAAGATCAAAATCTTGGTCATTTTATAATGAAATCAGAAAAGAAAGCGATTATGATTATATTGCTTCCGCTTTGATTCCTGAAAAAAAAGATAGTTCGGGGCCATTTTGGAATGATTCGGCTCGTAGGGTTTTTAGCGTTTTTGCTCAAAAACTTAAAAATCAAACAAAAGAAAATCCTTCCAATAAAAAATTTTTACAATTACTACTCAAATCAAATTTTAAAATTTTAGCGGATTTTTTATCATCAACTTCGGCGACTTCTTTGATTAATGCCGAATCGGAGAAAACTTCGTTAAGTATTTTAGCGATTTTATCAGCTTATTTATCATCACTTAAATATTTAAAAGATGATGATGCGGACGATAATTTTTCAATCAGAAATTGGATTGAATTAGAAAATAATGATAGTTTTCTGTTTATTTCATCAAGAAGCGATCAGCATGACAGCCTACAGCCACTTATATCAACTTGGATAGATATCGCCATCAAAGCTTTGTTAAGTTTAGAACAAAATAATTATTCTAAAGCGAATAAAAGGCGCGTGTGGATAATTTTAGACGAAATTGGTTCTTTACAACAAATGCCTTCGCTCCTTGATGGACTGGCTCAAAGTAGACAATTTGGAGGAGCGTTTATTTTATCTTTGCATTCAATATCACAATTAAAATCAATTTATGGCAAAGATAAAACTGATACTATCACTTCGCTGTGTAGAAATAAATTATTTTTTGCCGGCGCCGATGATGAAACGGCAGAATATTGTTCACAAAATTTAGGTCATCAAGAAATTGAAGAAGTTAAAGAGGGAATCTCATATGGAGCCAATGAAATCAGGGATGGAGTAAATTTAAATAATCATAAATCGCAGAAACGAATTGTTATTTCATCGCAAATTATGTATATGAAATCATTGGAAGCATATCTTAAATTTGCGGGAAATTTTCCGATTAGTAAAATTGATTTTAAAATAAAAAATCGTCCAAAAATTGCAGAAAGATTTATTGATAATATTTTGCCAGATCATCAACAATTTAATGCTAATTTTAAAGATAAAATAAGCCCAGTAAAGCCAGATGAAGATTTACTTGAAGATATTGAATTTGAAAGCGCAGAAGATGAAAAAAATCATAATCAAAATAATAATTTTAGTGATGAATATGATTATGACAAAGAAACGGGTGAAGTTTTCATAAAGCCGTCGGAACCGCAACTAGAGCCAAAATCCCAGATTAATAACACTTTAAACAACAAAGTTAAAAGGGAAGAATTTTATTAATTTATTATTTAATTATGGTCAACAACAAAAAACCAATATCAATAAGATTTAGTGATGAAGAACTAATTATCATAAAAAATAATGCTTCTCTAGCCAATCAATCAATATCGCAATTTATTCGTCAAAAAGTGTTAAATGAAAATAATTCGCCACCGCAAAAAAACGAAAATAATTTTAATTTAATTAAAGCGGTGAGTATTTGTGCGGGCTTCGCCGAGACATTTGTTAAACATCGATTTAACGATGAAGAATATAATGATTTTCAACAAAAAGTTAAAAAAATTTTAGAAATTAACGCAATAAATTCTAACCAAAATTCTTGATTATGTTATCAATCACTAAAATAAAAAACAGCTCTAAAACTACTCAATATTTTGCTAAAGATGATTATTATTCTGGCAATGATTCTAGCCATCTCAAATATAGTTTTTGGCATGGGCAGGGCTCGCAAGAATTAAAATTAGATGAGCATGTTGATTCTAAAATATTTCAAGCAATTCTTGAAGGAAAATTGCCCAATGGCAAAATAATTGGCGTAATGAAAGGAGGTGAATTAATCCACGATGCCGGAAGAGATTTAACATTTTCAGCACCGAAATCGGTTTCAATTATGGCTTTGGTTTTTGAAGATAACAGATTAATTGAAGCACACAACCAAGCGGTTAAAGATACTCTTGATGAAATTGAAAAAAACTTTCTTAAAGTGAGAGTTAAAAAAGCTAACAAGATTTTTATAGAAGATTGTCAAAAAAGCATTTCCGCAGTTTTTAAGCATGAATTATCTCGCGATCTTGATCCGCAACTTCATAGCCATGTTGTTATGGCAAATATTGTTAAAGATAAAAATAATAATTGGCGAAGCGCTTATTTTGATGAGATTTATAATAACAAAAAAATTATCGGTGCGATATATCGCTCTTTCTTAGCAAAATCAATCAAACAAATTGGTTATGAAATTGAACATAAAGGGCAGAATTGTTATTTTGAAATTAAAGGAATTCCGCCAGAAATCATCGATTTATTTAGTTCAAGATCTAAAAAAATTCGGCAAATTGCCAATGCTAATTCAAGTCAAAAAGAATTAGAAAAAATAACTTTAAAATCGAGAAATAATAAGGTCGTAAGTGAGTATAATCATAATCTAAAACCTCAATGGCAAGACAAAATTGCTTCATTAAATCTTAATTTTAATGATAAAAAAATTCTAAATAATCGTGAAATATTTACGACATCTTCACAAAATAAAGAATTGCTCTCGAATCAAGCGGTTGAATATGCTATCAAACATTTAAGTGAAAGAAAAACCATTTTTTCTCGTGCTGAATTAATCAATCATGCTTTGAACGACACCTTATCAAATGCGAGTTTAGAGGATATAGTCAAAGTGATTGATCATAATATTTTAAATAAGAATTTATTAATAAAACAACGAGATGATTTGCCGATTAATACTTACACAACCAAGGATTTATTAGCTAAAGAAAATGAAATTATAACGATTTTAAACACCACAAAAAACAAATTTTCTCCAATCATCAAAAATATTAAAGAAGTTCAAAATAATTTAATAAATCTTAATGATGGACAAAAACAATCTGCCGAATTGATATTGCAAAATCAAGATATGATTACCGGGATTCAAGGATTTGCAGGGGTTGGCAAAACTTTTATGTTAGATGTTGTTAATAAAATTACTCAAAGTCGAGGATATGAAATGATTGGCTTATCACCAACTGGAATTGCCACCAGAAATTTAAATTCTTCGGCAAATATTAATTCAATGACATTGCAAAGATTTTTATCGCAATATGATGGCGTAGCAATGGGCAGAGGCACAAAGCGTGGAAGGTTTGAAATGCAGGAATTATTCAAAAATAAAATTGTTGTCGTCGATGAATCAAGTATGATTTCAACTAATCAAATGAGAAATTTATTGAAAATTGCTTCGGAATTAAATTTTCGTTTAGTTTTAATTGGTGATAGAAGACAGCTTGATTCAGTTGAGGCAGGAGTGCCATTTTATGAAATGCAAAGAAATCAAATGGCTTTTGTTGACATGAAAACAATAATTCGTCAAAAAAATCCTGATCTAAAAAATGCCGTTTACGCAACAATTAAAAGAGATATTGATAAAGCTTTCAATGCAATTTCACATGATATTTTTCAAAGTGAAAATGTCACCGAAATGGCGGTAAAAAAATTTATGGAATTGAGTAATGAAGAGCGAAAACAAACCATAATTTTAGCTCCAGCCAATCAAAGCAGAGATGAAATTAATGGCTTAGTGAGTAATTTAATTTATCAAGAAAGAGTTGATAAATCCGCAATTATTTCAGCGGAATTTGATATTTTAAAAAATAAAAAACTTACGGAAGCAGAGAAGAGTAGAGCGTATAGATTTCAAAAAGGCGATATAATTTTATTCGCTAAAAATCGTGATTATATTGGCATTAAGAAAAATGATTATTGCGAAGTTGTTAATATTGATATTAAAAATAATTTATTAACCATTTTAAACAAAAAAAATCAAGAATTACAATTCGATCCAAACAAGCTCAGGGGTAAGGCTAGCAAAAATTATTTTGAAGTTTTTAATAATGAAAAAAGAATTTTTCACGAAGGCGATAAAATTTGTTTTAATCGCAATATTCCAAATCTTAATATTATCAACTCCGATAATGGAATTATAAAAAAAATAAATCGCTCAAATATTGTTGTTGAAATTGAAGGTAAAGATTCGCTAATTGAGATTAAGAAAAAATCATTTGAAGCAAAACATTTAGATTTTTCATATGCATTAACAACCCATAAAGCACAAGGCTTGACTACCGAAAATGTTATTGCTATTTGCGAAAGTAAACATCAAAAATTAACCTCGCAAAAAAATTTTTATGTCGAAATTTCAAGAGCCAAAGAAAGAGCAATAATTATCGCCGATGATAAAGAAAAAATAATCAAAATATTAAAAGAAAATACCGGCATAGAAATTAGTGCCAGAGAGCATCAAAACATTGCGAATCAGGGAATAAATCAAATTAATATTTCAAAAAATGCCGAAATAATTACCAAAAATAAAAGCTTTATAAATAAAGATAATTACACAAAAAATAATAAAATTCTTAATCATTATGAAATTAAGAATTATTTTGCGGAAGCCATTAAATCCAACATCAAAATTGAGAGCAATGATCTTGAAAATTCAATTGCTAAGGCACTTAACAATGTCGATAAAAAAATTCGTTTTGGCAAAAAAAGTGAATATGAATTATGTTGGCGAGGCGAGGCGGGATATATTAAAAATTATAAAACCGATGAATTTTTTAAATGGGGTTTAAATAGCATAAAAAATAATCAAAATTTAATTATAAAAAATGATAAAATATCGATTAAAGAAAATTCATCAACCCTAGATAATCAATCTTCTTCAACGGCAAACGAAGTTGCATTACAAGCTAAAAAATATTTTGAGAAATTTAATAAATCTGATTTTTTAAATATTATGCAAAATCAATATTTGCAAAAAAAATCCATCAATCAAAAGATAATCGATGGCATAAAATTTACCAATGATAATAAAATTGTTATTCCATTATTTAATATTAAAGGGGAGATCGAAACCCTTCAATTTATTGATCAAAATGGCAAAAAATCTTTTTTAAAAGGCGGAAAAAAACAAGGAAATTTTTTTATAATTGATGATAAAAAAATCAAAGATTCCTCAACAATTTTTTTAGCGGAAGGCTTTGCCACCGCAGTTTCGATTAATTTGGCGACCAATAAACCCGTTGCGGTTGCGTTTGACGCTGGAAATATCGAACATGTTTTAAAAAATCTTAAATCAATATTCGCCGATAAGGATTTTATTATCACCGCCGATAATGATTTATATAGTGAAAAAAATATTGGCTTGCAAAAAGCTAATTTAGCAGGACAAAAATATGGCGCTAAAGTCGTAATTCCGAATTTTCATAATTTAAATCTTTTACCTAATGATTTGAACCTTCATCACCTTAAACCCACGGATTTCAATGATCTTCACCAAATAGCAGGACTTGAAATAGTTAAAAACCAAATCCACAATTCAACTCAAATGATTGCTAAACATCATGAATTTGGAATTGAGAATTAGTGGATTATTTTATAAATTGAAAAAATTTATTAGTTTATATTAAAATAATTTAAAATTTTTTAACACCCACTTGAATAATTGATTTAATTACCATATCTTGTATCAAAAGTGTATTTATATCACTAAATATTGATTATAAAAATTAAATTAATTATGACTAATAAAAACAATCAACATGTAGTAACCCACAAAGATGGATGGGCTGTTTTGGGCGAAGGTAATTCTCGCGCAACTTCAACACACAATACTCAGCAAGAAGCAATAAAATCAGCTCGTAATATCGCTATAAATCAAAAATCTGAGCTAGTTATTCATGGCAAGGATGGAAGAATTAGAGATAAGAATTCTTATGGTAATGATCCTCGTTCATCAAAAGGTTAAATTTAATTTTTAAAAGATTATGGAAAATTTTATGCAATACATAATAAGTTGGTGCAATCATCCCTTGTTTGCAATATTTGGTGCTGTAACGACAATATTTATATTTTTTGGCTTTATTTATGGAATAGTATGCTGGGTTTTTTGTATTACGCCGATCGCTTTCAGATTCGGGATTGCATTGCAAAAAAGAGAAGTTGTAATTTTTGGTGATTCAGACGCGTTTAACAACCTGAGAGATTGTTTAGTAGATTCAAAAATTTTTAAAAATAAAAGTATAATTCACATTCCATCCAATAATATAGATAAAGCAAAAGATAAGACCATTTTCTTGATCGATTGGTCCACTGCCGGAAAAGATATAGAAGAAATTTTTGCTGCAAGAAAAAATCATCAAACACCTGTTGTGATTTACGCAAAACCGTCAACCATTCCTCAAGATAAGATGACTGACATCGCAAACCGTGCCAACACTGTTGTTGTTAATTTTAGAGGTCGCCTTCTAAATGATATTTTAACCTCTTTAGTTACAACAAGTTATGACCGAAATTAATATGTACCTAATTCAAATTTTACAAAAATATCAGCCTAGAAATTTATCATCTTATTACCTTGAAATTAATTATCTGCACAACATTCTGAAAAAATGGGCATCAACTTGCTATATTGAAATTATAAATTCTGGATCAATGGCAAAAGGAACTGCAATATCGGTCGCTTCTGACGTTGATTATCTGATTTCACTTGCCAGCAACTGTAATGAAAATAGTGGAGGATTAAGAAGTATTTATGATAGTTTGTATTCAGAACTTGTAAAATATAGCTATAGGGTTACCAAGCAAAATGTGTCTTTTAGAATCAATTTAAATGGGTTGAAAGTTGATGTAACACCAGCAAGAAAGCATGCTGGCAACACAAATGATCATTCATTATATGTTTCCAAAAAACAAACTTGGCAACAAACAAATGTAAAAAGGCATATTACAGATATTTCACAATCAGGCAGAACAAACGAAATAAAAATTCTAAAAATTTGGAGAGAGTTAAATCGCTTAGAATTTCCATCAATTTATTTAGAATACTTGTTAGTTGATAATATTTTGTTTGGAAAATCTAAAGAGCAAAATAGTTTGGGAGAAAATGTTTGGTATGTATTAAAAGAATTAGCAAAAACACAAAATAATCCATTATTTATTCAAATTGTTGATCCAGCTAATTCCAACAATATTCTTTCGGATTTACTAAGTAATTTTGAGAAAAATCAAATAATATCAAGAGCACAATTAGCTATCAGACAAAGATATTGGTATCAAATTGTGTCATAAAAAATGATAAAATCATTTAAAAATTAGTTTTATTTGATTATACTGATGAATGTAACCATAAATTTTTTATGAATTGTCCAATTTCTAAAAATAAAATAATGAACAAAGACTTTATACAAAGAACACTCAATATATCTGAAATATTAGGATATATTTTTGTCGTGGGATATTTAGGAAATTATTGTGAGAACTGTTATTACCACGCGGATGACATTCTATTGTTTCTACTTTTTGTAGCCTTCTTAAGAATTTGTTCAAACTACCTTTTTCAATTCAAATTAACTGACCTAATTATTTTTTCTGTTACAAAAAAACTTTGGGTAAAAATTAAATTAGTAGTATCAAGTATATAAACGCGAAAATAAAATTGTAAAAAATATAAAATTATATTTCAAATTTCTTTTCAATTTCTACCCACAGCTCATCCTTATCCCAGTTTTTCGGAAAGAACATTTTATCTAAATCAACATCATGTTTGAAGTTTTCTAGTAAACCCAATATTTCCGAGCCAAGATTATTGTTAGGATTAATGTTATCAACTAAATATTTGATGCAACATAAGTTGATATAAAGACCATCCCTTTTTAGATTTGTGAGGTTAATTTTCGACAACCATTTCCCTTTTAAGTTATTTGGAATTAGTGGAGTTGATAATTTTTTATCCCATAATCTTGAATGATGAGCACAAATGTTTCTTATGAAAGAAATTGATTTTAACCAGCTTTCTAAAAATTGGTGATTTGGTAATCCAATGCTTCTGGCTATTGCTTTCTTTTCTTTGATTGAAGAGCTGATATTACCATATAATCTTGACAACAAACCAAAGCTTGTGATCTCTAATAATTTCCAAGATGGCGGATAAGAATCGTCACTATATTTCTTGAAATGCTCTTTAATAAATTGCTCTTTTATTTTTTGATTTAATAAATCTTGAATTGATTTTATATTCTCCGCATAGTTGATTTTATCAATTATTATATTTTCATTATCAAACCAATATGGTCCATAATTGTGTGATAGAAAAACAGAAAGTTTTGCTCTTATTGATACCTCTATTGATTCGATAGCTTTAAAGCATATAGAGCGTAATTCGCTGTCAAAATTGTAAATATTAACTATAGTTTCAAATTTAATTGATTTTAAGAATTTGTGTCCCGATTTATCTTCCCAAAAATTATAAAAATAACTCGATAATCTGTAATAACTAATATTCGACAAAATATGCTTTGCAAAAATAGTATCATTTATAATTAGACCTCTACTTTTTAATAAATTTATTTGATCTTCTAAGGTTAAAGGTGGTTTAAGGTATTTTGTCATCGGAAATCTTGTAGGTGATTGTCCCGCCCTGGTGCGCTAGTTTTACCAAGAAGCGTTGGCGGGCACTATTGATTTGGATTAAACACTTAACAAGCTGTAATGTCAAGTAGATTGTTTAAAAAAATTAAAAGCTAAAATAAAATTGTAAAAAAATAAAATTATATTTCAAATTTCTTTTCAATTTCTACCCAAAACTCACTTTAAAACTTGCCGAGTTTTTATGTTCCGCGGCATTATGATTATAACTTTCTGTTGTTCTTGGGTCAGAATGTCCAGCAGTTTTTTGAATGTGTTGTAAATCGCCTCCAGCTTTAAATGCCTCGGTAATAAAAGTTGAACGAGCACAATGCGGGCGGGTTCTCTCAATTCCAGCTTTTAAAACATATTTATTCCATAATTGCCAAATTGACTTTGTGGATATTGGCTTAGTTAAATCATTTAATTTGGGATTATTACTCATCCTTGGGAATACTGGTAAATTGAGGTTTATATCAGGTCTCAATTTATTATTTTCATCATAATAACCTAATCTAGTAAAATAATTTCTTATATTGGCTTGAATGTGGGAATTTACAGCAACTTTATTTCTTTTGTCGCCTTTTAAATGCATATCTAAAATCATATAACCATCTTCTTCATAAACATCGCTCACTTTAAGATTAGAAATTGTGCCAACCCTTGAGCCAACATTAAACAAAATTGAAAGTATCGCTTTATCTCTTAATCCTAATAATTTTGTAATATCTGGTTGATTTAAAATCGCCTGCACCTCTTGATTATTCAAGGCTCTACTCGAAACTTTGCGGTAATTTTTTTGCATCGCTTTAACCCCGTAAACGGGATTTACTTTTATAATTTGTTTTTCGATTAAGTGTTTGAATAATGAAGACAAGCCCGCCATTCTGTTGTTAATACTGGAATTCTTCTCTCCGTTAGCTTTCATGGCATCGCGAAATTTAATAATATGCATTGAATTAATCGATCTTAAATTATCAAGATTTTGAATTTCAAACATTGCACAAAATTTCTTAACGGTCGATTTGTAATTTTTTTGCGTAGCTTTTGAAGTAAAATTTTCTAACCAAATAAGCTCTTCGGGAATTTGGTTTAAAATATTAAAACCCGCTTCAAGGCTTTGAGAATTAGCGTTTTCTTGATATTTTTCTAATTCATTTTTCATTGTTTGTTTTTAGCTATTATTGTTGGAAATTTTATCAACTAAATTTGTTAAATGCGGTTTTAAAAAATTTACATCATTAATATTTTGATTGTTGGCTTCGTGCTTGGCGAGATTTTCCATCGATCTTATAACAAAATTTTTCATTGTTTCGCCTTTGGCAGTTGCCAATGTTTTTACTAAACGATGAAGATTATCGGGAATTTCAATTAATAATTTTGCCATTTTATAATAATATTTGTTTAAGAAAGTGAATTAAAATATTTTATATTAAAAGTTGGTTATAATAGATAATTACCATTAAAACAATTATATCCAACTTGTTTATAATTTATTTTTTAAAACTAAATTCACTAAATAATATTAGTATTATAATTTGTATTATGTCAATAAGTTAAATTAACTAAATAATGAAAATAAAATAGTTAGTTTTTATAAATCTATTATTTAAATAAGTTAGATTAGCGATATTAGTTTTGTTATTTAGCTTATGATTATATTAATTTAGTAGGTAAGATAAAGCGAGTTATCTTACCTACTTTTGATATTTATGATTTTTTTAAAATTTATAAATTTTAAATTCTAGGATTTCCCCAGTAATTAGTTGGTATTATCGTTTTATTATCTGGTTCAAAACCCTCGTCAATTTTATCAACATCAATAATAACGGGGATTTGTGCACTTAAACCAGCCAAAATGCAAGATCCAGTTGGAAGAATTGGCAGTGATTCAAAAGAAATTTTATCCAAATAAGAAACAGTTCTGCCAATTGCTAGAATGTCTTTTTCGTTTACAAGTCTATGTAAAAAATAATTATGCAATTGAGAAATTATAGTGTCTGAAATATCGGATGGTCTTTGACTGGCAATTGTTAGAAAAACTCCAAATTTTCTACCTTCTTTGATTATTTCTTCAAAAGTTTCTAGGCGATAATCTTTCCAAGTTTCGCTCTCTCTTTTGGAGTCGTAAGAAAGTATGTTGTGGGCTTCGTCAATTATGATATTGAGGTATTTTTCCTTGTCGTTATCTTCTTTCTTTTCTGAATAATATTGCTTTGATATTAAAAGTGGAAAAACTTTTTTAACATCTTGATTTACACCGTGAAGAGAAATTATGGTTAGATTTTTTTGATTATCTTCATTTTCTTCAGGTTGTTTTTTTATT
Organism: uncultured Rickettsia sp.; assembly: GCA_964505265.1. Lineage (GTDB taxonomy): Bacteria > Pseudomonadota > Alphaproteobacteria > Rickettsiales > UBA1997 > CAILUF01. The sequence goes on from CAZDGN010000021.1 coordinate 15,023, forward strand.
GTTATAATTTTATCCAAATCCTCAATTCTATTTAATCTTTTTAATATAAATCCAACAAATTCAATATTTTTATCCTCCTTGACCAAATCGCCATAATATTTACATACAATTTGGAATCTGATTTTTGTTAAATCACTTATTTCTTCATATATTATATTTTCGGAAAGATTTATATTTTTCAAAATAACATTTTCGATAATTTGTTTAAAACAATCAGAACCTGCAAAGCATCTATTGTTGCTATTCTTACACTCTTGGCAAAAATTTGAATTATAATAATATTTTTCAACTTGTTTATTGCTGTGATAATGAAGATTTTTTTCTATTATATTTTGAAGATCGCCCACATTAATTTTAGCAAAAAAACAATTATTAAAATATTCAATAAATTTAATTATATCAGCTTTCTCCGACTTCTTTTCAACAAGCAAGGATATAATATTTACAACTAAGCTCTTCAAATCTTTAAAAGATTTCATTTTATAAATATATTCTTTAGAATTAAGTGCTCCTCTTAGAAAAGGTTTTTGGGTTTTTTCTGTTGCTTCAAGTAAAATAGACCAAAATTCAACGTCTTTAATTTGTTCTTCTTTTATTGGAAATTTCTTTGTCGATCCACTTTTTCCTGTGGATAGCTCATAAACTTCTTTGTTGCTGTCTGCCGTAATTGCTTTTGAGTATTCGCCATTAAAATCAATCAAAAGAAATTTAGCGTTTTTTTTAAATTCATCATTGGTGCCGTACTCCTCAAATAAACGATGATACAAACTGGCCAAAGTATAAGATTTTCCACTTCCTGTATTGCCAAAAATTCCAATATGGCTGGCAAATAAGCTGTTAACTCCGATTTTGATTGGTAGTCCTTTTTCGTTTGATAAAACACCAATTTTTAATGCCGCGTCCAGCTTTTTTTCTCCGTTCTCATCAGAAAATTTTTTAATAAAATTATGAACAGCATCAAATTCATCTTCCTCCAAAATAAATGCTTCATTGTCAAGCAAAGGTAGCTCTTTTATGCCTTGTTTAAAATTGCCACCTTCAAAATAGCCCACCAAACTAAGTTTTAAAATTCTTTTAATTCTTTCTTTTTCCTGCTTGTAATCTTTTTGAGAAATTAGCTTATTTTCAGTTATATATTCTTCATCAACTTTGCCAATAAGCTCTTGAAAACCTTTGCAAATTTTAACATAGCTTCCAACCGAAACACCTTTGATGATTTTACCGTTAAAAATTAAATTCGGTGAATTTTTTGATTTATGAACATTGATTTCAACAGACCTTCCGCGAACTGCCTCAACTTTTCCGATATATAAAGCTGTTTTGTTATCAATTTTATTTTGCATCTTTTTTTACTTCTTTCTGATCTTGAACAACAACATTTACAACGGGTCTACTATCTTTTGACTTAAAGAATCTATTGGCAATTTCTTCAAAGAATTCTTTATTAATTGTTTTTAAATCAAAATTTTCAATTGGCTTACGTTTCCCTTTTTCTTCTTTTGTAAACCTTGCAGCAAAAACAACATTTTGACCATTTATTAAACTCCTTATTTTTTCTTCTTCATTCTCGCTATAAGCAAAAATTACCACCAATAATGTTGGGTTTGATTTCACTGCTCTATTCACAATTTCACGAATATGCTCATCAGCAAAAGAAAATCCAAAAACAAATAAAACTGAATTTTCTTTATCAATATTATTAGAAAACATTCTTAATAATTCATAATAATGAAGTTTAAGAGTTGTGTCTTTGAACTTGTCTTTATTGGGGTTTATCATCACAAGTTTATCATAAGATGTGATGAATTTTTCTATTTTTTCTGAATCGCTATTTTTAATTTTTTGTGCTTCTTGATAAATTGCTGAAAAACCATGATCTTTACTATCTTTTTTGCTTAAGAATTTTCCATTTTCTAGATCTTTATCATCATTTTTATTTTCGTAAAAGCATTCAACCAAGCTTTCTTTTGCTAACTTAATTTCTGTCAATTTTTTAACAGTACTCAATTGATTATCATAATAAATATTTGTTTTATCTTCGTCATGTTTCCAATTCAGGCTTCCATGTAACTTAAATAAATTAAACAAAGGCAAGGTTGATTGGTAATCATAATGACTTGAAACCTTGTTGACTATATTATGAAAATTTTCTGTTCCAAATTTCGGGTTCATCCTGCCAGAAAAGCCGTCATTAAAGCTTAAGCGACATTCTTCTAGTGCCACATCAAGAAAAACATCAATATTGGTGGTAAATAAATTTACTTGTTTTGGGTAATTATTTGATCTTTTTGATAAAATTGTTTGTAGAGATTCTAAAAATATTTTGTATTCGTGGGCAACCTTGCATTTATTAAGATCTTTGTCGCAAGGCTCTGTTTCATTACAAAATTTAGCACTTATTAATTCTAAATTTTTCTCTATGCATTTTGTAAAATAGTGATTTTTGATCGAGACTTCTATTATTTTTAAAGTTTCTTGATCTGTTTGATCATTGCCAAACCCTTCTTTTCTATCAAAAGATTCCATTGCCTTTTCTATATCTTGCAAGGTATCCAAAAATGGTCTTGAAGCACCAGAGCCAATCAAGAAATTAAGGTTAGCACTTTCAAGAAGTTTTTCTATTTCTTCAAATTTGAATGTTATAAACATACATTGGTTACTTTTTACTTTATAACAACTGATTATTAAAGACAAACTCACTAACAAAACTATTAAAACTTCTATTTAACATTATTGAATCGTGAGGTATAAGAACATAGTGCCATGGCTTCCCACCATTTTCTTTAGCGTGTTGACTAGCATAATTACACCATTTTACCGCAGCTTTCTGCTTTACTAATACTAACTCGTCCTTCATGTCAGAGATCATCTTTGGCTCACAAATATACTTTGCATCTGATGTTTCTACAACAAAATCGGGCTCATATGATTGTCCATTCTTATATTCTATTTGAAAAAAACCAGGTGAAGGCTTCATCCACCTAATAACATCTTTATCATCCTCAAGAATTTGAGCAAATCTTAGCTCTCCGTCGACTGAATCAAATTTTTGTAATGGATAGCAACATTTTTTAAAACCACTAAAAACAATTTTTTTAACATCGCTTTTAACCTGTGGAATATTCCTAAAATTCCGAGGCTCAGTTCCTTGCAAAATAGTGCAATTGATCGGCTTTAAAATGGTGAAACCACGACTAATGCTCACTTGATAATCGGTAGGAGTCTCCCAGTAATGTTGTTTGAGTTGTGCAACAATAAAATCTGTTATTTGCGATTGATTATGAATTAGAACATTTTCAGCTTGATCGTCTTCTTTTAGGTAGGATTTAAACCTGTCAACGACCTGATTAGCAAGTTTATATAGCAATTCCTTATGCTCGTCATAATCAATAAGATCATGATCTATTAATCCGCGAATAACATAATTTTCGAGTCTCTCTTCTTTATTATAGCCTCCATCCCAAGACAAGAAACTACTTTTACTATTTCTAAGCTGACGAATCAAAATCTCTTGGCTTACTGGCTGAAAATTAATTCTATCAAGACCACTTAGATCAAAATCTTTAAAGCCATAAGTAACTTCTCTAGTGGGAATTAAAACAATGTTTGGAATATCGATTGTGAATTCTGCAAGATTTTTTGTTACAGTTTCAACAACTTCTTTAACAATACCGATTGTTCGCTCTTGCTCCAAATTTAACAGACCTTGATCTGGTCTCATAATTTCTGAAACCTCTTTTATGATTTGAGTTTGAACTTCTGGGGATGCGAGTTCACGAGAGCTTTTTAATCTCTCATATCTCTTAGCAACTTCCATGGTTATTTGTGCAACCTTTTGATGCTCAGCTGTTTTTATAATTGTAGGCAAAGATGCTTCAGATTCTTGAGTGTAATCGCTACCACTCACGAAAGAACCAGCTAGAAGCATTGAAGCCATAGAAGGAATAGAGATGGCCTGAGCTTTCTCAAATGGCACATCTCCACCATTTCCAATCTCTATTTTCTTTCTAATAATTGAGTTTGGATCATTCGCGCGATCAACAATATCTTGAAAACGATCATGTGCAATAATCGTCAATCTATCCACAGCTTCAACTCCAGTTCTTCGTCCATAAGGCAATCTTAATCCACGACCAATCGTTTGTTCAGTTAAAATTTCAGATGCTGAAGCGCGAAGTGGAACTATGGTATATAAATTCGTTACATCCCAACCTTCTTTTAGTTTGTTCACGTGAATTACTATCTCAGTTGGTTCATCAGGATTTTCGACAGAAATCAACTTTTTAATATTCTCATCTTCTTCAGCACCTGATTGTTTTGAATGAACTTCCGCAACTTTTCCTTTATATCTTCCATCAAAAAAAGATTCTGATTCAATAAGTTCCCGCAACTGCTTTGCGTTATCAGTATCTTGAGCCACCACGAGCATAAAAGGTTTTATGAGATTTTTTTCATATTGACGAGAATAAACATCAAGCTCAACTTTTACATGTTCATGATGATGAATACCATCTTCTAATTTAATTCTCTCAAGTTGTTCTGAATTGTAATTTTCAGGCTTAAAATCTTTGCGAGTCGCAACAGCTGGATCTTTAACATATCCATCCTCCATAGCTTCTGCTAATGAATAAGCATAAACTGTGTTTTTGAAATCAACAGGATTTGATCCTGTAGTTTTTGGAGTTGCTGTTAATTCTATGCCTAAAATTGGCTTAAGCTCACTAATTGCGTTAGCTCCAGCCGTTGCACGATAACGATGAGCTTCATCCATCAGAATTACTAAGTCGGGAAGATTAGACAAATACTCAAAATAACTTTCGCCTAGCGTTTCTTGAAGGCGTTTAATTTTTGGAACTGAAGATTTTATCGCGCCTTTTTTATTTTCCGTTGAGTTAATTTTTGAGACGTTAAAAACATTTATGTAAGGAGTTTGATCAAAACCAAATAAATCAACTCCTTTTACACCTATACCAGATTCGTAGTTTTCACCAGTGATAATCATAGGGGGATTGGCAACAAATTCTTGTATCCCCTTAAAAACATATTTAGGGCTTTGAGGGCTAAAATCGGATTTTATCTTATCGTAAATTGTCAAATTTGGTGCTAGAATGAAAAAATTACGGCTACGACCAGTTAAATAAAGATAGCTAATAAAAGCACCCATCAAGCGAGTTTTACCAACTCCAGTAGCTAATGCAAAACACAGAGATGGAAAATCACGCTCAAAATCCTGAAGCGAAGGATACAAATCACGAATAATCTTAAGATCTGCTTTGAGGTCAGGATTTTTTGAAAGTTCTATATTATCTAAAACTTTAGATAGAATTTCGAGAGACTTTTCCTGCGGAAGTCGAAGAGATAGGCGTGAAGATATATTTCTGATAACATGATTCATCTTATACCTCCTCATTTTCTTCAAATGAAGCTGAATCATCAGCTTCATCTTCAGCATTATCTAGTTTAGAGATATTTAGACTATAATCATCTTTATTCCATTCGCATTTTGTAAGAACTGACTGCGGTATTTTTTTTATCGTCAGATTATTAAATGCCTCAGGGTTAGAATTGAAAGCTTTACAACAAATAAGCAGAGTTCTGTTAGGACCAACTTCTTCACTAATAACTCTCAATTGCTCGTGAGTTAGAGCAGCGGTTGTGATATAAATAAAATCTGTTTCTGTTGAATGCCCATGAATCCAATAATGCTTCTCGTCAGGTGCATAAGTAAAACCCATATGCTTACACATCGCCTCAGCAAGCATACCAGCGTTATATTCTTTGCTTATGATCCAGTTTCCCCATTTATCTTTTTCGAGCATTGACGGGGCAAGATGATAATAGCGAAAACCACCACCACCTTTCCAATCAACTTCTTTAGAAATTCCAGTTTGATCAATTCCGGATATAATTCTAGATAATCGTGGTTGAATGTGAGTAAAAGCCTGATCCCTTAATTCAATAGTGATCCATTTTCTCTTCATCTTGTGAGCTACTGCAGCCGTAGTTCCAGAACCACCAAAAGAATCAAGTACCAAATCTCCTTCTTGACTAAAGTGATTAAGTATTAACTGTAATAATTTTTCTGGCTTTTTACCTCCTCTGAAATCGACTCCCCCTTCAAGTCTGCAGTTACCAAAGCTTCCAGCTAAATCATAAAAATTCTCGATTGGCTTTCCTTTTTCTCCATCACCATTTTTTATTGCCTCTAATGTTTTTAAAGGGATTCCAGAATAAAACTTACCCTTAATTGCTGTTTCTTTTTTTGGACCAGTCATATATCTAAAACCGAGACCATCTTCACCAATTCCGTAAACTTTATACAAACAAGAAAGACCATCAATCGCTTTTCTTGTAGCAAGATGTTTATCTAGAAATTCTCCTGAGCTACCACTTTGCCTTACTAGAGAACCTGTAGCCCATGTTTCTTTTAATGCTTTTAGATGAGGTTTTACTTTATTAATTCTATATTGGTCTGGCTTAAAAATTTCGACTTTTCTTCCACCCAATTCTACCATCTGACCAACAGATAATTCCTCAATTTCCCATTCAAATTTTTCAACCTTATATGACTCTTTTTCTTTAATTGCTTTTGCTAACTTAGTATTTTTTGCATATATAAAACACTGCTCAATTACTTTCTGATAATCATTATCTTCAGCAAGGGTCTTGTTACCATATCTAACCTTTATATAGAAAGTTGTTAAATGATTTGATCTTCCAAAAATCTCATCGAGCAAAATTTTAAGATATGCCCCCTCTACATCGTCAATTTGACAACAAAAAAAACCATCTTCACTTAAAAGTTTATGGAGTATTAGCAATCTATCTCTCATCAACGAAAGCCAAATAGAGTGCTCCAAACCATCATCATAATGTTCAAAAGCATTGCCGGTGTTATAGGGCGGATCAATATAAACACACTTCACTTTACCAGCATATTCTGACTCAAGAGCTTTTAGTGCTAATAAGTTATCACCAAAAATTAGCTTGTTATCGAATATATCATTTTCGCTTACTCGCTTTTTAGCGTGATAAGATTTTTTTTGATCTTCAATTAAAATTCTTGGCTCAAGTCGAGTTCTTTTATCTTTGCCAATCCAAGTTAATTCTAATTTTTGCTTATTTTCTCTCATATATTTTTTTAAATTAATTTCCACCTTATGCTAAAAATCTCTTCAACCTCATGAGATAAATTTAGCTTTGCTTCAATTGCTTCGAGTAACTCATCTGATTTTTCATCTACCTGTTTTCTAGTCTCAAAAAACTCTAACATTTTTTTATCTCTATCTTTTTCCAATTTTTTAACTTGGCGTTGTGCATTAGCTTTTTCTTCTAAAGTTTTCATAGCTCTAGCAGCTTTCTTTGCTTCTCTTATCTCTTTTTCTAAATTTTTTAATTGTTGATCTAATGCTTGCTTAACATCCTCCGCCCAACGATCTAACTTATCTTGTTCTTCTATAAAATATAGTTCATTTAGAGCTTTTGCTTCGTCTAAATTTTGTCTTATAAGAGCTTGCCTGTTTTCTTCTATTTTTTTCAGAAGCTCATGATTGCTTCCCGCTATTTTAGATATTGTTGCTGGTATCATCATTAATTTCTGGCATTGCTCTTGATCAAGAATTGAGCCATCATCTGCACAAGCAGTAAATATTAGCTTCTCCAGAGTGCTGATCGAATCAATTTTGAGTTTTGATAATGTTAACCAACCAGATTTATTTCTTACTTCAAGCAAAGTAGAAACTCTCATTCCATATTGATCATAGTGAAACTGAAGTTCTTCGATCTCAAACTTTGTTTTTTTTATTTCTTGGATCGCCTTAGATATTTCATGATTATCTACCCTGATGAAATTTCCATTTTCTTGATCAGCTTTTTTCCAGTCGTAGTAGAAGCTATGACCATCTTTTTTGAAACCATCTTGAAAGTGAGAGGCGCCAACAAAAAAACCTTCACAAAAAGCCTTAATTTTTTTTGAGTAATCATCTAAAACTAGTTTAACATCTTCTTTTCTGGACTTAAGCCTGCCAATAACTTCTTCATCAAAATTCTCTAATAGTTTTTCCCTAGTATTTTTTTCTTTCTCTTGAATTATCTCATCCAACTCAAAACGAAGGTTATTAAACTCTCTTTCTATTTCATCTGAGTGACGACATTTCTGCAATATTGTATTAATTCTATTTTCTATTGATATCTCTGACTCAATCGCCCCAAGAATTTCATCGCTAGCACCAAAAACTCCTTCAAATAGCTTAAATTTTCTATCTAGTAACTCAAAAACCAGCTGATCAGCCTTATTTCCTTTATTTAAAAAATTGACTACAACCACATCACATTTTTGACCATATCTATGAACACGACCAATCCTTTGCTCAACCCTCTGAGGATTCCATGGTAAATCATAGTTGATCAAAAGAGAACAAAACTGCATATTAACGCCTTCTGAGCCAGATTCGGTTGAAATTAGTATTGTTGCCTTATTTCTGAATTCTTCAACAATTGCAGTTTTCATATCTGCGGATTTTGAGCCAGATAGTCTATCGCTACCCTCATGCAAATTCATCCAATCCTTATATATTCTCTTGGATTCGGGATCGTTATTTGATCCATTTAAAAGAGCTATTTTTCCCTTATAACCACTGTTTTCTAACAACTCTTGCAGATATTTTTGAGTTCTGCATGACTCAGTAAAAATGACAGCTTTTCTTTGACCACCAAGCTCTTCAACTTTTGAGAAAGCCTTATCTAGAACCTTTAAAAGAGCTTCTCCTTTGGCATTTTGTTGAATTTTTTCAGCAATTTTTTTGTAAGATTGAAGCTCTTTTATTTCTTCCTTTAGTTTCTGCTGATCGGTTGCACAATCTTCATCTTCAAAATCATTCTCCTCAACGACTTCATTAATAGTTTCAAAATCATCAAAAGTGTTTATGTCTGCGCTTAAATTTTTTTCTAAACGCGAAATCATTTTATCCAGAGTACCATTTACGGCGAAAGATGATGAGGCTAAAATTTTTCTAATAACCAATGTTACTAGATGCCTAGCTCCTTTTTTTATCGAAGCTATGTCTTCTCTTTGTAAGTAAGAAGAGATGTTGTTATATAGCTCTATTTCTTCATTAGAAGGACGAAAATCTTCAACTATTGAATGTCGGCGAGTAAAATTAATTCCTCCTTCCTGCTGAACCTGCCTTCTTAAAGTTCTGTTACATATTTTTGATAATCGATGACGAAGAACATCTAAATTATTGGCACTAGTTTTTGTTCCAACATATTGAGTTTTAAATGATTCAATATTTCCAAAAAAATGTGGATCAATTATCGAGACCAATCCATACAACTCCAGTAAAGAGTTTTGCAGAGGCGTAGCCGATAGGAGGATTTTTTTTCTTCCTTCTAAGGCATCTTGTAATTTTTTAGCTATTTTGGCTCCATCTTTCTTCCATATATTTCTTAGTTTGTGAGCTTCATCGAAAACAACCAAATCCCAATTTACATTTTTCAGGTCTATATTTTTGCGCGCCGCAAACTCATAAGAACATATCAATACTCTGTCTTCACTAAGATCGAATGGATTTAAAATACCTTCTTTTTTATCAGAATTATAGGAAGAGGATTCTAGTATATAAGATGAAATGTTAAATTTTTCAAAAAGTTCTTGAGACCACTGATTTCTTAACATCGCCGGTGTTATGAGGATTATTTTTCGCTTCCTTTCCGCCCATTTTTGAGCAATTACCAAACTTGCTTCAATTGTTTTTCCTAATCCAACCTCGTCAGCAAGAATTACACCTTGGGAAAGGGGGGAGCGTAGCGCAAACAAAGCTCCTTCAACCTGATGAGGGTTCATATCAACTCTAGACGAAGCGAGAGACCTTGATATATTTTCTTCGGCAGTGCCATCCAAAGTTAAGTAATAAGCAAAATAATTTAACTGCTGTTTTGCATAATAATATAGTTCTTTTTTAAAATTCATTAAATTTTTATTAATTAAAAGTAGATATTCATTAAAAGTTTTAAGATTTGATTATTTATTTTATAATAAGTAGTAGTTTTACCAATTAAATCAAATAAATTTCTTTATTATATTATCAAAAAATTAAAAATTTGCAACAAATTTTCCCACGAGGATTTCATTAATAAATTCAATAAATTTCCATTTAAAAATACAGAATTTTATTAAAAAAATTAAATTTTTCTCCAATAAAAAATTGTAATACCAATGTAATACAAATTATGATTGTTTAACATCAGTTATTTTAAGGCTTTATAAAAATTAATTAAATTTGTAATATGAAAAAATTGTGCTTTAAATTAAAATGAAAATTAATGTATTACATAAGTAATACAGCCTTAAGCCCATGTAAATACAAGCTCTAACTTAAAATACTTCTATGCACCTGTAAGGTGCGTTGGGTGTGCTTATTTTTTCGGCTTCGCCGTAAAAAATAGTCCTGAATTAATCTTTATTTTATTATCAAAAAACCAACAAATTTTAAATTTTCTTGCTGGCTTCTTTTTAAAAGAAACCAGTAAGAACATGATTTTTATTTTTTAAAACTTTGTAATTTATAAAGATTTAACCATAAACCTTTTAAAAAATATCTCGTGTGAAATGAGTTTCCTTTTTTATCATCTATATAAATTTTTTTTATATTTTTTGTGCAAAAAATTTTTTCCAATTCTTTTCTAGGATATTTTGTTTTTAATAAATATTTTTCACCAAATTGATCAATTGCTAAAAACATAGTCACCCTTGATTATTTTTAATTAAACCCGCTTGTAAAATTTTATTAGCACAATCAAAAGCTCTTTTAAAATTTATTTCTTCGA
>CAZDGN010000022.1:0-25146 GCA_964505265.1 uncultured Rickettsia sp.
AAATCCATCCTTTATCGTCGTTTTCATTAAACTTTCCAAGGCAAATTTCGCCATATCTTTTAGAATTATTGGTTTTGATATTTTCTAAATCTTCTGTTAAATTATCAATATTTCTATATTTTTTTTCAAGAAGTTTTTCGTAATTTCTTGCAAGCCAAATTCGTGACTGATATTTTTCTAAATCAAGATTCGACACAGAAATTTTTAATCTATTTTCTCTATTAATAAATTCGCCATCTTCATTGCGTTTTTTGAATTTTAATTCGCCGTCTTCATAAATATAAAAAATTTTATCATCTTCGTCTCCAGAAATATCTTGACGAAAGCTATTAAATTGCTGGGGCAGGGCAGTTAGATACCAAAATTCAGTAAGCCAAGATTGTAAATTATTTGGACCCGTTTTTTGGTAATTAGTTAGAGATTGCTCTATTGAAAAATGCTCTAAATCAATCAAGCTATGATTTTGATTTAAAGATTCGTTAGCTTTAATTCTTGGTATTGAATTGATGGAATTTTCAATGGTTTTTTTGTCGATTATTTTATTTAAATTGTGAGATTCAAGTTTGAATCTACCTCCTTTTTCAAAACCTGGGCGGCAAAAAACCGCATAATTATTATCTTCTAAACCTTTCAAATTATATTGCATAATTGCAACATTTGGTTCAAGAGCTAATTGATTGCGATGCCTTTTTACTCTTCCCGCTAATTGAATTATTGAACGAAAAGAAGAGGGTTCAATAATTGCCCAATCAAAATCGTGATCGCGACCAATTTCTTCAACGGGAGTTGCAATTAAAATGAATAAAATATTTTCTTGTGAAGTGTTTTGAAGATGTTGTTTGATTATTTCATCATCAAAGGCTTGTGGTTCTTGATTGATTTGTTCTTTTCTAGTTAAGATTTTGTCTAAATGTTTTTCTTGTTCTTGCCTTAAAAGCATGATTTGCCTGCTGTGATAAGGCATAATTTTAATTGAAAAATTTTCTGGTAAATTAGTTTTGAGCAAGTGAATTGCTAGTTTAATACATGGGTCGATATTGGCAATTCGAATTACTCCAAAAGAAATTTTTTTCTGTAATTTTTGATGAAAAAAATGATGTTTTTGATGAAGTTCAATTGCGGTTTCTGTGATTTTTTCAAAATATTTTTGCTCTTTTTTTTCATCATTTTTAAATGATTCACAGTCAACAATAAAGCCTTTACGGCGAATAGTTTGTTGATTAATATTGGTAATTCTTTTGTTAATAAATTTTGTGTAAAAATCTTTAAATAAATTAATATTTTCTTGAGAATTTGATTTAGAAAATAATTCAATTTCGCAGTTAAATTCGTCAATTATTGAACAACTTACCGCTGAAGTTTTTTCACGAAAATTTGCATGAATTTTGAAGCCTTCTTGATAAACATTGAAAAGCCCTTCGGCAATTGATGGTGTAATGGTTGCCGAAGAAATCATTACATTTCTGCCAAACATTGCTGATAAATGAATCAACCTTGAAATTGCAATTAAATCTTGGTTGTTAAAATCATCAATTTCATCAATAACTAAATCTGAAGAAAGTAAGCGTAAAGCGGGAAGAATATATTTTCCGCCTTTAGTGGTTTGTGTTGCTGACATAATGTGGTCAATGGTGCAAACTAAAATTGGCTTGTATAAAAATGATTGCAATTTATTTTTTTGCGGATGTTTTTTTGGAATTACTGCATCTAAAAAATCTAAATTTAATTCTTGTGAATTATCAAGCTCTTCATCAATTAAAGATTCGCTTGATTCAGAGCCAAATTCTTCATAGTTTAAATTACTATCATCTTCATTTTTTTTGCTTTCGTGCAATTCTTGAATTGCCTTTGAACCTATTAAAATAGCGACTTCATCACTTGATAAATCGAGTTGATTTTTGTAAACATCGCCAGTTTGTAAAGTTAAAGTTCGAAGCCCGAGAGCCAAAATAAATCGTAAATTATCATGATTTGGTGATAGGGCTTGAGCGATTTTGGCATTGGCGATGGTTTTCCCGCAACCCGTGCTGGCTATATTGATTATAAAATTTCCACAATTTTCATAACTAGAATTTTTAAGCGATGTTTTAAAATTGATGATTTTATCAACCGCCTTATCTTGCCACTCAAAGCCTTTGGGGCTTTTTCTTTGTAATTTTTTTAAGTCGTAAGCATAATCCATGCGATCGCTAAAATGGCTTAAAGTTTGAGCAATATTTAAAGAATTTTTACAAACTCCAACCAAATGTTCATCAAGTTTTTGTTTTAAAGATTTATTTTCTTTATCGGTATTAGCAAATAATTCAACATCACTTTTCCAATCAGTATTTTTATCTAAGGATGAATAAAAATGATCACCAAGCATCATGCAAAGCCTTGATAAATAAAGGCTTAAACGGATTGAATTATTATTAAATTGTTCGATAATTTTTTGTTCTTCTTGTAAAATCCTCGCACTCCATTTTTTAATTTGCTTCAACCATTCGCCAGAATTTGTAAGTAATCCTTTGGAGAAATTAAAACATTCAACAAGAGCTATTTCGCTAATATTTTTATATCCCCAAGATGATTTTATAATTTTTAAAATTGCTGAAATACTATCTTTTTTATCTTCGGAAAATCCTTTTCTTTCTCTTTCCTCTTTTAAAAAAGGTAATTTATGATGCGATAAAATAAGCCACAGCACTGCACATGCAACTGGTGGCAAGCCTTCAAAAATATTATTTTCTTTTGAGTAAAAATTTGCATTAAAATTTTTTTGCGAAACAAATTCTTTCAACTCATTTTCGTTAATTTCACCATTAGACATTTTTGTTAGCCAATCTTTGTCGCAATTGCCAGATTGCTTAACGAATATTGAAAACAAAATTGCTGAAATAAATTCGTGACGCAGTGGATCAATTATTTTTTGGTTTTTAGGAGGTTGAAGTTTTTTTTGAAAAATTGCTGAAGCCTTACCCCAATCATGAAGGAGAGCGGATAAGGCCGATAGTGATTTAATAACGGGCAAATATTTCCAATCATTTTGCCATTCATTTTTTAATTGATTTGATTCCGTCCAATTCACTGCAACGCAACCTTCGTCGTTGAATTTGTCGCGGTTGCCAACAATCCACAATAATTCACTTCTACTTCGCGAGCGATGCCAGTGGCATGACACGGCAGTGCTTTTGGTGGCGGATTTTTTTAACAAATTCTTAAGAGTAATCAAACCCTCTTGAGTAATAATTGTTTGCCAAGTTTTTTCGCCGATACGATTGGCGAAAGCATCAAGCACTCTTCTGGTTTTAAGTAAAGCCTTCTTTTCACATTCACTTATCAAGGTTATCATCATAATAAAAAAAATTGTTTGACAAAAAAAAATAATTAGCTAAATTTATATGCACAAATTGGCACTAGCCACCGAAGCTCTTCATAATCTAATTGTAAAATAAAATTATGAAGGGCTGACTAAATCACTAAAAATTCACAAAATTATTTCCCAAAAATCACAATTTCAGAAATGGCATTTTTAATTGCCATAAATTGATTATTTGGAAGTTCTCCCATTCTTTTTCTCAATCTTTTGCTTTCGAAAACTCTAATTTGCGAAAGCATCGCGGATTGCTCTTTATCTTTAAAATTAATTCTAAAATAAAATTTATTTTCTTTGCATTTAGTAGTTAATGGAACGCCAAGAAATATTTGTTTATTAAATTTTCGTAAAACCAAAATTGGTCGCGTAAAAAAATCATTTTTACCATTTTCTTCATGCCCAATATTGATGCCGATACTGCACCACCAAACATCTCTATCTTTATAAATAATTTGTTTATTGGTTGAATCGATTTTTTGTTTTAATTGATTCCATTTTTCAAAATTTTTTTGCATAATTTTTAGGTTTGTTTTTAAGTGTTAAATTTTTTTAATCCATCTTCTCAATCCAGCCACCACCAAGAACCCGAGTGCCATCATAAACTACTCCTGCTTGCCCTGGGGTGATGGCACGTATCATCGATTTCATGGTGATTTTGGCACGATTTTTTTCCAAAATTTCGATGGTGGCCAGGTGTTCTTTGGCGCTGGAGCGAATGCGGATTTCAGCTTCAAATTTTTCACCAATTTTTGGTAAATCCATTAGCCAATTGCAATCACGAATGATAAAAGTTTGTTGATCTAAAAAATGCTCTTCACCGACAAAAATATGATTATTTTGCGGATCGATTTTTATAACATAAAGGGGGTGAGGGTAAGCAATTCCAAGTCCGCGTCTTTGCCCTAAAGTAAAATTTATGATGCCATCATGAGTGCCGAGAACCTTTTTTGTAGCGATGTGAATAAGCTCTCCTGACTTGAAGGCGTTGGGGCGGTGCTTTTTTATCACCGAAGCATAATCGCCATTTGGCACAAAACAAATATCTTGCGAATCGGGTTTGTTGGCAACTTCAATGCCAAATCTTTTCGCCAATTTTCGGGTGAAGTCTTTGTTATAATCGCCCAGCGGAAAACATAAAAAATCCAGCTGTTCTTGAGTGGTAGCGAATAAAAAATAACTTTGATCTTTGCTATTATCAAAGGCTTTGTGGAGTTCAGATTTGCCGTCGGAGTTAATAATTTTTTTGACATAATGTCCAGTAGCCATAAAGTCAGCTCCAAGGTCACGAGCTACTTCGAGTAAATCTTGGAACTTAACATTTTGGTTGCATTTAACACAAGGAATTGGTGTTTCGCCTCGCAAATAAGAATCGGCAAAATCATCGATAACCTTTTCTTGAAATAAATTTTGATAATTCAAAACATAATGCGGAAAACCAAATTTTTCGGCAACTTTTTTAGCATCATAAATATCAACTCCGGCGCAACAGGCATTCTTCTTTTTTAGCGCTTCGCCGTGGTCGTAAAGTTGTAAAGTAATGCCGATAACTTCATAGCCAAGTTTTTTTAGCAAACATGCCACCACAGAAGAATCAACACCTCCTGACATGGCAACTACAATTTTTGTTTCCGAGATTGGTTTGTTTTTATTAAGAATAATTTGTGGTAAATCGATTTTATCTGACATTTTGCTATTCTTTAATTTCGCGGAGTTTACGCATGCGGGCAATTTTTTCTTCACGGGCCTTAATTTTTGCCTGTTCAATTTTTTCATTTTCTAGAGCAGTGTGAATTTCATCAAATTGATTATAGGCAATTTGATTGTCAATTATTCTACCCTCTAGCTTGGCGTGATTAAATATTTCTTCAACAATGGCAATGTCTTCAAAACTTGAAGATAAAATTTTGGCTAGGTTTTTATTTTTGGTTAAATCAAAATCCAAAAATAAAGTACTGCTTGCAAATTTGAGAATAAATTTGCGATCTTCAGGACAAATTTTATAAGATAATTTTACTTCTTCTTCATCAAGATCGAGTAATTTAGCTATTTCAGAATTGATATTGGTATCGGACAATATAAATTTTGAAGTGACTTTCTGGGCAACGAGATTGAATAATTTTGTAAAGCAATGATTATCTGGTTCAGTTTCAAAAACAAAAATAGCCAAGCAATTTTTGATGCGAAGGCGATCTAAAAAATGCGGAATCTTGTCGCAGAAAATTTCGTTGTTAAGAAGGGTGTTGGCATCCTTAAAAACAATGATTGAAGGGGTTTTTTCATCAAGGATATTTTCGATTCTGTAGAGATTATAAAATAAAATTGGTACTAAAATAAATTCTTTATCACGATACTCAGTATAATCAAAGCCCATCAAGCGGTCATTCCAGTTGATTTCTCGATTGTTATTAAAGATTTTTTCAAAATCACCCTTGGTCCAATAATTTAAAAATTCGTATAACTTGTCAGTGCTAGGAGTACTAAAATATTGAACTGCGTCGTTAAAATTATCAACCTTATTGGCTACAATTTTTTCGCAAATTTTTGGAATTTCTTGAATTTGATTATTTGGAATTTCTTTCTTTAGATAATAAATAAAGCTGTAAAAAAATTCAGTAAGAAATTTAGTGAAATCAGAATTATGAATTTGTGAAAATGGATTGAGTTTGAGTCCGTATTTAGGGTCTTCTATATCGTAAGATAAGTCGTAATAAAAGCCCCCAATCATTTCAACAAAATTTTTAGCCTTATTATCAAAATCAAAGTAAAAAATTTTATTATTATAGCGCCTCGATTGAGCTAAAATAAAATTTAATAAAACGGTTTTGCCAGATTTTTTTCCGCCCATAAATAATCCATGTCCATTATCCGAATCATGAAAATTGAAAAAATATGGATTATTTTGAAATGATTTGAATGCACAAACTGCAGGACCCCAATAATTTCCAGAGATTGTGCCAGTAGTATAGTTATAAAGTGAACCAAATCCAGCAATTCTTGTGCTATTAATGACTTTTTGACGCTTGATATATTTAAAATTTCCAGGTAGTTGCGACCAAAAACAATCTTCTAAGAAAATATCTTCACGATATAAAATTAAGCCCAATTCATGGAACTTTGAGCTGATCATTTTTATATCGCGATTTAAATTTTCAGTTTCATCGGAAATAATCATAATGGTGGTTTGGAGCTTGCCAAAATCTGTAGCATTGCCTTTGACATTTTCAAAAAAATCAGTAAGACCCATCATTATTCTAAAATCATCATTTTTACCAATTCGTAAAATATTATCCTGATATTTCACAAAATCTAATTCGCTTTCGTTATACATAAAATCGAAGCATTGAGTGATGATAAATTCAAAAGGCATTTGTAAAATTTTGTCCAAATCTTCATTTGGAATTTCGATATATTCCTTTAATGAGAGCATACCGCCGACAATTTTTTTATCCTCGGAGATAATGTTGATTTCTTTTGAGGTGAAAGCAATTTTGTTGAAAAATAAATCCGCAGAAATATCGTTGGCACGAAGAGGATAATAGCGATCTTCAAGATTACAAATTTTCCCAAAAAAATGCATTTGCTCAGAATAAATTACTCCATCACTGGGAGTTAATTCTAGAATCTTTGCACCATATTCATTGATGCTAGCAAGAATTCCTGTTACAATTTTATTGAGTTCATCATTGATATTTAATAGGTAATTATTAATTAAATTTTTGGTGGCAAATCTTGAGAATGTTCTTGAAAGAGCCTTAACATTTTTGATGGTGTTATCAAGTCCCTCAATGACAATCGTTATATATAATTCATTGACATAACCTTGATGTAAATTGTGAATTTCGTTCCAAGTGTCATTGATTTTGTTTGATAAAAAATCATGAAATTCACCTGCTGGACTAATATCTTTTTTTCGGCGAATGGTATGAAACCAAACGGCACAATTGGTTTTGTGAATATTGTCTTTGATTGCATCGCGAATTGAATCGCGAAGTGGAATTAAGTTGTTAAGAAAAGAAGAGCTTGCGAACCCAGACACCCTGATGGTTTGCATCAACTCGCCATTTTTGGTTAAAATGGTGTTTTTATCAAAATGAATTGCAAATGGAATAAAATCTTCATCTGGATTGTCTGCTAATAATATTTCGGCTTTTTTTTTAGCAAAAACATAATTTGCTAAAAATTTAGCTAATGGGTTCATTTTGCAAGTCGGTTAATTTAAACATTATCTATTATCAATTTCAATAAATTCCCTTTTGGTGTGACCAGTATATAGCTGACGAGGTCTACCGATTTTAAATGCTGGGTCTTCATACATTTCTTTCCACTGTGAAACCCAGCCTGCTGAACGAGCAATTGCAAAAATCACAGTGAATAAATTTGATGGAATGCCCAAGGCTTTATAAATTATCCCCGAATAAAAATCGACATTTGGAAATAATTTTCTAGAAACAAAATATTCGTCATTTAAAGCGATTTTTTCAAGCTCAACAGCAATATCTAAAAGCGGATCTTTGATGCCCAGCTCGCCCAAAACTTCATCGCAGGCTTTTTTTAGAACTGAAGCTCGCGGATCGTAATTTTTGTAGACTCGATGACCAAATCCCATTAAGCGGAAAGGATCGTTTTTATCTTTAGCTCTTTTGATATATTCGCCAATACGATCAGGAGTTTTAATTTCTTGAAGCATTTCAATTACTTCTTCATTGGCTCCGCCATGTGCTGGCCCCCAAAGCGAAGAAATACCAGCGCCTATGCAGGCAAATGGATTGGCTCCCGAAGAGCCTGCAAGTCGAACCGTAGAAGTTGAAGCATTTTGCTCGTGATCGGCATGAAGCACAAAAATCATCTCCATAGCTCTTGCAATAGTTGGACTAACCTTATATTGATGTGTTGGCTTGGCAAAAAGCATATGCAAAAAATTTTCAGCAAAACCAAGATCATGTTTTGGATAAATTATTGGTTCACCAATTGAATATTTATAAGCCATTGCAGCCAAGGTAGGCATTTTAGCGATAATTTTGTAAACCACATCCATTCTACCATCAATGCTATTTATGTCCATAGATTCATGATAAAATGCCGAAAGTGAAGCCACGGCACCAACCATTATTGCCATTGGATGGGCGCGTCTTGGAAAGCCACGAAACAAAATATTAATTTGTTCGTGAACCAACATGTTATTTTTAATATTTTTTTGAAAATCTAAATATTGAGTTTGATTAGGTAATTCGTGATTTAAAAGCAAATAGGCAACTTCTAAATAATCAGTTTTTTTAGCCAAATCTTCAATGGCATAACCGCCATGTTGCAATACACCTTTATCACCATCGATATAGGTAATCTTTGATTCGCAAGATGCGGTTGATAAAAACCCGGGGTCATAGGTGAACATTCCGCTTTCTTTAAAAAGGCTGGAAATATCTATTACATCTTGACCAATTGTGGCATTTTTGATTGGAAATTTTAGCTCTTTGCCATTAGGCAGAGTTAACTTGGCATAGTTTTCTGAAATATTTGACATAAGATTTGTTATGAATTTTTTTGTAATCAAAAATATAACCTTATTAAATCAGTTGCAACAAACTTTTTTAAAAAAATAAAAATTAATGAATTATAAATCGAAACATTTTTTTATTAAACTTTATTTAAAAAAAATATTTCTTGAAGTTAATTTATATTAGAGTTATATAATTTCTAATATTAAAAATTATTTAAAAATATTATATGCCTAATGATTCATCAATCCATAACCTTCCTCTTGCAATCAGATCTATTGGCTCCGAGGTCTATACTTCAACAAAAGATAATTTAAAAAAT
Organism: uncultured Rickettsia sp.; assembly: GCA_964505265.1. GTDB lineage: Bacteria > Pseudomonadota > Alphaproteobacteria > Rickettsiales > UBA1997 > CAILUF01. Next base: position 9,173 of record CAZDGN010000022.1, read on the forward strand.
TTAGGTGAAACAGAGATACCAAATCTATATACCGCAAGCAATGCTGGGAGTGATAAACTTTATTATTTTTACAAATTTGATATAGGAGATGAAGAAAAATATATTAAAATAAGTGGCCCAGTGTCTGATATTATTGATTCGGGTGGTGTTAATCAAAAAAGCTTTTTTGAGCATTTACAAGCATTAATTTATCCCCAGCAAGGGTCATTTTCTGCATCTTTATTACATAATAGACCAGATCGGAATTTAACTCGCATATTTGCTCAGTCAAATCTTCAAAATTTTGGTTTAGTTTTGGCTCTTGATCCCGTTAATTTAAGTTTTGGATGCGATAAAACCGATGGATATTCTGGTTGTTATGATAAAGGAAATGAGGCGGTAGCTTTTTATGGTTTATTTGAAAAATTATTAGAAATCCTAGAATTAAAAGAGAGGGCTATAAAGGAATATCCTGATATGTTTAAATATGTTGATAATAGAATGTTATTATACACAACTGAACAAAAATTATGTGAAAGGTATGGAATAAAAAAATCAAATTTTGAAAATGCCATAACCGCTGAATTTGCCAAAAATGATGGTAAATTAATAGTTGATCATATTCATCCTATGGATGGAGATGGTCCAGTTACTACCACATTTTATAATAGTCTTGAAAAAATGATGCAAGAAAATGTAAGCGGTGAAATTTTGGTTCATCAGTTACACACTAATCAAAACGATGTGATTATAATGTTGCCACAAGTATATCAAGTTGAAAGCAGTTTGGCAGCTGGTGATCTAGAAATCGCAACTGGATTAAAGAAATTTTTTCAAGAGATGACCTCTCGAGATGTTAAGTTTGCAACTTTAGATTCTTCGCAACATAAAGTAACGATAGTTGAATTAGATGAAAGGGGACTTATAAGTAAATCTGTAAATCAACAAATTAATTCAAATAATAAAACTCCATCTAGCTCAGTCTCGGCTTCAAGTGTTAAGTCTAATGCAGTGACATTGTCAGATCAAAGTCAATCACCAGCTTGAACTTAAAGGCAGAGACGACAACACGAATTCAAGATTTAAGTGATAGAAAAAATTTAAAATTAAATTTTATGGGCAAAAGTTTTAAGAGTTAAGTAATTTTTTTCGTAAAATTTCATTTGCCATCTGCGGATTGGCTTGCCCTTTGCTGGCTTTCATGATTTGTCCAACAAAAAAGCCGAATAATTTTTGGTCTCCCGCTTGCAATTTAGCAAAATTATCAGGATTTTGGGCAATTACTTCATCAACAATTTTTTCTAAGGCTGAAGAATCCGATACTTGTTTCAAACCTTTTTCTTCGACAATTTTAGCTGGGCTTTCACCAGTTTCAAGCATAATATCGAGAACATCTTTCGCAATTTTACCAGAAATTTCGGCACTCTTGATTAAATCAAGGAGTTCACATAAATTTTCTGGAGAAATTTTTGATTCACTTAAATTTATGCCGATTTTATTAATTCTACCAAACAGCTCGACTGTAAGCCAAGTAAGGGCTAATTTTGGTTCATGTTTTTGAATTAAAGCCTCAAAATAATTGGCGATTTCGTCATCTGCCGTAAGCACTCCCGCATCATATTCGGAAATTTTTAAATCACGAATATAACGTTGTTTTTTGGCTTGAGGTAATTCTGGTAAGCTTTTTCTGATATTTTCTATATATTCAGCTGACAAAACTAATTTTGGTAAGTCTGGATCTGGAAAATAACGATAATCCATTGCATCTTCTTTACTTCTCATAGTTCGAGTTTCACCAGTTAGGGCGTCAAATAGTCTGGTTTCTTGGCTAACTACACTATTATTTTCAAGGATTTCAACTTGGCGCTTTGCTTCATATTCAATGGCTCTTGCGATGTTGCGCATTGAGTTTAGGTTTTTAATTTCGCATCTGGTGCCAAGTTTAGTTTCACCTAACTTTTTTACAGATACATTGGCATCACATCGTAAATTGCCTTTTTCCATATCGCCATCGCAAGTGCCAAGAGCGCGAACGATTGAGCGAATGGTTTTAACATATTGTGATGCTTCAAAAGGAGATGACATATCTGGTTTTGAGACTATTTCCATCAAGCCAACTCCAGAGCGGTTTAAATCGATTAACGAAAATTGTGGATGTTGGTCATGAACTGATTTTCCAGCATCTTGTTCTAGGTGAATTCTTTCGATATGAATGGTTTTTTTTTCACCATTTTCTAAATCAATTTCAATACAACCTTCGCCAACAATTGGGTCAGAGAATTGAGAAATTTGATAGCCTTGAGGTAAGTCGGGATAGAAATAATTCTTGCGGTCAAAAATCGATACTAAATTAATTTTGGCATTAATACCAAGTCCAGTTTTAACAGCTTGTTCAACACATTTTTCATTGATGGTTGGAAGCATCCCAGGTAGGGCACAATCAACTAATGAAACTTGTGAATTTGGTTCAGCCCCAAAGCAGGTTGAGCTTCTTGAAAATAATTTAGAATCAGAGGCGATTTGAGCATGAATTTCGCAACCAATTACTACTTCAAACTGATATTTAGAGCCTTGGATTATATATGTCATAATTTTAAAGATAATTTTAATTTTAAAAAATATTTTATAAGTATTTTTTATTAAATAAATATCAAAGTTTAAAATTTTATTTTGGTTGAATTTCTTGGTTTGTAATAATTTGATATTAAAAAAATTATTAATCGAAATATGGAAGATAAAAATTCACAATATTAAAAAGTAGTTATAAATAATTTATATTAATATAAATTAATATTATTATTATAAACTATTTTTATTTATGAGAAAACCGACTAAGATATCAATAATTGATGATACTAATTTTTTTATGGGACAAGGACCGACCTCTCAACAAAATGCAAAGGATTTATTTGGTGGAAAAGATAGTTTAGATGGTATTTTGAATGAAGTTAGAGAGCAGTTGGGTCTTGAATATGTCGAAGGTTCATTAAATAAACTTATTGATAAGGGTTCTATTAATGGAAATGGTGGTCATTTGACGATTGATTTTAGATCAAATGAGGATGGAGAACAAGATATTAAAAAATATCACATGAAGCTGGTTTTAGACAATCACGGAATCACGGACGATTATAAATTTAATGAAATTGCTTATTATTTAATGTATCAGAATTTTGGATATGGACCAAAAGTATCGGTTGCAATTTTTAAAAGTTCAATGATTTTAATATTGGAGGATGCAAATAATATTTTGGCTGATGGAAGCCTTTCTAGTTTTAGTGATTGGAAACACATAAAATTAGCCGATACTGATGGGTTAAAACAAATTCCAGAAGAATTCAAAGAAGTGTTTTCTAGAATTTCAACTACAGGTCAAATATCGGAATCTAAGGAGGACTTGTTTGCAATTGAAATTCTAACCTTAATATTGGCAACTGGTGATATTTTTAATAAACCAGATAATTATGGAGTTAGGGTTGTTAAAACCAAAAGTCAGGAAGAAAAGATGATGCCGATTGTTGTAGATTTATTGCCTTCGCCGCATAAATCTTATATTTCTTTTTTTTCAAAAATAGGAGCCTCAAGATATTGTAATAATTTTGATGATCCAAATGATATTGCCAATTTAATTGCCGATCTTATGTTAAAATCATTTGATCCTGAAGATGATCAAAGGGCCGTAAATGCGATTGAAGATTTTTATATCTTTGAATTTTTTAAAGGTGATAATAGGTCTGGAACTATTGAGGATTTACAGGGTGGGTTGCAAAAAATATTTAACAATTTTGAAAAAAAAATAAATGATGCATTCGATGCCTCATTAGCATATTTAAATAAATATTTCGATAGTGGTGGTTCTTTCAAAAATCTTAGTAAGTCGGATGTTGAAAATTTAATTAATCAAAAAAGACAATTTATTCTGGATGTAGGACAATCTTTGCAAGATCATATAGAAATCAAGGAGGTTTTGGAGGGAAAATGGATACCAGGAAAACATCCGCAAACTGGAGGAAAAGTCACGAAAAGTGCAGCACAATCAAGGCAAAGATATGCATCAGAAGAATTTTTTCCATCGCCTACTCAGCCTAGGGAGGTTCTAAGACCTAGTGAACTTGGTAAAAGATTCAGAGAGGAAGAAATAAAAGGGGAGGATGGAGTTGGAGGGGGAGAGAAAATGCTTCAAGTACTTAAAATGTTAGATAACGGTGATGAATGCAGCAGTAAATTTCCTTTAAGATGATATAATTAATTTTGTTTATAAAAATTGATTAAATTTTCTATCGATCATTAAATTAATTTTACTGTCGAAAAATTGCTACATTGTAATCGGCCTTAAATGATTGATATTTTAAAAAGGCGATGAGTTTATTAATGCGGGCTGAAGCCACTTCTTGCTCGCGTAAATTAATTAAAAAAAACTCGCTATTGCCTTGTTTAAATCTTTCACGTTCAGCCATTTCAAGGATATGTGATAATTTATATTCGTTCAAATAATTATTAAATATTGTGGTTGTTGTGGCTATTGAATTACTGATTTGATTGATTTCGTTGCGAATTTTGTCATTTAAAAATTGCTCTTCAATTTTTAATAAATTTAACATCGCAGTGCTTTGTAAAATTTTACCTTTAGCGATATTTTGTTGAATTGGCAATTCGAAATCGAGGCGAATTTGGTTATTGGCTTGCGACCTTGAAATTGGCCCTTTACCCACATCTTTTGAAGCCTCAAAATTTAAATCTAATTTTGGTAAATATAAATTTTTTGCCTGCAATAAATTATTTTGTTCAATATTCTTTTGAATATTAATAATTTTTATTTCTGGGCGATTTTGCAAGGCAAATTCGATGTCTTTACTGATATTTAAATTAGAAAATTCTTGGTTGATAAAATTTATTTCTGGTAATGCTTCATTTTTAGGAAATAATGGAGTGCCATCAGTTTGGCGATAATAAATTGACAAGGCAATCGCTGAATTTTCAAAATTATTTTTTGCTTCCAACATTAAGCTGTTTCTTTGTAGAATATTTCTTTCATTTTCCACCAAAATTATTTTGGCAATATCACCTTTTTGATGGCGAATTTTAAGCTGCTCCTGACGTTGTTTAGCGAGTTCATATAATTCTAAATAAGTTTTGTAAATATGTCCTGCCGTAAGCCAGCTAAAATAGGATTTGGTGGCATCTCGCTTGATATCGAGCTTTAATTTTTCTAGTTGCATCGCGTTTTCTTTAAAACTTAATTCAGAATTAAATAAATCTAATCGAAATTCGTCAATTTCACGATTTCGAAGAAGTGATACTGAACCACCAATTCGATATTCTCCCCCGCTGTTAGTGTTGTAATTGCCGTCATAAGAGGCAAAATCATCGAAAGATTTTCTGTATCCGCCATAAATTTTTGAACCCAAAAACTCATTTTGTTTTTCAAAGGAATAATCAGAAATTTTGCCATCATAAAAACCTCGAGTTTTATCTTGATATTGAGCCTTTAACTTTATATCAAAAAAACCTTTATTTTGTAAAATTTTACCTTGGTTTGTTTCAATTTTTTCGTAAAATTTTAAAATTTCTGGATAATTAATTAGAGCAGATTTAGTGATCTCTTCGAGATGAAGCTTATTTGTTGAATTGGAAGCCGGAATATTTTTAGCAAATGCAAAATCAATTGAAGTATTACTTATAAAAAATATGAAAAGAATTTTAGTTAACCTTATTTTCATATTTTAATAATTTGGAATTTTTATCAAAATCAGGTGGAAAGCCGTTGAGTTGGCGCCACAACTCATAGCCTAGTTTAACTCGATTTAAAAGCACCCAGCCATAAACTTTGGCACCGTGATTTAAAAATCTAGAATCAGGCCAGTCTTCTGCTGGGTCTTTTATGGCAATGATACGAAATTTACCATTTTCTGAAACTGCGGAATCAACCGAGGACACAATTGCCCCAAAGGTTCCAACCGCAACCTCAGGCCAACCGCTAAATTGAATTGCAGGCCAACCTTCAAATTGAACGCGAATTTTTCTTCCTGGATAAATCAAAGGAATGTCGTTGCCACTAACATATAGTTCAATGGCGGGGTCTTGAAGGATTGGGGCAAAGCTAGCGATTTTTTCACCCATTTTGATGGCAGTGGAATTATCTGATGCTAAAACTTTTAAAATAATTCCATCGCGAGGAGCTAGAATTAGTTGGCTTTCTTGTCTAGATAATTTTATTGATGACTCGGCTACCTCGGCTGAAACACTTTCAGTTTGGGCTAGTAATTTTTTATACTCAATTTTGGCATCTTCCACATTTTTTTTAGAGGATAAGCCTCTTTTAAATAAATCAAATTGCCTTTCAAAATTGAGTTTCGATGTATCTGAAGCGATTTTGGCAACTTGAAATTTGCGTTCTTTGGCACTTTTTTCGGCTTGTAATCTTTCGATGATTAGTGGGTCATTATCGATAATTTCTACCAACTTATCGCCTGCTTTAACTTTTGAACCATCTCGTACAAACCATTCTTTAATTCGTCCATTAACGGTGGCATGAATATTTTGAGCACGATTATTTGGGTCAAGCGAAATAAGATAGCCAAAACCCCTAGCGGTCTGGCGCCAAGGTGTTAAAGTTAAAATTAAAATTACTATGATTAAACCAATTAGCATAATTCTTTGGAGAATTTTAATTGGTTGCGGTATTTTTATTTGCGACAATGTTGTAAAATTTTTTTTATCCATTTTTTTGTTCAAATTTATCTAACTCCTCAATTTCAGTGAAATGATGAGTTTTGTTGTTATCAATGAATAAATATTCGTCAAAATCTTGCATTTCATCGCGACGATTAGAAAAATAAATAACCAATGAGTCATGACCTTTGGTTAAATATTTTAAAATTTTCTTTCTAGATTTTAAGCCAAGCATATCTAAAACTTCGGTGATAATAATAATTTTAGGCTGTTGTATTAGGGCTCGTGAAACTTTAAGCAAAACTTTTTCTGATTCAGAAAGTGGATAGCCCGATGGTATTATTCTTAAGTTAATGCCATCTTTAAATCTGGCTAAAACTTCTGAAAGTTCAGTAATTTGAAGGGTTTCGCTGATTAATTTTTTATTGGCATTTTTGTTGTTAAAGGTTAAATATTCACTGACGGTACCCTCAATAAAAAGCGAATTATCGATGATTGCGATATTCGAGCGTAATGCTGGCAAGTCTAAATTTTCAATGTCAAAATCATTAAATTGTAAAGTGCCACGAATTGGCTTGCGTAAACCATAAATTAATTCAATCAAAATTTTTTGCATTGATAAATTTGTGGTAGAAATAATGTAATTTTTTCCATATTTTAAATTTAAATCAAAATTAAAATCGCGACCAAAATAATTGTCGACAACTTTTTTAAATCTTATGTCAATTTTGTCGTCGTTGAGCTTGATATTTCCTGACTCTTCCTGGGAAATATTGTAAAATTGTGAGAGTTTCTCGCAAGAACTGGCGATATCATAAATATTTTCAAAGTCGCGACCAAGTTGAGAAATACCGTAAAGCGAGCTTGATAATACTAATTCTGATGCTACTAATTGCCCAATCGATAATTGACCGTTAATAACTAAATAACCACCAATTATTAGCAATGCAACCGTTGCAAGAGTGTATAGCCCAAGCATTAAAATTACTTGATAAAAATGTTGGGTAAAATGATTTTTGCGCTCTTTCAAATATTGTTCACATAAAAAATCGCTTTTGTAAAAGGCATATTGATGACCAATTTCTGAGCGAAATAAATTGGTATTAGAAGCTAAATCTTGTAGCCATCCTGCCATATCATATTTGCGTCGGCTAAAATAAAATTTAGTGATAAAGCCTTTTTGTGAAAATCCTTTCCAAATGGCGATAACGGCAATAATAATTAAGATAGAAAATACTAAAAGCATTGGATGATAAAATGCTACTAAAGCAAGACCAGCAAAGGATTGTAGTAGTAAGGTAAATGTTTTAATAAAAATTTTAGGAATTGTTTTTTGAACTGTTATCACATCAAAGAAACGATTGATGAATTCTGTGCGATTTGATTCTTCAAAATCTTCGTGCTTTGAATTGATTATATGCTTAGTGATTTCATAGCTCATTTTGGCAAAAAATTTACGCTGAAATAATTCGCAAACGTAGAATTGAAGAGCAATAAGAATTGAAGAAAAACTCAATAAAATCATTAGAACGATTGCAACCACAATTATGGGCTGAAGCATTGCAGTGAATGCCACTGAATTTATTAAAAGTTGGACTGAAATCGGCAAAGCAAGGCTTAAAATTGCTATTGCTAGACCATAAATGATTGTGGTAGTGAAAAAATCTCTTTCGCCAGCGAGAATTTTTTTGTAAAAGTCCCTAACCATAGCTTTGATGTTGGGATTATTAAAGTCATTGCTAAAAGGTTTATATAATTTTTTTGATGATAATTCAAATTTTTGCATTTGTTTCAAAATTTTAAATGATATTCAGTAATTTTATAAAAAAAAAATTAATTTACAATTTTAAATTATTTTTACTTCAAAACATAAAAAATTTTGCAATAACAAATTTTTTTTAAAAAAAAATACTTTGAAATATTTATAAATAATTATTAAATATAATTAACAATCTTTAAAAATCAGTTATTTTAAAATAATGCAAACTGTCGGTGAAAATCAAGAATTAATAGAAAGTAGACAATTAGGTGAGAATAAATTTGTGAGAATTCTTTCAGAAGCAAATCCAGAAATGTTAAAAAAACTATTAGAATTTTTAGAAGATAAAAGGGAGGTCGATCTTGAGAATCAAGTTGATTCTCAAGATCTTGTTATTTCAATAAAAAAAGGTCATAATGTTGCTAGATTTGCAAACAAAATTAAAGAAAATATCAATTTCTTTTTTAGAAAATTACCTGAAAATGAATTTTTAGATAAATTTTATAAGGATCTTGCTGATGCCTCTTCTCGCGCTAGATCGCTAGAAAAATTAAGACCAGAGGAGAGGATGGAGCTTTCTGCTGAAGCATATTGTGGATTTATTCGGGAATCATTGCAAATATCTCAAGAAAATTTTGCACCAATTTTATTTGTTCTAGCTCTTGCAAGTTTTGCAAATCAAAAGTCAGGTCAGGAGGTTAATCCTGAAATGTTTCAGCAAGCTTTAGTTGCTATGCAGGATCGAGAGACAATGTTAAAAACATCAACATTATCTTATTTAAATTTTAACAAATATCAAAATAAATTATCTAAAGCAAATTTATTATTAAATTCTATTGTCATTGGATGTGAAATTGTTAACTTTTTCCAAATTGGAATCTCAAAAAACAAGTCTGATGAAAAGCCCTTACTCATTCCAATGTATTTTTTGGGCATTGCTGAATCTATTTCAAATTTAATAAATAATTCTAAATTCAATAATGTAAATACAAATTTATTGTTTTTAACAACTTCTTTGTTTTTTGCTTTAGAATCCGTATTAGAGACGGTAAAAGGTCGTAATGAAATTAAAACTTTTTACAATATTGATGAGCCTGTTTCTCTTGACAATAGATTTTTATTTCGTGTTTTGTTAGGCGGATTATTTTTGGCTTCTCAATTCGATAGAAGATTTGATGTAGATAGAATTTCAAGTCGATTTGTTCGGGGTTTGTCATCTTTGTATCGAGGGGCAATTAATATCTCTGGTTGTATAAAAAAAACGCAACATAATCAAGATTCATCAGTTGAATCATTGCCAAATGTCCCCCAAGATAAAATGAATAAACTTGCAGTAGAACTTTTTGAATTATTATATAATTATACACCACACCCTGATGCAAATATTGGAAATGCTAAAGCCAATCCCGTTGAGCAAAATTCAAAAATCAAATAAAATTATGATTAATTCTATTGATACAAAATTTGAACTTAAAGATGATGAATTTAAAAAAATAATTAGTGTTTATAAATTGAATTTTGATCAACAAAAAGAATTTAATGTCGATTTTGATATTGAGATTGATAAGCCCAAATCAAATTCACCCGAGGATTTAAAATTGTTCCTAAAGCAGAAGCTGGATAGGGCTTTTCAAGATCCAAATAAACTAAGTAATTATCAAAAATTGATAGGAGAATCTTCAGAGTCTTCAAGTCGAGGGATTCATGATAGTGATCATGTTGCAAATGTTGCTATGTATGCTAGAAATTTCCTAAAAATTTATCAAAAAAACAAAGAATTATTTTCTCCCAAAATTCAAAAAGAAATTGAAGTATTTGATGATCCACAAAAAATAAGAGATTTAGAAATTTTATGTTTACTTCATGATGTTGCAAGAGTTAACAAAAACTATGATCAAGATGAATATAAAAATGCTTTTTACGTTGCCTTAATGCTTCGCAATATGGGGGATGAAAGGTTTCAGGGCGATGAGATTAGCGAAGATGGTTTAAAAATGATTATGGATTTAGCTTTAAAAGAAAGTGATAAAGAAGATAAGTCTTTAATGTCAAAATTAATCCAAGCCTCAGATTCTTTGGCGATTATTAGAGTTAAAAGTTTCAATACTCTTGGTAAGCCTTACATCTTAAATTTAAATAATAGTTTTAAAGATTTTAAGGAAATTGATCAAGAAAATGCAGAAATTCGAAATAGACTATTGTTAATATCAAAAAAAATGTTATCGCAGATTGCGATGATAGAAGCGAAGGAATATGCTAGTAAACCTTCTTTAAACCTATCTCAAAATCCGCTTCAAGAATTTTTGGATCATCCAAAAACCCAAAAACTTAGAAATGCTTTTTTAGTTTTTGATGAACTTTATTCAGTAGATTTAGCAAATGATTTTGCTAAAGAATATTTTCCCGAAGGAGTTTTTGTCCATGTATTTGCACCATCAAATGCTGATGCTTTACAAAAATGCGATTCAAGTAAATTTATTTGTGCAACAATGCTCAAGGATGATGCAATTGTTAGACATTATGCCGAATGGTCATGGATTAATAATCCGTTTTTAATATTAGATAAAGATGCTGTAATTTTTCAGGCGGGATTTAAAACTGATGTCGGATCTAATTCATTATTTACTTCATTTAAAAATCGTTTTTTAACAATTAATTTTGGTGGATTTCAATCTGATATTGAAATGTCAGATTATGTTGCAATGAATCAACATATTATTTTAAGTGATTCCTATCTCAATAATATGATTTTTCATCAAGATGAATTTAGTGAGATTTTAACAGATATTTCTCAAAGAAGATCTGGAAAAAAAACCGATATTTCTGATGGAGTTTATTGGTTAGCAAATAAAGATAATTTGAGAAAAATGGGAAGAGTTGGTTTGGATAGATATGGAAAGTTATATGAAAAACCCCACTTTTCAATTGAGGCACCATCGGGTGAATTGAGGCATAATGAATGTCATATTAGAAATGCAATCCATATTTGTGGTCATATTGGTATTTCAAATGAAACTTTCAATCTTTTAACAATTGGTAGCGGTAGTTCATATATATCTGAATCGCCAGAAGTGGGATTGCTTCGAATGCAAAAATATAAAAATCAAATCAATTTAGAAAAGCAAAGATTACTTGCTTTAGATGAGCCGATGAAAGATAAAAAATTTAGAGAATGTGTTGATTTTGAGCTTACTAGAGTCACCTCTATATTTGAAAAAATCTATTTTCTTGAAGGAATGCGAAGAGAAATAGAGTCTAATCCGTATAATGAATATTGGACTAAATCATCGCAGAAAAAACAAAGAAAAAAGGCAGAGTTTGAAGGTTATAATTTTGAGAATTCTAATGAAAATAGAGAAATTTGGAGTCAAAGAAAAATTCAAAAAATTAATAAAAATCTAGTAGAATTATATGCTAATCTTAGAGGTTTTGAAAAAGAAGAAAATTTTGGATTTAATGATTTGTTGAAAGAATATAAATCATTAAATTCAGTTGGTTGCACATCTAAAAGTTTTGGTGTGAATATTTTAGATTGGAAAGCTAAAATTATGAATGGAGAATCCTATTCAAAACAACTAAATTTTGCTATTGATAAAGTTCGGGTGGGATTACAGAGAAAAACCAAAATGGCATTGCTTAGTATCTACAATCCTCAAGAGGTTAAAATTGTAACTGATGAAGATATTGATGAAAGATTTAAAGAAATTAAAAGCGATAGCGTGTGGCAAAAAAGATTATTCCTTGCATTTTTAAATAATCAAGATTATCTAAAAATCTTAAAAACTTTTAATAGAGAGGAAATTAATGATATTGTTAGTAATATAAAATTTAAAAAAGAATTTGATTTAGATAAAGTTATTTTTGAAAAAAAATTTCCAAGATGCAAAAAAGATGAAATTATTGAATTAATTCAGGCGGGATTGGATATATACAAATTTGATGACAAAGAAAAAAAATCGGGGTGTTTTGGAGTTGTTTTTACAAAAACAATTAAGCCTTATTCTTACGAGCTTGCAAAAGAATTTGATAATAAAAAAGTAATTGATTTGTTATTAGAATATGGAGTTCTTGTTTCTGATAGATTTGAATTACAAGAAAATAAAGCCGAAAAAGATATGGCAAAATTTTGTAAATTGTTAAAATCTGGTAATTCAGAAATTTTGGATCAATTAAAGTTGGAATTAGAAAAATATGAAACTAAAGAAGATTTAAAAAAATTGACAATTTTTTCATTAGATGGTTCTGAAGTAAAGCTAAATGGTTATGGCTTGCTAAGAATTTATGAAAATAATCTAATTCCAAATCCCTCATCAGAAATTTCAAATTTATTTAAAAAATTAAATGCCTTTAAGTGTCAAGATTTATCATGTCATTCAATTGAAATATCTCAAAATCCAAACATAGGAGGTGATGCTGATGGAATTGCACTTAGTGCTGATTTAGTTTTTGCTGGTCCAAATGCTGATAATGGTGCCGGAGTTGTTCCTGGTGGATATGGGGCGAGACAACCAAGTTCGGATATCGATCTTAAAGGGGGGAGGGCGACGCAATTAACGCTACCCCCTTCTTTAACAAATAAAATGGGTTAATAAAATTTATCTTGATTCATTTTCACATTTTGGACTAGGTAAATCTATTCCGGTAATATTTTTCATCTCTAAGCGATGACGATCCATTTCTTTTTTAACTAATTCTTTTTTATCTGCGGGCAATGACTCCATCACTTGACGATGTTTTTGCATTTCTTCTGGCGATGGACTTTGACAATTTCTTATGATATTTTTCCCCATCGCATTATTTTGATTATCATTAGGCATTTGTAATTCAACACCAGTAATATTTTTCATTTGCTGGCGATGTCTTTGCATTTCTTGTTGAAATTCTGCTTTTTTATTTTCTGGAAGATTTTGTATGGAATTGCGAATATTTTCGCCTTTGGATCTTTGCTCTTCTCGTGATAAATTCTTTTCCTTTTCACCAAGTATTAAATCCACTCCAGTAATTGTTTTTACATTTTGTTTGTGAATCTCATATTCTTGCTTCAAAAGCTGTTGCTTTTCTGGTGATAAATTTGCGGGATTCAATTTGGCAAAATCTGGTTCGCCAATTTGCCTCTTTTTTTCTTCTTGACGATAATTTTTCTGTTGGTTTTTAGAATTATTATGTTCTTGCGGATTTTCTTGGGCATAACCTTGAACCTGATATAATAAAAATATTATTAAAATTAAAAAATTTTTTTTCATAAATTTGGATTTTATGTTTATAAAGTCGCCATATCAATGACGAAGCGATATTTTACATCGCTTTTAAGCATACGCTCGTAGGCATTTTCGATTTCCCTCATCGAAATCATTTCAATATCAGAAACGATATTATTTTTAGCACAAAAATCTAACATTTCTTGAGTTTCTTTGATGCCACCAATTAAAGAACCCGCTAGTGATCGGCGTCCAAAAATTAAAGAAAAAATAGTTGGCGAAGGGTGAGGGTGTGCTGGTGCACCAACCATAGTCATAGTGGCATCGCGTTTTAATAAATTGAGATATATATCCAAGTTATGCGAAACAGCAACGGTGTTTAAAATAAAATCTAGACTACGAAAATGTTGTTGCATTTGTATCGTATCACTTGAAATTACTACTTCATGTGCTCCTAATTCTTTTATTTCCTCAATTTTTTTTGGTGATGAAGTAAAAGCAATAACATGAGCCCCCATTGCTTTGGCAAGTTTTACCGCCATATGTCCAAGCCCACCAATGCCAACGATTCCAACCTTTTTCCCAGGTCCAACTTGCCAATGACGAAGTGGTGAATAGGTGGTGATGCCAGCACAAAGCAGCGGTGCCACCGCTGGTAAATCTTGGTGGTTATGTGAAATTTTGAGCACAAAATTTTCATCGACTACGATTTTACGGCTATAGCCTCCAAAGGTATTTTCTAAGGTGCCAGCAAAATTGCCATTATAAGTGCCAGTTGCACCATTTGGACCTTCGCAATAATTTTCTAAACCTTCTTCGCATGAATTGCAAGTGCGACAACTATCAACTAGGCATCCAACCCCAACAATATCACCAGTTTTAAATTTGCGAACTTGATTGCCAATTGCAGTGATTTCGCCAATAATTTCATGACCAGGTACACAAGGATAGCGAGTTCCACCCCATTCGCCCCTTGCGGTATGTAAATCGGAATGGCAAACCCCGCAATATAAAATTTTTATGTCAACATCTTTAGATTGAAGCTCGCGCCTTTCAATTTCTAATGCGGTAAGTTGAGTGTTTGGGCTTTTAACGCCATATGCAGAAACTTTCATAAATGTTGATTTGTAATTAAAATTTATTGTTAATTTATTTTAAATTTAGATCTTAAAAATTTATTTGCATTAAATTTTTGTAAATAGAAAAAAATTTTGGTAATTTTAAAGAAAAAATAAATCTCTTTCTCAATTACAGAATGATAAAATAAATTTATTTAAATCGAAGGTTCTTACTTAAAAAAACCTTTTTGCGGTCTAATATTGTTGTTTCGACTCGACTATCTTGTATATATCCAATTGAATTATTTTAGAAAATGATATATTAAATTCCAAAATAGTGTAATAATTTTTATGTGAAAATTGAAAAAAGTAATAATATAAAAAACTAATTTTTAAAATTATTAAAAAAATATAAATATATGCTTTCAACCCCTCAAGTCGATGATAAAAAATTTCAACCAAATCTGATAGAGGAATTTATGATTGATACTATGTTACAAAATTTGGAAATTTCATCTCTGCTTCATGATTTTGCAAGATTTAACAAATATTATTATCAAGATGAATAAATCTGATGTTAGATTTTTGTAAAATCATACAATTCATTTTAAGATTTTTTAATTTATAACATATTTTGTATCGAAGAAATCGAAGCCATTACCAAGCTGGCTGATACCGAACCAAAGCCAAAAGATTTTTTTTGTTGATTTCCGATATTAGTGAAGAGATTTTTTCTTCTTTACTCTTTGCTTTTGAATGTTGATTTCTTGTTTTAGAAAATTCAAAACAAGAAAAGCAATTTGCTTTCGTCTCTTCTTTCCCCCTAAAAATATTGTAAAATCCTTGAAAATTTAATTGGATTTCTTTACTTTCATCAAATTTTATAGTGCTAAATTCGTTTTAAATTTTTTCGCCATTAGGATATTTGGTTAAAGAATATATGATTTGATCTAAAATTTTTTCATTAATAACATTTTTAGTATTTATCATATTATAAAAATCTTTGTATTTTTCTAAAATATTTTTTATTGAATCATTTGATGAATTGATAATAATATTTTGCAAATTAACATTTGCCCCATTTTCTAGTAATTCCTTTACAACCTCAATATGACCATTTTCTGAAGCAAGCATCAGTGCCGTATTTCGATTTTGACCTTTTTCATTAACATTAAAACCAACATTTTTTAGCACATCGATAACTTTGCTGGAACCATTGATAACAGATATGTGCAAAAAATTATTGTTGTTTAGTTTATAATCTTTTAATTGTTTTTTTTGAACTTCTGGCAAAATATCAATTAATTT
>CAZDGN010000023.1:0-22597 GCA_964505265.1 uncultured Rickettsia sp.
TCTGGCAAAATTAGCGGTGTTATCACCCTCCCCGTCGAGGGAGGGTAAAATTTTCTGCAAGAAAATTTTGGGAGGGGGAATTGACATTTATCAAGGAAAATTTTGATGTATTAAAATTATATTTTTTATAAAATTGAGTTTTAATCTAAGAAAATTACTTCATCAAATTATTTTATCTTTGGAGTTTTAAATTATAATTCCATTGCCCCCTCCCAAAATTTTTTTTAGTAAAAAAAAATTTTACCCTCCCGCACACGGGGAGGGTGATGAGACCGCTTTTTTTGATAATTTTTTTGACCCCCCACGACTCAAAGAATTTAACTACCGTTAAATTCTTTTCGTCCGCCCTCTGCGTAAAGCGGGGTAGCTAAGAAACACTTTCGTTGCAAGTATATTTTAAAAATGTTTTTCACTAAGATTACTTAAAAAAATAAAGTATTTCTATGCCATTTTAGGTAATGCATAATATTTTTGATTAATTGTAAAAAATTCTTCGAGTTTCTCATTAAATTCAATAAAAATCAAAAAAAATGAACAAGCATAAAAAAATTTTTTTCCAATTAATTTTAATATATTGCTAAGAAATTCAATATTCATATTTGCTTAATTTGGTGTTTAATTTTTACCCCCCTCCACCTTTCCCCCAACCAAACTCAAAAATTCTTCTACCCCGAACAAAGCAATGAATGAGCCCATTCTTGGCCCTTGATCTTGTCCGAGTAAAATTTGATAAAGAGCTAAAAACCAATCGCGCATATTTTTTTCATAGCCATGATTTTTGCCGATTTGAAAAACTAAATTTTGTAATTCTTGCGGATCGTTTTTTTTGTCACTATCAAAATTTTTAAGCGATTGAGCGAGTTCCAAAATAGCTGATTTTTCTGCGGGTGTTGCCTCGCGATATTTTTTATTTTTCTTGATGAAATCATTGTAATAATTAATTGCACGGTCAACCATTTGGGCAAGTAAAGGCGAAGATTCCTTATTCAAACCTGCTTGATATTTAGATATGAAGCCCCACAACACCTCATCATTTTCTGGGTTGCAAGCTCCCGCCAAATTCAACAATAATGAATAGCTGATATTGAAATTTATTGATTTGCTTGGCACTTCGCCATTATGAATAAAAAATGCCGGATTATCAAGTTTTTGCTCTTGAGTTTGCGTTTCAAAGCCTTGAGCGAAAGTTAAATATTCATCCATCGCTTTTGGAATTACATCGAAATAAAGGCGTTTAGCGGTTTTAGGTTTTTGATACATAAATAATGCCATTGACTCGCTTGGAGCGTATTTCAACCAATCTTCAACGGCAATGCCATTGCCTTTCGATTTTGAAATTTTTTCGCCCGTATCCGATAAAAACATTTCGTAAGTAAAATTGACAGGAGGCTCGCCACCAAGTATCTCGCAGACTTTGCGATAAATTCTTTCATTGGGCTGATGGTCTTTGCCATAAATTTCATAATCAACGCCAAGCGAATACCAGCGTGCTCCAAAATCAATTTTCCATTGTAATTTGCAACCGCCTTTAGTTACCGAAATTTCCTTTTCCTTGCCATTTGGCGCAACATAAATTACCGTTCCTTTCTTTTTGTCAATGGCTTTAACGCCTTTATCGACAACAATTCCCGATTCTTCATCAATGGGCATAAAAGGACTGTAGGTTTCTTGGCGTTCATTGCCAAGGGTTGGTAGCATTAAATCCATCAGCTCTTCATATTTTTCTAAAACCTTAAGCATAGTGGCATCAAAAGCTCCATGGCAATATTTGTCTGTTGCTGAAATAAAATCATATTCGAAGCCAAAAGAATCAAGAAAGCTTCTAAGTCTGGCGTTCATATGATGACCATAAGATTGGTGCGTGCCAAAAGGATCGGGCACCGAAGTTAGGGGTTTACCCAAATTTGCTCGGATCAATTCTTGATTGGGAATGTTATCTGGCACTTTGCGAAGCCCATCAATATCGTCAGAAACGCAAAACATTTTGGTTGGAATTTGCGGTGCCAATAGGGTAAAAGCATAACGAACCATTGAGGTGCGAACCACTTCGCCAAAAGTGCCGATATGTGGCAAGCCAGATGGGCCATAGCCAGTCTCAAATAAAACATAACCTTTAGCGGGAGTTTTACCTTGGATTTTTTCGTAAATTCTTCTGGCTTCTTCGAAGGGCCAAGATTTGGCTTGAAGATAAAATGGGTTGATATTCATAATTAAAAATTAAAATTAGATTTGTTGAAATAAATTTTAAATAGCTTTGTTAAAGATGCAAGAATAGCTTAATTTATAAAATATTATTAGTTCACAATTAATTGATTCTTAGTTAAGGAATTTATTTTTAAAGAATAAATATTATTTTCTAGTAATTCCTGTGAAGAGTTAATTTTTACATCTAAAAAATTTTCAGTTTTTCCGCGTTGGTTTTTTTCAATTAGAACCCTAAATTCTTTGCCAACTTGCCTTGCTAAATATTGATTTAATTGATTCTCTCCTGCTTTACGCAAAATTTTGGCTCGCTCCTTAATTATTTTCTTTTCGAGTTGAGGCATTTTTGAGGCAGGAGTACCATGCCTTGCGGAATAAGGAAAAATATGGGTAAAAATTAAATCGGCCTCTTGTATTAATGATAAAGAATTGGCAAACATCTGTTCGTCCTCGGTTGGAAAGCCTGCGATAATATCGGCACCGAAAGTGATATCGGGGCGGTTTTGGCGAATTTTGTGACAAAACTCCAAGATTTGTTTGCGATTATGACGGCGTTTCATTCTTTTAAGAATTGTATCATCGCCCGATTGAACGCTTAGATGCAAATAGGGCATAAGCCTTGGTTCATTTGCCATAATTTCGATAAATTCATCATCAATTTCGGCAACATCAATTGAAGAAAGACGGAGTCGTTTTAAATCAGGAACCATTTTGAGCAATCTTTTTATCATTTGTGATAAAGTCATTGAAGTGGGCAAATCTTTTCCATAATCAGAAATATCAACACCCGTAAGCACTATTTCTTGATGACCAGCTTCCAGCATTTTTTTAGTTTGTTCAACGATAACTCCAAATGGAACCGATCTTGAATTGCCTCTGCCAAAAGGAATAATACAAAAAGTGCAACGATGATTACAGCCATTTTGAATTTCTAAAAATGCTCGAGTTTGATTTTCAAAATATGAAGCCAGTTGCGGAGCGGTTTCTTGCACTGACATAATGTCGTTGACCCGAATTTTGGCGTGCTCATCTTCGCTTAAATTTAGTGAATTTTTATTTTTAAAATCTTGAAAAATTTTGTCAGGATGAGAATTTTCTTGAATTTGGTTTTTATATTTAAGCTCCGGATTTTTCAAAAAATTATAGCTTTCTGCCTTGGTCTTATCGGCATTGCCAACAATAAAATCAACCTCCGACATCTTAGCATATTTTTCGGGGTCAATTTGCGAAGCGCAACCTGTTATTACGATTTTAGCCTGTGGATTTAGTTTTTTTTCTTTACGAATTGTTGCCCGCAATTCTTTTTCTGCTTCGGCAGTTACCGCACAAGAATTAAAAACGATAAGGTTTTTTTCATCAATTATATCTAAAGCTTTTTTGATTGATTGCGATTCAAAATTATTTAAACGACAACCAAAGGTGATAATTTTATTCTTTGGTTCTTCTACTATCATTGGCGATGATTATGTGATTGACGACCTTTGCCACACCGCGAACCCGTGAAGCGATGTCAATTGCTCGATCCATTTCTTCTTGATTGATGGCAACTCCCAAAATATAAACCTCATTATCTACGGTGGTAATTTGATAATTCAGGGTTCGAAGATTTTTGGCAAGAGCAAATTTGGCTTCAATTTCAGCAGTGATAAGATAATCATAAAGGGCTGAACCAATATCTGCAAAAGTCATCTTACCATCTTCTTTGATTTTGATTTCGTCAATTACCTCATCAATATCTTTGACTTTCCAGCTTAAGTCTTGAGCCAATTTGGCTTTTTTCGAATCGCGAACGATTCCCGTAAGCAAAACTCTGCCTTCATTGACTGTGATGTCAACAGAGTTTCCGGGATTTTTTAAGCCATTTTTAATGAATTTAACTCCGATTTTAGTAGCAATTTTAACATCAGTGCGAGTGTCTTTAATGGTTTTTTCACGATAAGCAAGACCCCCGCTAATACCCGTTCCAACAACGATGGTTTCAACACAAGAAGATAGAGAGAAAGTAAAGATTAAGGGTAATAAAATTTTTTTAAAAAATCTGATAAATTTCATTTTTTTGGCGTTAGGATTTGATAAAATCAATGTTTTAAAATTAATATATAAAATTATTATATTTTTTAAATTCACCATTTGCAATTTATTTTTTCAAATATAAAATGTTAAAACTCTAAAAAAAAGTTCATCATATGCGGGTGTAGCTCAGTGGTAGAGTACTACCTTGCCAAGGTAGGTGTCGAGGGTTCAAGTCCCTTCACCCGCTCCAAATTACTCATCTTTAAACTTTGCCTTTTTATCATTAATTTGATTGGTAAATTCAAGAATATACTTAATTAAATAATCTGCATTCAATGCAATATGAAAATCTCCCTCAATACCAACAAATCTTTTTTCACTTTTAAATAATTCATAAAGCTGCTTACCTTGTTTAAAAGGAACAACATAATCCTTGGTAGCATGAAAAATTATTACTGGAGTATTGATTTTTGGTGCTAATTTTGAGGATTCAAAACGATCTTTTAAAATTAAGTTAACAGGTAAAAACCAATAAGAATCTTTGGCAATATCATAAATTGAAGTGAAGGGAGCTTCAAGGATTAAAGCATTGAAATCATATTTCGAAGCAAGATTTATTGCTACTGCCGAACCAATTGATTCGCCAAAAACAATAATATCTTCATCGCGAGTATAATTTTTGCGTAAAAAATTTAATGCAGTCTGTGCATCAATGTAAAAACCTTTTTCAGAAGGTTTGCCACTAGATTTAGCAAAGCCTCGATAGGAAATTGCTAAAACACCGTAATATTTAGAAAAATTTTCAAATCGATCGGAGCGACCCATTAAATTTCCGGCATTGCCATGGAAATATAGGATAGTTTTTTGCCCTTTATTTGGTTTTTTATACCAGCCATAAATATTAACATTGTCGGTGGTGGTCATATTTACTTGTTCAAAATCTTCGGGAGTTATTAAGATTTTTCCAAAAGGATAATATAAAAAATTGCGTTGAAAAAAATACATCAAGATAACGACCAGAATATAGAAAGCGAATATCTTTAATAACAATGTTTTATTGAATTTTCTTTTAAACAATTATCTATGAAATAAAATTTTTTATATCTTCAAAATTTTGAATAGATCTAGATTTGATGTTAGGGCAGGTGCGACTAACTAATCCTGCCAAAACTTTTCCAGAGCCAATTTCAATGATTTCTTCAACTCCGTTTTTTTCTAAGCAAAGCATTGTTTCTCGCCAGCGCACCGAGCCAGTGATTTGTTTTAAAAGTAAATCAGCAATTTGATTGTGATTGGAAATTATCTCGGCAGTAACGTTGGCGATAACTGAAACCTGCGGTTGATGAATTTTAGTTTGTGCTAAAATTTCTGCCATTTTGATTTTAGCATCTCGCATTAACTCGCTATGAAATGCTCCGCTTACGGGTAATTTTAAGGCTCTTTTTGCCCCTTTTTCCTTGGCAATTTCGACAGCTCGGTCGATGGCATTTTGAGATCCAGAAAGAACTACTTGACCAACTGAATTATCGTTGGCAACTTGGCAAATTTCTCCTTGAGATGCAAGTTTGGCAATTTCGTGTGCTACTTCGATTTCGACCCCTAAAATTGCACACATAGCACCAGCGGTGTTTTGTCCGCATCTTGACATTTCGGTGCCACGGACTTGAAGCAACTTAGTAGTGTCTTCAAGAGATAATGCTTTGGAAGCACATAAAGCAGAATATTCACCAAGAGAATGACCTGCGGTGAAGGCACAAAGATCAGCAAAATTTTTACCAAAATCCTTTTGTAAAACCTCAACCAAGGCAATTGAAACAGCCATAAGAGCCGGTTGAGTGTTTTCAGTTTTGGTTAGTTCTTCAATTTGCCCTTCAAACATAATTTTTGATAAATTATATCCGAGAATTTCATCGATATTTTGAAAAATTTTTTTAGCATTTTGCGAATTATCAAATAAATCTTTACCCATTCCAATAGCTTGTGAGCCTTGACCGGGGAAGACAATAGCAATTTTGTTTTTCATATTAATTTATATATTTTTTTAACATTTGTTTTACTTCTGCGGAAATCTTAACATCATTTAGGGCAAATGCAAGATTTGCCTCTAAATATCCTAAAACATTGCCACAATCAAATCTAGCTTGAGGATTTTTTACAAAATAAAAAGGAAAATCATAGCACATTTTTTTTAGGGCATCGGTAAGTTGAATTTCACCACCAACCCCTTCAATGGTTGATTCTAAATATGAAAAAATCTTAGGCTGTAAAATATATCGACCATTGATTGCATAGCGAGAAGGAGCCTGTGAAGCCAGTGGTTTTTCCACCATATCTATTACCTTATCGTCATTTTCGGTTTTAATAATTCCATATTTACTTACTTCTTCGTAGGCAACGCAATCAACTCCAATTATCGATGATTGCGATGAATTTTGAGAATATTTTTCCATCATCAAGCTCAACTGCCCCTTTGATTCTGATGGCATCAAAAGTTCATCGGCTAAAATTACTACAAAAGGCTCATCATTAGCAATAAAATTTTTTGCACATAAAATTGCATGACCCAAACCCTTTGGTTGTTGTTGACGAATAAAAGCAATTTGCCCTGCATTTGGCATCCAACCTATTACTTTTTTGATTTCGTTGATTTTACCAGCTTCGTCGAGTTTTGATTCAAGTTCATAAGCATGGTCAAAGTGGTTGGCGATGGTATTTTTGTTGCGACCCGTAATAAAAATAAATTTTTCAACGCCACAAGCTTTTGCCTCTTCAAAAGCATATTGCACCAAAGGTTTATTGGCAATTGGCATCATTTCTTTTGGCATTGATTTGGTAGCGGGTAAAAATCTAGTACCTAGTCCACCAACTGGGAAGATTGCGGTTTTAATTTTGGGCATTTTCTACAATTTTAAGTTTACGATAAATGGTTGATCTGCCGATTTCTAGTTGTTTGGCAACTTCGGACAAATTTCCATTATAAATATTTACTAAGCGACGAATAATTTCTTCTTCGATACTATCAAGAGTTTTGCATTTACCTTCATCATCAAAGACATCGACTAATTCACTATTAATATCGGAATTTTTTTTGATTATGGCTTTGGCTCTAGTTAAATTGCTACTTTCTTTATGGAGTAAATGCGGGAAATGTTCTGGCTTTAAAATGTCGCCATCACACAAAACTACAGCCCTAAATATCGAATTTTTGAGTTGACGGACATTATCTTCCCAATCATAATTATTTAATAAATAAATTACATCGGGCATTATAGTTTTAATTTTTTTATTTTCGTTGATGGCAAAATCTCGGCAAAAATTTTCTGCTAAAATACCAATTTCATTTTCACCGCGTTCTTTTAGATCTGGGACTTTAATTGGAAAAGTGGAGATACGATAATATAAATCTTCACGAAATTTTTTTATTGATACCAATTTCTGCAAATCTTTAGTAGTTGATGCAATTAGGCGAACATTAGCTTTAACAGGATATTTGCCACCAACTGGAATCATTTCTCCTTCTTGCATAAATCTTAGAAGTTTTACTTGCAAATCATTGCGAAGAGCATCAATTTTTTCTAAATATAAGGTTCCATTATTGGCTTCGCGGATTTTGCCGATATTTTTATATGAGCCATCTGGAACGAACTTATCGGAGCCAAATAATTCTTCTTCGCCGTTGGTAATTTTAAGCATATCGCAATCAACGGTTATGAAGGGTTTGCCAGAGTTTTGACCTGAGCCATGAATGGCTCTAGCAAGTAATTCTTTACCTACTCCTCTTTGTCCTTCAATTAAAATAGAGATATTGGAGTTGACCACTTTTTTTGCTAAACGAATCGAATTAAGAAGCGGCTCGCTTTGACCGATAATATCGGAAAAAGCCACCTGGTCTTTGCCTTTTCTAGCCAAATGCGAAACTTGATATTTTAAGTTTTTCTTTTCAATGGCATTATTTATTGAGGCGGTAACTCTAGCAAATATATCATTCTCGCCCTTAACAATATAGTCTATTGCCCCATAATTTATTGCAGTAATTGCTAAATTAACATCTTGATTGGCGGTTAAAACTATAACTTGTAAATCACCTTTGATAGAATTAATTTGCTTTAAAACCGTTAAACCATCGAGGTCAGGCATTGATAAATCAAGTAGCATAACATCTACATCGTGACAAGAAATTCCTTTGATGACTTTTCTGTTCATAAAAAAATCGACAACTTCCATCCCGCTTGACATCACTAAATAATTATGTCCAAGATTTTCTATAAAGTGGCTTATAACTTTACGTTGTGTAGCCTCATCATCAACTATTAATATCGTTCTTTTAACCATATAAATTTAAAAATTACTTATTAAAATTTTCTTTCAGTTTTTTTTCTTGAATTAACTGAATTATTCGTGCTGAAGTTTCTTCAACCGATTTTTTGGTGACGTCAATAACTGGGCAGTTAAGTTTACTAAATAACTTTCTTGATTCGGCAACTTCAAATTTAATTGCTTCAAGATCTGTGTAGCTATTAGCAATGTCATTACCAAGGGCATTTAGCCTTGATTGTCTTATTTGAATTAGTTTTTCTGGATTAATTACTAATCCAACAATTAATGGTTTTTTCAATTCAAATAATGAATTTGGCATTGTTTCAATTGAAACAAATGGGATATTTGCAACCTTATATCCTCTGCATGATAAATAAACCGAGGTAGGGGATTTCGATGTTCTTGATACACCAACAATAACCACATCGGCCTCAAATAAATCCCAAGATGATTGACCGTCATCATGAGTTATGGTATAGCTTATAGCATCTACCCTTGAAAAATATTCACCATCAAGTAAATGTTGTCTGCCCACAACATGACAAATATTTTCATTTAAGTAATTTGAAAATTCAGCAATAATATGCGATAAAACTGGAATACATGGAATTTTAAGTTTAAAGCACTCTTTTCTGAGTTCCTCAACCAAATTATCATGCATTATTGTATAAAGCACAATGCCGGGTTTATTTTTAATTGCCTCCAAAGCTCTATCGAGTTGAGGCTTGGTTCTAATCATTGACCAAATAAAATCATTTGATTCAATAGCTTCAAATTGCGATAAAACTGCTCGAGCAACTGAACTCAAGGTTTCACCCGTAGAATCGGAAACTAAATGTAAATTTATTAATTTTTTGGTCATAATTTTTTTGTTAAATAGTTTTTAGTTTTTTAAAAAAAAATCAACCAGTTATTTTTAAAATTATTTAAAAATATTTTTTGTAAGTGACTTGGAAGTGGTGAGCACGGTTGGAATCGAACCAACGACAACCTCATTAAAAGTGAGGTGCTCTACCGACTGAGCTACGTGCTCTTCAAAAAAAAGAATGAAGAAATTGTTTTAATAATTATAAACTATAATTTTTTTAAAACAAGTCTAAATTTTAAAAAATTTATTTAATTTTTATTTGTTAAAAATTTTTAGTAAATGTAAAATTTACAAAGAAAAAAAATCATAAGAAATTATTAAATATATTTAAAAATGCAATCAGCAATTATTATTCCAGTTCGATTGGCTTCAACTAGATTACCTAATAAACCATTGGCAATTATTAATGGCAAAACCATGATCCAAAGAGTTTATGAAAGAGCAATTCAAGCCAATATCGGTGAAGTCTTCATTGCTTGCGATGGTGAAAAAATCGCCGATGAGGTAAAAAAATTTGGTGCAAATTTTATTATCACTGACCCCAATTTGCCTTCGGGAACCGACCGAATTTATCAGGCTTCAACAAAATTAAATCGCGATTTTGATGTTATTATTAATTTACAAGGAGATTTGCCAAATATCGACCCCAATGCTATCAAGTCTTGCCTTCAAGCCCTAAAAAATTCCAATTGCGATATGGCAACTATTGCTTCAGAAATTAAAGACGAAGCAGAAATTCTAAATCCAAATGTTGTTAAAATTGCCGTTGCTAAAAATGGCAATGCTCTTTATTTTTCACGATCTCCAATTCCATATTCCAAAGATTTAAAACAACAATATTTTCATCATATTGGTATTTATGCATATAAAATTGAGACATTAAAAGAATTTGTAAAATTATCCCCTTCGCCACTAGAAATTCGTGAAAGCCTTGAACAGCTTAGGGCGCTTGAAAATGGTTTTAAAATTGCGGTAGAAATTGTTGATATTGTTCCTTTTTCGGTTGATACTCAGCAAGATTTAGAAAAGATAATTGCTATTACAAAAGACTGATGAAAAAGGTAAAAATTAGCAAAAAAACAATTGGTTGGAAAGAGTGGTTTAGTCTTGATAGCCTTGCCTTACCCTCAATTAAAGCTAAAATTGATACGGGTGCTAAAACTTCATCACTTCATGCATTTAACATTGAAACCTTTTATATCGAAGATGTTGAATATGTTCGCTTCGATATCCATCCTTTGCAAAAAAATAAAAAATTTATGCGCAGTTGCTATGCCCAAATTATTGATAGAAGAATGGTTTCAGATTCAAGTGGCAAAAAGGAAAGAAGAATCGTTATTAAATCTGATGTTAAAATTGGTGACCGAAAATTACGCATCGAGCTAACATTAGCAAATCGCGATAATATGTCTTTTCGCATGCTTTTAGGTCGAGAAGCAATTAAGCAAGCAAAAATGATTGTTGACATTTCAAAATCTTTTGTGCAAGGTAAGATGAAGAGAAAAGAAATTCTTAAATTATACCGTGAAATTAAGCCCAATTACTTAGATATTTAAATATGAAAATAATTTTATTAGCATCAAATTCAAACTTATATTCCAATCAAAGAATTATTGAGTCGGCTCGAGCCAGAGGACATGATATTGAATTCGTTAATGTTGGTGGTTCTTATATCAAAATTTCACCAAATAATTGCGAGGTCTATCATCAAGAAGGTAAAAAATTATCCAAGATTGATTATGTAATACCTCGGATAAAGCCATCTATGACATTTTATGGAACGGCAATTGTAAGACAATTTGAAGTAATGAATATTCGTTGCTTAAACAATTCGGATGCTATTACCAAATCTCGTGATAAACTTCATACTCTGCAAATTTTGGCACAACATAAATTGGGTTTGCCAATCACATCATTCGCTAATTCATCTTACGATACCAAAGATTTAATTAAGATTGTGGGCGGTGCTCCGTTAGTAGTTAAATTATTGGAAGGAACCAAGGGTGTTGGTGTAGTTTTGGCAGAAACAACCAAAGCAGGAGAGAGTGTAATCAATGCTTTTAGGAGTTTAAAAGCCGATGTTTTGGTGCAACAATATATTAAAGAATCTAAGGGGCAGGATATTCGCTGTTTTGTAATTGGCAATAAGGTTGTGGCATCAATCGAAAGAACCGCTCAAGATGGTGAGTTTCGAGCAAATATTCATCTCGGAGCCACGGCAAAATCAATTGAAATTACTGACGAGGAGAGAGATTTGGCTATCAAGGCAACCAAAGTTATAAATCTTGAAGTGGCGGGGGTAGATATGGTTCGCTCGAATTCTGGTCCAAAAATTCTAGAAATCAACTCTTCACCCGGTCTCGAAGGTATTGAGGGTGCAAGTGCCATAAATATTGCCGATAAAATGATTGAATATATGGAAAATAAATTAAAAAATAATGACAAATTCTAGCAAAAAAATTGTATTTAGTGATATTGAATTTATAACGGGCGCTCATAATTTTTCACAAATTCCTAATAATCATTTTCCACAAATTGCTTTTATTGGAGCCTCAAATGTTGGAAAATCAAGCATAATAAATGCTATTTTTGGCAAAAAAATTACCATAGTTTCTTCAACCCCAGGCAGAACTCAACAGCTAAATTTTTTTAAAGTTTTAGGTTTTCGTGATGGTTTCTATATTGTGGATTTGCCAGGATATGGCTTTGCCGAAGCTTCAGCAAAAAAAATCAGCCACTGGCAAAATGTAACTTTTGAATTTTTGGCAAAAAGTAAAAATTTGAAGAAAGTTTTTTTATTGATTGATGCAGTTAAGGGCTTAAAAAATAATGATATTGAGGTTATTGAATATTTTTTAGAAAATAATATTTTATTTCAAATTATTTTAACTAAAATTGACAAAATTAATTTAACAGAACAGCAAATTGTTAAGGAAAAAATATTGCAACAATTAGCTTTATTTAAAACCGCTGAACAAAATTTAATTTTGACCAGTAGTTCAAAAAAATATGGAATTAATGAAATTAAACTTGAAATAATATCAACTTTAAAAAAATTATGAAATATTTTTGGTTTTTTATTATTATTAACTTAGTAATATTTCTAATATTTTTAATTTTAAATTATTCAACTTATAACGGTAATCAAAAAACAAAAATAAACCATGAAAAAGATTTCAAAAAACGATAAATTAAATGACATCAAAAATTTAACACCAAGACAAATTGTTGAAGAATTAAACCGCTATATTATTGGGCAAAATGATGCCAAAAAATCAGTCGCCATTGCACTTCGCAACCGTTATCGTCGAAAGTTGGTCGAGTCTTCGCTTCGAGAAGAAATAATGCCAAAAAATATTTTGATGATTGGGCCAACTGGGGTTGGAAAAACTGAAGTTGCTCGCAGATTGGCAAAATTGGCAAATGCTCCTTTTATTAAAGTTGAAGCCACTAAATTTACCGAAGTGGGATATGTTGGAAGAGATGTTGATTCTATTATTCGTGATCTTATTGATGTTGCTATTAAAAACAATCGAAATGAAATGAAAAAGACCGTGCAAGAAAAGGCGGAAAAACATGCCAAAAAGAAAATCTTAAAAATTTTAGTTGGCGAAAACGCTACAGACGAAACTCGAGAAAAATTTAGCAAAATGCTTGAATCTGGTGAATTAAATGATCGTGAAATT
The DNA here is from genome assembly GCA_964505265.1 of uncultured Rickettsia sp. Lineage (GTDB taxonomy): Bacteria > Pseudomonadota > Alphaproteobacteria > Rickettsiales > UBA1997 > CAILUF01. The sequence goes on from CAZDGN010000023.1 coordinate 13,087, forward strand.
GAATTAGAGATTATTGATAATTCAACTAGTGGTTTCAATAGTTTTGATATTGGAGGTGGTCAAATGGGTATGATTAACATTTCGGAAATGATTGGCAAGGCGATGGGAGCGGAAAAAACTAAAAAGGCTAGAATGACTATTGAAGATGCATTGAAAACACTAATTGACGAAGAGTCAAACAAAATGATTGATGAAGATAAAATTATTAAAAATTCTCTAAAATCTGTCGAAAATGACGGGATTGTTTTTATTGATGAAATCGACAAAATCTGTGCCAGAGGCAATGTAAAAGGAGCTGATGTATCTAGGGAAGGGGTGCAACGAGATTTGCTTCCAATAGTTGAAGGAACTACAATTAGCACTAAATATGGCATCGTAAAAACCGATCATATTTTATTTATTGCTTCTGGAGCTTTCCATGTGGCTAAGCCTGCGGATTTATTGCCTGAATTGCAAGGAAGATTTCCGATTCGAGTTCAATTAAAATCTTTAAGTGAAGATGATTTACATAGAATTTTAACCGAGCCTGAATCAAGTTTGATTAAGCAATATTGTGCTTTGATCGGTGTTGAAAATATCATATTAAAATTTAGCGAAGACGGCATCAAAGAAATGGCAAAAATAGCTTATAAAGTTAATGGCGAGGTCGAAAATATTGGTGCAAGAAGGCTTCATACTTTGATTGAGAAAATTTTAGAGGAAGTAAGTTTTGAGGCAAGCGACATGGCTCAAGGCACAGAAATTAATATTGATGCAAAATATGTGAATGATCATTTGGGCGATTTGCTTTCTAATAAAAATGATTTAATGAAATTTGTTTTATAATTTTAATGCTTGAAATTATTGTTAAGAATTTTAAAATATTTTATTAATTTAAAAATAACTTTTACCCAAAACCTAATTTGTAAACTCTAAATGCCCAATATAAGCTCAAAGGATAAATCGGTAATTTTACTTATTGCGGTTTGCCTAGTAATGTTATGGGCGATTGGGTCATCTTTCTTTTATTTTTACAATCGAGTTTCTTTTAAATCTTCGCAGATTAACAAATTAAATGAAATTAAAAATGTTGATTGGTTTAATGTTCTTGAGCCAATTAAATCAGATAAATTAAAACAAAAAATCACTGTTTTTCATTTTTTTAGCTATTCTTCTGTGCAAGATGTACAGGCGATTGCCAATTTAAAAAAAATTCAAGATAAATATCCTAATCTTTTAACTATAATTGGTGTTCATTATCCGACTTTTGAAAATGAAAAAAATTATTTATCAGTTAAGAAAGCCATAATTCGCAACGAAATTGATTACCCCGTTATCAATGATGCAAGTCTTGAACTATCTAAAAAATTTGATGTCAAAAAAAATTCAACTATGCTTTTATTTGGGCTTAATGGCAAGATCTTATATAACTCTAATAATTTCGAAGACCTCACTGAATTTTATGAAAAAATCAGCAAAACTATAAGTAAAAATAAGCTATCAATTAATCGCAACGAATTGCCAATTGTTCTTGAAAAAAACATCAGCATTTCCAATGTTTTAGATGGTGCCAAAAAAATGATTTTTGTTGACAAATTTTTATATAAAAATATTCAATTTCCTGTCTTAATTATTGCTAATACTGGAAATAACTCAATAATTATTTCCAAATTATCGGGTGAAATTATATACAAAATTGGCTCTGGAATTATTGGGTTCGAAAATGGCGAATTTTTAAAGGCAAAATTTGCAAAACCGCAATCAATTGCTTATTCTAATAACAAGTTATACATTGCTGACTCTGGAAATCATTCTATTCGTATTGCCGATTTTGAAACACAAAAAGTTAGCACCTTAGTTGGAAATGGCAATTATGGATCCGCAATTTTATCCAAGAGACTTAATGCTGAAGATGTTGAGCTTAATTATCCAAATGATTTAGAATTTTTTCCAGGCAAAAATAGCCTAGTAATTAGTAATTCTGGAACTAATCAAATTCTAGTTTACGATATTGATAAAAAAGATATTGCAGTTTTGGCGGGCAATTCGCAAAGCGATGATATCGATGGAACTTATCCAAATAACAGTATAAATAATGTAGCTGATATGGCGGTTCACAATAAAAAACTTTATTTAATACAATCCAAAAATGGACTTATCAAAACCTTAAATATTGATGGCGAGTTAACTACAATCAATGCCAACAATCCTGCAAAATTTCAAAATCCTAGTGCAATAATTGCCGATGACTCGGGCCTTTATATTGCCGATAGCTTCAATCACTCCATCAAAAAATTTGATTTAACCAATAATCAAATAACCAAAATAGCTGGAAATAATCGCGGTGAAGAAATCGGCGATAGAACTCAATTTGATGAACCTTCTGGGTTGGTGGCTTTTATCGACAAAATTTATGTTTGCGATACCAATAATAATCGTATTTTAGTGGTTAATAAGGCTAATGCCACATCATCATTACTTGATATTTTGCCTCAGCAAAAAATCTTAAAAGAAACTTTGGTAGAATATTTACCGAGACTTGAATCTGGCAAAGATATTAATGTTAAAACTGATCAAGAAATCTCCTTTAAAATTAATATTAAGAGAAATTGGAAAATCAATAATATTGCCCCAAGTTTCATAAATTTATTGGAGTTGCAAGACAATAATAATGCCAATATCGTTGCCGGCTTTGATTGGAATGATGTTATAGCTAATAAAATTATTTTGCCAAAAATTGCCAACAAAAAAGATTATTTATTGCAAGGTAAAATTTATTATTGCAAAGATGCCTTAAATTCCTTATGCTATATCAAAAGCTATGAACAAAAAATCACAGGTGATGATGCTTCGCAACTTCAGGAAATAACCGTTGATATTGGTCAATAAATTTCATTTTAAAAGGTTGATATTAAAAAATATAAATGCATAATAATATACCAGCTTTTTGCTAATTTTTTAATCACCAACTTTATTTACAATGACTAACAAAAAAGAACAAATTACCGAAGATTTAGAACAAAATGTCCCTCAAGAATATCTTGCTGATTCCATCAAAGTATTAAAAGGTTTAGAAGCGGTTCGTAAGCGTCCTGGAATGTATATTGGCGACACTGATGATGGTAGCGGTCTTCACCATATGGTTTATGAGGTAGTTGATAATGCTATTGATGAAGCCTTGGCAGGCCATTGCGACGAGGTATTTGTAGCTTTAAATCTAGATGGTTCGGTCACGGTTCGTGATAATGGTCGTGGTATTCCAGTTGATATTCACAAAGAAGAGGGGGTTTCAGCCGCGGAAGTTATTATGACCCAGCTTCATGCTGGCGGTAAGTTTGACCAAAATTCTTACAAGGTTTCAGGTGGTTTGCACGGTGTTGGTGTATCGGTGGTGAATGCTTTATCTGATTGGCTAGAACTACGAATTTGGCGCGAAGGCAAAGAGCATTTTATGCGATTTATTCATGGCGTTGCCGAGGCACCACTTAAAATGGTGGGCGAAGCCGGTGGCAAAAAGGGAACTGAGGTCAAATTTCACCCATCAAATCAAACTTTCAATAATGTTTTAGAATTCAATTATTCTACTCTTGAACAGCGTTTAAGAGAGTTATCATTTTTAAATTCTGGCGTCAAAATTATTTTACAAGATTTGCGTGGCGACGACCCTAAGGAGGCAATTTTATTTTATGAAGGCGGAGTTGAGGCCTATGTTAAATTTTTGGATAAAAGTAAAAATTCATTGCACCCAACTATCACTCTTAATGCCAATGACAAAACCAGTGGAATCAGTATGGAACTGGCTATGCAATGGAATGATAGTTATCATGAAAATGTTTTGTGCTTTACCAATAATATTCGTCAAAGAGATGGCGGAACTCACTTAGCTGGAATGAAAGCTGCACTTACTCGCACCATCAATAATTATGCCAGCGACAACAAATTATTCAAAAAAGATAAAATTGTTTTAAGTGGCGATGATGTGCGCGAAGGTCTTACTGCAGTGCTTTCAGTTAAGGTTCCTGATCCAAAATTTTCATCGCAAACTAAAGATAAATTGGTTTCTTCCGAAGTCAGAACTCATGTTGAAGCTTGGGCAAATGACAAATTAGCTCAATGGTTTGAAGAGCGACCAAATGATGCCAGAGCCATTGTTGGCAAGGCAGTAGAGGCTGCTCAAGCTCGTGAAGCCGCCAGAAAAGCCCGAGAATTGACTCGTCGTAAATCTGCTCTTGAAGTTTCTAGCTTGCCAGGAAAATTAGCGGATTGCCAAGAAAAAGACCCAGCTCAATCGGAAATTTTTATTGTTGAAGGAAATTCAGCGGGTGGTTCCGCCAAATCGGGTAGAAATCGTAAGTTTCAAGCTATATTGCCAATTCGTGGAAAAATTTTAAATGTGGAAAGAGCTAGATTCGATAAAATGTTGTCATCAGCAGAAATTGGCACTATTATAACAGCGCTTGGCACTGGTATTGGCAATGAAGATTTTGACCCAACCAAAATTCGTTATCACAAAATTATCATTATGGCCGATGCCGATGTCGATGGTTCGCATATTCGAACTTTATTGCTGACTTTTTTCTTTCGACATATGCCAAAATTAATTGAGCATGGATATTTATATATCGCCCAACCTCCGCTTTACAAATTGAAAAAAGGAAGCAGTGAAGTTTATGTCAAAAACGAACAGGCTCTGCAAAATTATATAATTCAAAATGCCAGCACTAATGCAATTTTAAAATCAAAAGCAGGGGATAGAACTGGAGTGGATTTGCAAGATTTTATTGTGAAATTAACCAAATTTTCGCATTTAATTTCATCGCTAAGTCGAGTAATTTCTGTGGATATTTCTGAAAATTTAGCGCTGGCTGGGGCATTCGATAAATCCTGGATGCAAAACTCAACTAAAGCCAAAATCTTAGCCAAAAAAATTGAGAAAATTTTTATGGAAAATGCTGATGAACAAACCACTTGGACCTGCCAAATTTCTAGCGAAGATGATATAGAATTAATTCGCGAAACTCGTGGTGTCAAAACTGATTTTATTATCAAAAAATCTAATTTTGATTTACCTGAAATTCAAGTTTTGTCGCAATTAATCGAACAAATTGGCGAAGATTTTGCTAGCGAAATTAAATTTATTCGTGGCGAAGAAACTAAATTAGCAAATCGCCCAAATAATTTACTCGACATTATTATGGAAGCCGGCAAAAAAGGAGTTTCGATTCAACGCTTCAAGGGTCTTGGAGAGATGAATGCCGAGCAACTTTGGGAAACTACACTCGACCCAGCAAATAGAACGATTTTACAAGTTAAAATTGACCAATTTGACGAAGCTGATCAAACCTTTTCGATATTGATGGGCAATGTGGTTGAGCCTCGTCGTGATTTTATTCAAGAAAACGCCCTTAAGGTTATCAATCTTGATGTTTAGTTATTGAAAAAAACATAAATTATCGTTGGTTTTTTAATTTTGGTTAATTAGAATTTTTAAAAATTTTTAGTAAAAATATTGTAATAATTTTTACAAAAACAAAAAACCTTTTTAAAATAAATATTAGCCTTCAGCCTTAAACTGAAGACTAAAAATATGATTTTGCGGTGTTAGCCGAGGTTTTTTTCGTTAAAAAAATGTGCTAAATGCACATTTTTAGAAAAAAACGGGATCAGGAGCTTTTGAAAAAAAGCGACGCAATCCCTGAGGTGAAAATCGTCTTCGAAAAAATTACAAAGTAATTTTTGAGAAAAGCGATTTGAACTAAATAATAAAAAAAATATGATTTTGCGGTGATAGCCGAGAGGCTGCCCGTAAAAATTTTTAAATAAATTTTTACAAAATAAATATTAGCCTTCAGCCTTAAACTGAAGACTAAAAATATGGAGCGGTGGCCGAGAGGCTGAAGGCGTCGGTTTGCTAAACCGATATATGGTTGAAAAGCTATATCGGGGGTTCGAATCCCCCCCGCTCCGCCATTTAAAAGGACTGGCTTTTAGCCAGTCTTTTTAAATGGGAGAAAGGGTGGATGAGAACCTGGGTTCGAAAATTTTTTTTAGTTTTTGTTAATTGAGCGAAGCGAAATTTATAAAAACTAAAAAATTTCAAGAGAATAAATTTTTGAAAAAAATTTATGAACGCCATCCCCCTATGTTAACCCCTTTCACTTGCAGGGGTGTAAGATGTTAACACCAAATATAAATAATACAAAAAAAACTTATTTTATATGAATGATAAAAATAAATTTTTGGAAATAGTTAGAATTTCTAAGGAAAATTTTGATCCGGATTTTAAGTTACATGAACTACTTCCCAGAATGATTCTTTTGTCATACTTTAACGAAATCATTGATGATTATGATGAAGACAATGCAAATGATGATTTAAAGGGTTTAAAAACTAACGATGGTGGACTTGACGCATTTGTTGTAGATGATAATAATAAAAATATTTATTTATGCCAATTCAAAACAGTTGAGAGTTTAGCTAGAATAAATGATTTCAAAATTGAATCAAAAGACATCTCTTATTTATCTACCTTTTCAAAAAGGATAAATGATTCTGAATGGGTAAAGGATAAGAATAACCAGTCAATTAAACAAATCGCAAGCGAATATAATGATTTGGTAGATAAAGGCTATAAAGTTAAAAAATTGTTTTTTGCTTTTTGTTATGAAGAAATAGGTAATAAGAAAGTTAATGAGTTTAAATCGTTAGATATTCAACCAATTTTCTTTGAGGAAATATATGAAAAAATTTGCTCTTTTTCCCAAAAAATAAGTGATGAAGATATTAAGGGGGAGTATTTTTTAGAATCTGCAAAATACAAAGAAAGAAAGGGTTCAAAAGAAATTTATTTTAAATTCCAAAATTTTAGACCCCATGATTCAGATAATAGAGAGAGTTTTGTTGGAATTGTCAGCGCTAGTAGTTTAATCAAAATACTTGAAGAAGAAGGAAATAAACTTTTTGAAAATAATGTTAGATATTATTTAGGAAGCTCTTCTGTAAACAAAGAAATGAGAAAAACATTAGTCAAAGAACCAGAGAAATTTTATTATTATAACAATGGAATTACCTTGATATGCAATGAAGCAAAGATTCAAAAGAGGGATAGTCACGATGGATACAATGAAAATAATCATGAAATTAAATTAACTGATCCACAAATTATCAACGGCGCTCAAACAGTTAATTCTATTTGGAGTGCTTATAAAGAAGATCAAGAGGTAAAAAAGAAAATAGACAAAGTTGCCATCTTATGCAAGATAATACAAACAAAAAACTCTAAGGACTTTAGAATTGACCTCCAAAGATATACAAATTCCAGCAATCCTGTAAAAGAAATTGATTTTATATCTAACAATAAAGAACAAAAACTAATAGAAGAATTCTTTAAAGAAAATAAGGTTTTTTATCAAAGGAAGAGAGGCTTAAAAGAGGGTGATAGTAATAGAATTCAGTGGAAAAAAAAATTTAAAACAAGTCCGAAAGAATTGGCCCAAACTTTGATAGCTTGGGATGGCGAACCTACAAATTCTAAAAATGATTCTAAATCAGTTTTTGCAATTCATAATGGAGAGTTAACTCAAAAATATTATAAGGTTTTTAGATCCGATAAGGAAACAAAAACAATAAGCAAAGATAGTAAAAAGGAAATGCTAGTAGCAAACTTTTTTTATAAAGTTATAAATGAAATGATAAAATCATTTGCTAATTATTATAAAAATAAAGACAAAAATGACAAACCTAATTGGTTAACAATTGAAGATAGTTTTATAGAAGGTTGCCATTTTATCACTGAGGGGAAATTTCATATATTATCTTTTATTAAATATATTATTGATTCACATAACAAAAAAGATGAGATACTAAATTCAAATCCATTTCCAAATCAATTATTTATAGAAAAAATATGTGAGGAATGGATTAGCGACATTATTATGGCTTTTGAAAGTGACTATACTCAAGAAAGTGAAAATAATAAAAAAGTAAATTCAAAAACATTTTTTAAAACAAATAAATATTATGAAGCATTTCTAAATAACTACAAAAAATATGCTCCTAATCATAAAAAGAGCATTGTTAATTCTTATAAGTGGCCTTCTCATCTAAATTTTAAAAATTAAAAAAAGATACCAGGTTACTTTCTTTCTTGCTTCATAAAATTGGATCTAGATGGTTTTTATCTGAGATTATCTGACCCCTCTCCGCATCGCCAACAAGTTAGCTCTGCGACTCTCCCGCAAGGGGGGAGCTAGAGCCCGTAAGCGTTGCGAGTGTATTAAAAATTTGTAGGTTTGTAAGCCCTCAAGGGGGGAGATACAACCCGTATGCTTTACAAGTGATTTTACTAAATGAAGGCTTGTAATCATAATTAAAAAAAACTACCCAATCACTTCCCTAACAATCTCTAAAAAACTTTTCTTAAAATCACTCCTACGCACAATTAACGAAGTTTTTTTCGTCCATCATAAATTTCTTTATCTCTATTAGTTTCTACAAAATCAACATATGATTCCACATTCTTGCAACCCAAAATTTTTAGAGTTGTTTCTTTATTAAGCCATGAAGGTGCTTTAGATATCTCGAGATATGAAGGATAGCTTGACCATTTATATTCTCGAAGATTATCAACTATGCAAAGGGGGTTGCGATGAATATATCTACTTAAATCCCCTAGATAGGAATCTTTATCAACCAAAATAGATTTATATCTACTTTTAAATAAAGAGCCATCGCAACCTTTTTTACGGTTATATTTCCTAACATATTCGCGCCCTAAAAAACACATAACTTTGCTTAAATTTGCATCTGGAGTCTCAAGCAACAAATGATAGTGATTACTCATTAAGCAATAACAATGAACTATCGCATTAAATTCAACACTAGCACTGCCTAAGATGTTTAAAAAAAGTTGAAAATCTGATTTATCGTGAAAAATATTATCTTTATTTCTACCCCTATTCATAACGTGATAGAAAGCGTGTGGATATTCCACTCTTGGTGAGCGTGGCATTGTAGTTTTGGGTTTGTGGTTAATTAATTTCGATTAATATTAAATTAATAAAAAAATATTGGAAGAATAATTTTAATTAAAAGGAACCTGGTACCTTTTTCTTTATTTTGGTTATGGAGTGTTGATTATCAAAGCTTTTCTGACCCACCCACGGCTAAAGTTAAAAAGCCAAAAGGAACCTGGTACCTTTTTCTTTTGGTTATGGAGTGTTGATAATTAAAAGGAACCTGGTACCTTTTTCTTTTATATTTCAAACTTGGGTGTTGGTAGCGCAGTTAGAGAAGATTTTATCTTTTAAAATATCTCAAAAATAAAATTTAAATATGAAACTAATAAAAATAAAATTTAAATATGAAACTAATAAAAATAACATCTGATAATCTACAATTTTTAGATAGTGCAGCTTTTCTATTCAATGAATATAGAAAATTTTACAACCAAGAATCGGATATAGAAAAAGCCAAATTATTTTTGACTGATCGCATAAAAAATGACGAATCAAAAATATTTCTGAGTTTAGAT
>CAZDGN010000024.1:0-14265 GCA_964505265.1 uncultured Rickettsia sp.
AAATATATTAACATCCCCTTGTAATCGTGATAATAAGATTCTTCCTTTTCTATATTCTTCATTAAATCACCATATAAATGATATTTTCCAGCTTTATATCCAAAGCACAAAATTATTAAAGAAACAAATGCTCCAAACATCAAAATACAAGATGGAAATAGTATTTTGATTGAGCTGTCATAAACAAAAATAACAACCGATAAACCAAAAATTATTGAGAGCATTACTTTAATCACACTATGAGTTTTTTCATCCAATACATTTGCGGATTCACAACTGCTTTTCATGGCGTCTTTTACTTCTTGTAAAGCTATTTTGATTTGATTTTCTTCGAGGTTTTTATTTAACATTTGCTGTGGCTTTTATTTATTGAGGTGATATTTTATATTTTTACAAAATAAGTTCAGGCAAACAAAGAATATGGTAGCGGAGGAGGGAATTGAACCCCCGACACGCGGATTATGATCCCGCTGCTCTACCAACTGAGCTACTCCGCCTAAAATTCTTTAAACTTAAATATGTGGTTGTAATTATAAACTTAAAATAAAAAAACTCAAATATTTTCTTTGTGGCGATGATAATTAAATGCTAAAGCCGTAATATAAGCAATTGTAATCACATATAACAAACTATGGTATCCAAAAATCATTGAACCATATTCCAAAATTCCACCTATCATAGCGCCAATCATATTATAACCAAATCCCAAAGCGGATTTTTTTTCTTCAGAAAATGTTTGTGAAAATATTAAACTTGCAAATAACATTGGTGAAAAGCTTACCAAGCATGACAAAATATATTTTAGAGCAACATGATAATCTGAAAATAATTTTATTGGCACAAAAATGGAAACCAACAAAGAAATGGTTATCGCAAAATATAGGTTGCGGATTTTAAATTTAATGCCGGATTTTATAATTAATGAGGAAATCAAGGCTGTGACTAAAATTGCCAAAATCACCAATACATTAACACTCCAAGTTGAGCCAAATAATAGTTGAAAATTAATTATATTTTTAGTTTCTAAAAGCATAAAACCAATTCCAAGAAACATCATATCATAAGGTTTTGAGGAATTTTTATAATTTAATTTATTAACCCCATTTCTATGAAAATAAATTAGCAAAGCACTAAGAATAATTATTTCAAAAATAACAATTTTTATATAATTATTTGGAAATGATGGTTTTTTCAAATATAAGAAAGGCCAATCATCTTTAGGAAAGACATTGTCTGGTGAGTCTTTTGTAGAATTTTTATGAATTTGTACAAACTTCATACCATTTGCTATTTTTGAATTTTTAAAGTCTCGAATCTTTGGTCCATTGGCAATTACATTATAGCCATCTTCCCCCTGCCCAACAATAATAGATTGTTGTCCAAACAACTCATCTAAAATTCCTGAAATTTTATCAACAATCCAATCTTTACGATAATAATTATATAGCACAATCATGCCATTTTCAGTAAGGGATTCCTTAGCTCGCAAAAGCGATTCCTTGGTGTAAAGGTAGCTCTCAAGTCGAGTGTTTGCCTGTGAAGAAGCTAAAGTTAAAGAATCAGTTAAGGCAAAAATTATTAAATCATATTTTTTGTTGTTTTTTTCTAAAAAACTTCGACCATCATCGATATTAATATTGACTCTATTATCAAAATATGGTTTGTGAGGATTAAATTGTTTGCCAATTTTGTAAATTCTTTCGTCGATTTCAACGGCATCGATATTTTTAACATTATTTTTAATAGCCACATCAACATCATTTCCCATTCCAGCTCCAATAATTAAAGCATTCTCATAATTAGGATTTTCAAATAATTTATAAGGAAAATCATAAAAACTAGGAGTGAGTTCTGGTTTTTTATAAACAGCCTGATGACCGGTTTTGTTTACCCTAATATCAATAACTGAATCATTTTCATTTAAAATTATTTTGTAATATTTTGACCACCATGAATGCAAATGAGCGTCTTCAATAACTATAAAAAACATCAACATCAAAAACATTACAGCAAATTTATTATTTCCTTTTTTGTTAAATCGAAATTTGATATCGTAATTAAAATATGCAATTAAAATCCATATAAAGTTTATTATTGCAATCCAAATCACAACACCAATTTCAAAAAATGACAAAATAGTGAAAATTATTACCCCAGAAATACTGCCCGCCAAATCATATAGATAAGACTCAATGTTGTTTTTGGATTTCGAAAATTCTTTGCCAAGCATTTGACCAAGTGGATAAAATAAAATTGCTACAAAAACAAAAATTAATATCGCTATAGTTGAATGATTGATAACAAAAAAAATATTTTCCAAACTAGCTTGAAACATTATCATATCGGTATTTTGAACATTTGGAAATATATTTTTAAAACCAAAAAATACTAAGAAAAAAAGTAAATATGGAAAAAAATTAAACCAGTTTTTCTTGTTACAAAATAAACAACCAAGCCCTATCCCAAAAAAGGCAGCCATTAATATTATATTGGAAAAAAAAGATAAAGAAATTATTTCCGCCGACAAATATCGAATAATTGAAAGTTCTAAAAATAAAATTAAAAAACTTATTAAAAAAATTTGAAAATAATTGTGCGAAATATTTAACTTAAACAAAGAATTGGAGTTCATACTATCAAAAATTTTTGGTTTAATATCTAATAAAAATATTACTTAACATCTAAAAAATTAAATATATTTCGAAATATTTTAAATAAATTTTTTTAAATATACAGCAAAAAACAATTTTTCAATATTTTACGATTTTATTTTGATAATATTTATTAAATTATTTTTTAGTAATAGTATTTTTGTTTATTCAATCCTATCAGAGCTTCGTTAATTTTACTATTTATATTTAATAACCCCAGTTTATATATAATTGTATTATTTTAAAACAATTATGAAATATTTTTATTTGTTTTATTTTTTATTTAGATTTGTTATTATTATTAATTAATTTAGTTGTTGATAACTACTTTTATTAACTTTATTTTTTTATTTATGGATATTAAATCTAAAAATCTCACCATTTCTATGCCATCTGACTTGTTTGTTTCTCTTGAGAAATCGGCATCAGCACTAGATAGAAGCAAAAACTACTTGGTTAGAAAATCGCTTGAATTGTTTTTGATTAACAATAAATTCTATCAAAAACCAATCAAAAAAATTGGCGAAATTAAACAACGCAAAAAAAGAAAAGTTGAATCTGCATCAGAGTAATAACATCTTTTCAAATTTTTTAATTTGATCTCGAAGGATCACCGCTCTTTCGAAATCAAGTTCAGCTGAGGCCTCCAACATCTCTCTCTTCATTTTCTCAATATCCTCAAAAGTAATTTTTTTCTTCACATTTTTATCTTCTTCCTTCTTTTTGCCATATAAATTTTCTAGATTTGAGCGAATATCTTTGTATGTAGTTTTTGGTTGGATATTATTTTTTTCATTATGCTCCATTTGAATTTTTCGACGACGCGAAGTTTCCGCCATTGCCTTGACAATCGATTTAGTTTCTTTATCAGCATATAATATAACTTTACTTTCTGAATTTCGCGCCGCCCGACCAATGGTTTGTATCAAAGAAGTTTCGTTACGTAAAAAACCCTCCTTATCTGCATCTAAAATGGCTACCAAAGCGCATTCAGGAATATCCAAACCTTCGCGAAGTAAATTTACTCCAACCAAACAATCATGCTTACCAAGTCGAAGATTTTGTATAATTTCAATGCGGTCAAGAGTATCAACATCGGAATGCATATAAACCACATTTATTCCTTGATCAGCAAAATAATCGGTTAAATCTTCCGCCATTTTCTTAGTAAGAGTTGTAACCAAAGTGCGAAACCCTTTTTCCTTAGTTGCTACCACCTCTTTAAGTAAATCAGCAACTTGATTTTTCGCACTTCTAATTTCGCAAACAGGGTCAAGAAGTCCAGTTGGTCTAATGATTTGTTCAACTATCTCACCATCGGCTTTTTGTAATTCATATTTGCTGGGAGTTGCCGAAACATAAATTGTTTGAGGCTTAAAACTTTCCCATTCACTAAATTTTAGCGGACGGTTATCAAGGGCGCTAGGCAAACGAAATCCATGCTCGACTAAAACCGATTTTCTAGCATTGTCACCTTTCGACATTCCATCAATTTGCGGAACCGAAACATGACTTTCATCGACGAATAATAAAGCATTAGAAGGTAAATATTCAAATAAGGTCGGCGGAGGAGATCCAGATTCTCTTCCCGTCAAATATCTTGAATAATTTTCAATACCTTTACAACTTCCAAGGGCAACCATTAACTCCATATCGTAGGTAGTTCTTTGGTTTAGGCGTTGCATTTCAACAATTTTGCCCATTTTTTCCAATTCTAGTAATCGCAAATTTAAATCACTTTTTATTTTCAACAAAGCCTTTTGCACTATATCGGCAGGAGCGACATAATGTGAAGAAGGATAAATGGCAATATTGTTAAATTTTTGAAAAGTCTCCCCTGTTAATGGGTCAAATTCAACGATTTCATCAATCTCATCGCCAAACATTCCAATGCGCCAAGCCTTATCTTCAAGATGCGAAGGAAAAACATCAATCACATCGCCTTGCACTCGAAAATTTCCCCGCTCAAAATCCATATCATTTCTGGTATATTGCATATCCACCAATCGCATAATTAATTTTTGTCGATTAATATTTTCACCAAGCTTGAGTCGAAGAACCATCTCACTATAATATTGTGGTGAACCAATACCATAAATACAAGAAACCGAGGCAATAATTATGGTATCTTTACGTTCAAACAAAGAACGAGTGGCATTATGTCGCAACCGGTCAATTTGTTCATTAATTGAACTATCTTTTTCAATAAAAGTATCTGTTTTAGCAACATAGGCTTCGGGCTGGTAATAATCATAAAATGAAACAAAATAACCAACTTCATTTTCAGGAAAAAATTCTTTCATTTCACCATATAATTGGGCCGCCAAAGTTTTATTGTGAGCCATAATTAAGGTTGGTCTTTGAGTTTGTTCGATGATATTTGCCATCGTAAAAGTTTTGCCAGAACCGGTAATTCCAAGCAAAATTTGATCATTTTTTTTACTATTTAATCCATTCACTAACTTTTCTATAGCATTAGGCTGGTCACCTGCGGGTTTATATTTAGAGTGAATTTTAAATTTAGTCATAAAAATATTTTTAATTAAAAAAACAATTTTAACATCTAATCCCATTCAATCAAGCAAAGAATAATCTTGCTAATTTTTAAAAAATAATTAAGCTAATTTTAATTTAACATTTAACAATGAAAATATTATGACTGACATTCCAAAACTAGTCTCGGGCTTTCGCTCTTTTAAAGCCACAACTTTTGAAAGAAAACGCGACATTATTCGTCATCTAATTGAGCAAAAACAAAAACCAACCACCCTTATAATTTCATCGTGTGATTTACAAATTTCTCCAGCAGAAATTTTTTCTGCCAACCCTGGAGAGTTTTTTATTTTAAACAATATTGGTGGTATGGTACCAAAATATAAAACTCAAGGAATTAGTGGTATCTTGTCGGCTTTAGAATATGCCGTCACAAATCTTGAGGTGGAGACAATTTTAGTGTTAAATAATGCTCACTGCACCAGCACCAAACTCATTATGTCCGATGATTTTGTGGCCTTTAAAAGCAAAATGTCTGAAACTATGAAAGTTTGGTTATCAATTGCATCTGAGGCTCGCGATGTTGTAAAAAAAGAAATGGCAATGCATAGCCTAGAGGAACAGGAAGCGGCCTTTGAAAAAGAAAGTTTGGTAATTTCCTTAAATAATCTCTTAACCTACCCTTATATCAAAGAAAAAGTCGGAAAAAATAAATTGAAAATCTTAGGTTGGCAATTTGATATAGAAACAGGAGATATTTCGGCATTTAATCCTGCCACAGGAGTATTTGAAATTATAAATTAGTTTTTAAAATTTTAATAATATTCTCACGATAAAAATTATTTGATAGACTCGGAGCAGTTTTGACATTATTGTTGATTATTGCCAAATTTTTATGCAAAAAATATCCACTTAAACTCAGCCCATCTAGCAAATTATTGTTGTCGATTTTTATATTTTTTTCTTGGTCATTATTCTTTAAAAAATCAGGTAGGCGCAATAATTTATGTGCATATTTTTCACCCGCCTCCAACGAAACCGCCTGCGCCGATTTTGGCGACACATAAGCTAAATTCACTGACGAATTCGACACAACACAAATCGAAAAATCAACACCATATCCCAAATTTTCCAAGATGCTTAATTCTAATTTTATGTAACTGGCAATTAATATATTATTTTCAAAATTAAAATCACTTAATTCATCTAAAAAATTCTTAAAATCTTCAAATAAATTACCAAAGGCTTGCCTCTCCAAAAAATATTCATCAAGCATTGATAATATTGACTTTGCACAACTCAAGCGCAATTTATCAAAAATAAATTTACTTGAATAATTTTCTACTAAATCGCAATTCATAAAGCTACCTAGAGCCTCTTCGGTCCTCGCTACATAGTCTAAGGTTATTAAATTACCTATTTGATAAATTTGCTGAGTTTTTTTGGAAATGCCAAATTTCACAAAACCGCGAATAATGCCGAGATTCTCCGAAAATACTTTGACAATAAATGATTTTTCGCCGTATTTTTTTATATTAATAATTATACCACAATCATTAAATTTCATATCAAATATTGGTTATTATTTTTTCCATCATATTTTGCGAATTATCGCAATAAATAATATTTTTAAATTGATGTTTAAACCAAGTAATTTGTCGCTTTGCATAGTTGCGAGTTTTTTGAGTGGCAATTTTAATCATAGTTTTTTCATCAATTTTTTTGTCGATAAAATCACGAATTTCTTGAAAGCCCAAAGTTTTATTTACCGAAGATTCTTCAAAAAAGATTGGACTATTTAAATAATTTTTAACCTCTTCCAGTCCTTTATTTTCAAGCATTCGCAAAAATCTATTATTGCAGTTTTTATAATTAACTTCTCGCTCTAAATTTAAATTAAAATGCAAAAAATTAAAATTTTTTATTACCTCATCCTTAAAAAATATTTTATTTGGTAATTCATGAAAATATTCAATATCTCTGCCCTCTTGCAAAAAAATTTCTGCTCTTCGCAATAATTTTTGTTTATCGATAATTTTTTCATTACCAAATTTCTTTACAAATTCTTGATGACCAATTTTTTCATATAAATCCAAAGCCTGTTTTTTAAATTCAAGATGAATTTCGGGAATATCTGCAATACCATTAACCAATGCCGACAAATACATTCCTGTGCCACCAACAATTATTGGCAAAATATTTTGCGAATATAATTTTTCGATGGCTTTAGTGATTAAATTCAACCAAATACCAACTGAAATTTTTTGTTTTGCATCAAAAATTCCATATAATAAATATTCCACCTCGCTTTGCTCTTGAAGGCTTGGCTGTGCCGATAAAATAGGTAACTCCTGAAAAATCTGCAATGAATCAGCATTTAAAATGCTAGCCTGATATTTTTTGGCAATTTTGTGAGCTAGCTCTGATTTACCTGTTGCCGTGGCTCCAGAGATTATAACAATTGGAAATTTTTTACCCTCAACCATTATTTTTGAGCAAATTATAAAGTTGCAAAATATCATCTGCTAAAGGAATTTCCAGAGACAATTCCTTACCAGTAATTGGATGAATAAAATTAATTTTGTAAGAATGCAAAGCCTGCCTTGAAAAATTTTGCAGAAATTTTTCTAATTTAGGGTCAGCATTTTTTGGTAACATTTTTTTGCAAGAATTGTAAAGTTGGTCGCCAATCACCGAATGCTTCATTGATTCAAGATGCAAGCGGATTTGATGAGTCCTTCCTGTTTGCAAATTACACTCAACTAAACTTGCAAAACCATCTAAAAAAACCTCTTTGGTTTCATAATTGGTAATGGCTTCGCGACCAAGATTTTTCACAATCGCCATTTTTAATCGATTTTTTCTTGATCGAATAATATTTTTTCTAATTACCCCTTTTTTTGGGTCCATTACACCGTAAATCAGTGCTAAATAACTTCGATGAATATCGCGCTCTTTTAACATTTTACTCAACAATTGATGAGTTAAATCATCTTTAGCAATTATCATTAGGCCACTAGTATCTTTATCTAAGCGGTGAACAATTCCAACTCTGCTGGCACCAGCAATTGATGAAAGTTCATCAGCAAATTCGTAAAGCAAGCCATTAACCAAAGTATCATCATTATTTCCAGCACCAGGATGAACGGTTAAACCAAAAGGCTTATTGATAATAATTAAATGCTTATCTTGATAAATTATTTCAAAATCGATTTTTTTAGCAATTAAGTCCGATGGTTTATTATCAGGAATTTCTACCGATATTTCATCATTGTTTTTTAGCTTATATGAGTCAGTGTTGATAATTTTATCGCTAAAATTTTTAACATAATTTTCAGCAATCAAATTTTGAATTTTGCTTCGAGTAATTTCCGGTTTTATTAATGCAAATTCTGTTGCCAGATATTTGTCAATTCTAGTTCCTACACTCTCTTGAGTGATTTTAAAAAAATATTTATTCATAATTTATTGATACAATTCTTGACTCTTCTTTAGCATTATCGGCTTCAATATTTATGCGTATAATATTTTTTGTTAAATATTTTTCAGCTATCTCTGGCCATTCAATTAGGGTTACAAAATTTTTTATGGCATAAAAAAAACCAATATTTTCTAGCTCTTCAGCACTTTTTAGTCGATATAAATCAAAATGATAAATTTCACCCTTAATAGTTGAATAATTGCAAACTAAATTAAAAGTAGGACTCAAAACTGGAGTAGGATTTTTTTGTAAAGAATTAATAAAAATTTTTGCAAAAAAACTCTTGCCAACCCCGAGGCTTCCGCTCAAAGCAAGAATTTTTGGAGCCTCAATTTTTTTAGCCAAATCGATGGCAAGATCTGCCATTTCTTCTTTAGAATTTATTTTATAATTTAACATTTTAATAGATAACGGGCTTACCAACCAACAAACAAATATAGGCGGATAAACATATTGCGGGAGCAAATGGAAAAGTTTCATCTTTCATAAATTTTTGCCATAATGTCCCAAAAACTGCACCAATTATACCACTTAAAAACATAAATAAAATAAAATTATTTGTTCCAAGCATAAAACCTGCTATGGCAAAAAATTTAAAGTCGTCAATTCCAAGACCATCAATTCCTGCAGAAAAATAAAAAAACACCCAAACCGCAAAACCAAAACCCAAATATAAAATTGCTGGCTTAAGTCCATTTAAAGCCGAATTAATCTGATTATTATTGTTATTTATAATTAATATAAATGCCAGAAAAGCTAAAATATATTGAGTAAAATCTGGGATAAAATAATGCTCCAGATCCACCACCACCATAATCATCAAAATTACAAAAATAGCCAAATGTATGATTAACTTTAAATCAAATTTTAATCCAAGTGCCAAAAATGATAATAGAAATCCAGTTAAGGTCGCAAACTCAATTGCCAAATATCGAACTGAAATGCGGTGCTTACAAAAAATACATTTTCCGCCTTGTAAAATCCAAGAAAAGATTGGAATCAATGAACGCAATTTTAAAGTTTTTTTACAATTCGGACATTTCGACCTCGCAAAAATCATCGGTTCCTTGCTGGAAATACGATAAGTAACCAAACTAACAAAGCTTCCAAAAATTGCCCCAAAAATAGCTAAAATTAAAATTTGCATCTCTATACTTATCACAGAAAAAAAATTCATATTTATTATATTTTCTTGATTGATAATTTAAACATTAATTATAAACTCTAAATAAGTTTAATTAAAATTTTTTAAAAAAAAATGAATTGCTTAGCAATAATATTCTCAAAATTATTAATAATTCTTTTATTTTTTTCATTGTCTTCCTGCCTTCAAGAACCAGCAAAGATAATCAATAAAAATAAAACCAATTACAATAAATCCAATCAATTTAATCAAGACAAATATAAAAACCTAGCCCAAAATAAAGCAAAGCTGGAAAGCAAAAATGATAAAGACTCTTCAATTAAAGAAGATAAAAAAATCGAAGAATTCAACAAGGGCAATATCATAGAAAGCCAAACCAAAAGTAAATCTTCGGGCAAATCCGCGAGCAAAACAGAATCGACCCCAAATCAAAATGTTCCAACAAAATCAGAGAAATCTGATAAAAACGATATTTTATCAAAAAAAGAAATTAAAGTTGAACAGGGGGATACCTTATATTCAATAGCCAAAAATAATAATACAAATTTACGTGATATAATCGAATTGAACCATATCGAACCGCCATATCAAGTAAAAGTTGGTCAGAAACTAAAAATTCCAGTTGCAACTTATCATGAATCTAGAGATGGCGATACTTTATATTCAATTTCTCGATTATATAATATGAAAGTAAATGATTTAATTGCGATTAATGATTTAAAATTTCCTTATGCAATCTATCCAGGAGATAAAATTAAAATAAATGACAACAAAAACCATAAAAACGATGAGCAAAAGACGATTGAAAATACAGAAATAGCCGAAAAAAATTCCAAAATTTCTAACAATCAAAAAAACTCGCCAACCGCTTCCAAAGAAAAAATTCTTGTTGATACTAAAAATAGCAAAGAAAAATCATTCAATGAAAATTTCAATAAAAAAGATTCAGATAAAAACTTAGCCAAAACTAATATTACCGATAAATCTTCTGAAATCGAATCTTATGGACTCAAGCCAACCGAAGTTAGAGCAATAGAATTAAGCAAAGCCGATGAAAATTCTAAAACCGTTAAAAATATAATTCCTGCACAAAATCAAATTGTGCAAACTAAACTTGAAATTAATAAACCAATAGATAAAGATGCGATCAAAAAGATTGCCAACAAATCCAATCATTTTAGCTGGCCAGTTCGAGGTGAAATTGTTTCAAAATTTGGTCCAAAAAGTGCTGGTCTCTTTAACGATGGCATCAATATCAAAGCCAAAGCAGGACAAAATGTTGTAGCATCCGAAGATGGAATTATTGCCTATGTTGGCAATGAACTTAAGGGCTATGGTAATTTAGTTATTATAAAACATGCTGGGGGCTGGATTTCTGCCTATGCACATCTAAAAGATTTTGCGGTAAATCGTGGTCAAAAAATTTATCAAGGACAAAAAATCGGTTCTGTTGGCGATTCTGGCAAAGTTAAATATCCGCAACTTTATTTTGGACTTAGAAAGGGTCGTGATGCAGTTAATCCAGAAGCACATTTAAATCACCTTTGATTCCTCTTTGCTTATTTTAATTTAAGTTTTATAATTTTTTTAAATTAACAAATTTCATAAATTATGTCATTATTTAAAATATTTTCTAAAGCCAAAATCACCGATCAACTCAAAAATAGCTCCCAAAAATTTTCCCAAACAATCACTGAAATTTTTACTCACAAAAAGCTCGATGAAAATACCATAGAATTACTCGAAGAAACACTTATAGTAAATGATTTAGGAGCTGATTTCTCTATGGAATTAATTAAAAATCTTCGTGAAAGAAAATTTAACAAAAACATCAACTTAACCGAAATAAAAGAATTTTTAACTCTCGAAATTACTAGAATTTTAAAGCCGTGCGAAGGCAAAATTCAGCTTGATTCCAATCAAAAACCTCAAGTAATTATTTTTAACGGGGTTAATGGTGCTGGCAAAACCACCACAATTGGTAAAATCGCTAATAATTTAAGCTCTCAAAATAAAAAAGTTTTGATAGTTGGATGCGACACTTTTCGAGCAGGAGCTGGATCGCAGTTGGAAATTTGGGCAAAAAGAGCAAATTGTGAAATTATTTTATCACTAAAAGATGGGGAAGACCCCGCTTCGGTAGCTTATCGCGGAGTTGATTATGCCAAGAAAAATGATTTTGATGTCGTGCTAGTTGACACTGCTGGACGTTTACAAAATAAACAAAATTTGATGGATGAACTAAAAAAAATCAATAATGTTATAAAAAAACTTGATGCCAGCGCCCCGCATTTAAATCTGTTAATTGTTGATGCAACGATTGGACAAAATTCTAAAATGCAAACCGAAATTTTTAATCAAACCGTTGGTATTGACGGCCTTATTATTACCAAGCTGGATGGCAGTTCGAAAGGTGGTGTAGTAGTTGCAATTTCCAAGATTTTTAGCAAACCAATTTACGCAATTGGAATTGGCGAAAAAATCGAAGACTTGCAAGAATTTGATGCCGAAGAATATGCTAAAAAGTTAGTTAATTAAGGATAGGATTTAGATGTATTTTTATTAACTTCTAGCTTACTAAAATCTTGTACCGAGATTGGCTTCAATGAAACTTTTTCACAATCTGAAGATAATGATAAATAATTACTTGATGGCGTTTCGTTGCTTTTTCGACTTTGTAAATTTTTATTTAATGAATTTGGAGTACAATTGTCTCTATAATGCATAGTACCATCTAACTCCATAGCAAATGCCTGATCAGCTAGACCCATTTCATCAGAGGTTTGACTTTCTGAATCTGAATTACCTGTATTGGCCAAGGTTTTGCCGTTTTCAACATTTTTCATCTAAAAGTGAATTGCTTTGCCATATGCATCAAGCACAGCTTCATGCATCATTTCTGACATTGTTGGATGAGCAAAAATTGTGTGCATTAAATCTTCCTCAGTGAGTTCGGCTTGTTTAGCAATAACGAAACCTTGAATCATTTCGGTGACTTCAGCCCCAATTAAATGTGCCCCCAAAAGTTCTCCAGTTTTTTCATCAAAAATAACTTTAATTAGACCTTCTAATTCACCCATAGCAATGGCTTTGCCATTGGCTAAATACGGGAAACGACCTACTTTAATTTTTTTACCTAATTCTTTGGCTTTCTTTTCAGTTAAGCCAATTGAAGCAATTTGTGGCATGGCATAAGTACAACCAGGAACATTTTCTTTTTTAATTGGGTGAACTTTTTTGCCATCATATTTACCCAGCTTACTAGCGATTTTTTCTGAAGCAATAATACCTTCATGCGATGCCTTATGAGCAAGCCATGGTGCCCCAGCAACATCTCCAATCGCAAAAATATTTGGTTCAGCAGTTTCCATATAGCCATTAGTTTCAATGCGACCCTTCTCAACTTTAACTTTAGTTTTTTCTAAACCAAGATTTTCAACATTAGCAACAATGCCAACCGCCATTATAACTTTTTCAGCTTTAATTTCTTCAATTTTGCCAGCAATTTCAATCTTGGCAACTACCTCGCCTTTGCCCTTGGTTAAAGATTTTAGTGAAGCTGAGGTTAGAATTTTTATCCCTTGTTTTTCAAAAGATTTACGAGCTAATTTAGAAATTTCTTCATCTTCTACTGGCAAAATATTTTCTGCCATTTCAATTAATGTTACTTCGCTTCCCATATTACGATAGAATGAAGCGAATTCCGAACCAATCGCTCCCGAACCAACAACGATAAGCGATTTTGGCAAGGCTTTTGCGGTCATCGCCTCGCGGTAAGTCCAAATATTTTCGCCATCTGGCTCCATTCCTTGGATAATTCTAGCTCTAGCGCCAGTTGCCACCACAAAATACGTAGCTTCGATTTGCTCTACTTCTTTTCCATCTTTAGTTACAGAAATTTTTTTGGCGTCTAAAAATTTAGCAAATCCGTCAAAAACTTCTACTTTATTTTTTTTCATCAAGCCTGAAATCCCTGTGCTTAAGCGCTTAGAAACTGCACGCGATCTTTCAATAATTTTGGTAAAATCATGCTGAATATTTTGAGCTGAAAAACCAAATTCCGGCAAATGATGCAACAAATGATTAATTTCCGAAGAGCGCAATAATGCCTTAGTTGGAATACATCCCCAATTCAAACAAATTCCACCTAAATGATTAGCCTCAATAATTGCAACTTTCAGTCCAAGTTGCGATGCACGAATTGCAGAAACATATCCACCGGGACCTGCACCAATCACGCATAAATCAAATTTTTTTGTCATAATTTTTTGATTAAATTTTTTGAAATCATATCAGTATTTTTTTTAATATTATCACTAAAAATAATTTAAAATCAACCTCTTAAAAATTAAAATTTTAGAAATTTTTGGTAATTAAATTTAAAAAAATATCAAAATTAACTCTTTTTTATTAAAATTTTTTAGCTAAAATATTCAATCTACAAGCGGACGTGGCGAAATTGGCAGACGCACTAGACTTAGGATCTAGCGCCTCAC
>CAZDGN010000025.1:0-5701 GCA_964505265.1 uncultured Rickettsia sp.
GGACTAATTGATGAAAAAAATATTGTTGGCACTGCTATTTTTGCTTATTAGCAAAATGGCGCTAGCCAAGGACTACGGAATTATTGGAGCTACCTATCAAATCAAGGAGAAAAATTTGCTGGAAGAAATTCAAGAAAAATTGCAATTAGCTAAAAAGGATGGAAGGTTAAATAAATTTCAAGAACAGGTTAAAAATAATATTTTCCAACAGATCAATGAACCAAA
Organism: uncultured Rickettsia sp.; assembly: GCA_964505265.1. Taxonomy (GTDB): domain Bacteria; phylum Pseudomonadota; class Alphaproteobacteria; order Rickettsiales; family UBA1997; genus CAILUF01. Next base: position 226 of record CAZDGN010000025.1, read on the forward strand.
ATCTCATAATTTTTTAAAAAATGCCATTGAAAATCGTCAATGGTTTTATGACCCCTCAGTTCATCTGCCTTATGATTTAAAGGATCAGAATGGAAAAATTTTTTATAAAGCTCACACTAAAGTTAATCCTTTAGAAAAAATTTCTTTAAGTAAATCTCTGATTTTTATTAATGGAGTCGATTCAAATCAAGTTAAATGGGCTATAGATCAATATCATAAAAAACAATCTAAAGTTAAAATTATTTTAACCCAAGGCAAAATAATTGATTTAATGAGTGCTAAAAAAATTCGTTTTTATTTTGATCAAAATCAAACTTTAATAAAAAAATTTGAAATTCAAGCATTGCCAGCAGTTGTTGAGCAACAAGGTAAATTGTTAAAAATTATCGAGGTTGCTTTATGAAAAAAATAAATTTTATGCTATTATTGATTTTTTTTGTTAACAATGCTTATGCCAAGCAATGCACAGGCAGAATAGTAAATCCGATTACTGATGTTTGTTGGGCTTGTATTTTGCCAATTACAATTGGAGCCGTTCCTGTTATTCCAGGTAGAACTTCTGATACAGTAAATTTTCCATCGCCTTTATGCGTTTGTCCAGCTCCGCCTCCTATTTTTGTTAGACCCGGAATTGCTATTGGTTATTGGGAACCAATTAGAATGGTTGATGTAACCAAAGAACCATTTTGTTTCGTAGGAATTGGTGGAAAAAAAATTGATCCAGGAATTTCAATTGGATCAGCGGGAGATCCTGAAATTGGGACGGGAAATCAAGAGGATCCAGCAACTTGGAATGTTCATTGGTATATTTATCCAATTTTTAGTTTGCTTGGAATTTTATTTGATGGAATATGTGCAGAATTAACTCAAAGTTTTGATGTGGCTTATATTACTGAAATAGATCCTTTATGGCTTGATGATGAATTATCATTTTTAATCAATCCCGAAGCAATTTTATTTGGCAATATAATAGCTCAAGCTGCTTGTGTTGCCGATTGCTTATCAGCCTCATTTTGGTTGCCACTAGACCCTTTGTTTTGGTGTTCAGGTTGTCAAGGTGGTATGTATCCTGCTAATGGAAAAGTTAAGAATCATAACACTTCAATTCAATCTTCATCTTTAGTGGTTTCAAGAATGCTTTATAAATTGCATCGGGAAGTGATGTTGCCAATTACTTCTGGTCCTGAAGCCATATGTCAGGCTATTCCATCGCCGATGATAAAAAAATCTCAATATCGAACTCAATTAACTGTTCCTGTTCCAACAATAGATCCATTTTTGGGTTGTAATCCGCTCGGAAAATCAACATTTTTTTGGGAATCAATGAGGGAAATTCCAGTTAGTGGTGAAGATTTTAATTATTTAATTTGGAGGAAAAGAAACTGCTGTGCATTTTAAATTATTCTTAAACATTTCAAGGTTATTTAAAAAATTGTCATCACTGATTTTAATTTTTTTGATAGTAGCGTCAAATTTAATAAATTCAGTATTAGCTGATGCTATCAATAATGATATAGAAGGTGAAGCTAATAAATTAGTAGAATTTGTCGAGGAAAATAAAGAAAAAAATATTAAAAATCATCAACAAAATATTCAATTTGTGACCCAAAAGACTCAGCAATTAAGAAATCAAAATAACTATAAGAAATCTATCGATTGGATTGCTAAAAATAATCAAAAATTATTTGCTAAACAATCGCAAGATATACCAACAATTGATTATAATATAACAGAAAATGATGCCAATAAAGATGGTTTGGGTGAGTTATTAAAGAATTATCGTTTTAAAGCTGATGAAATAAAAAAAACCTCCATAAGTCATTATCCATTGATGATTTTTATTTCTTCTTCGATTCCCAAAGAAAGTATAAAAGATTTAATTTTTCAGGCTAAGAGAGCAGGAGCGGTTTTGGTGTTAAATGGCTTTATTGGTAGTCTTAAAAATACTCAAGAATTCTTTTCAAATAATTTTAAAGATGATCCAGCGGTTATAATTGACCCAAGATTGTTTGAACTTTTTCAGGTTAAGATTGTTCCAACATTTGTTGTTATGAAAGATGTTTCACAAAATTGTGATAATGATAAATGTCAATTTAGTCCAATTCATGATCGTATCGCAGGTAATATTTCCCTTCAATACGCTCTTGAAGAGATTTCAAAAGATAGTAAGCCGGATAGTTTAGTTTTTGAATTTCTAAGAAAAATTAAGGGAGATAATGAATTATGAGGAAATCTCTATTAATTATTTTTTTATTATTAACCAAAATTGCTTTTGCTACAAATTTGCAAGATGCAAGAAAACAAGCTTTAGATTTTGGTTCGGGCTTTAAAGAATCAGCTAATCAAACAATTAGTGAAAAAAATAAAATAAATACACCCGGATATGTGAACGATAATCCAAAAGAAGTTAAATATTATAATGACAATCAAATGCAAAATGATGCAGAAGTTGAAGTTAAAAATTCACCTCAAGGTAAATTATTGAGTGAAGATATAGCTAAAAGACCTCAAATAAATTTGAATCTCGGTGATGAATTTTTAAAAAAATCGCAAGTAATTGAAGGAAATCCAAATGAAGTGGTTGCTATGTTAACAGGAAACTATCAAGAATGTAGGCCAATTGAATTAAAGCGCACAACAAATGAAATTAAAACTTGTGATGAATATGAAGAAACTGATTGTGTTGATGGTAGGAAATTGGTGCAGGTTTCAGGAAATGAATCTAGCTGGAACTTTCCTTATCTTATTGTTGATATTTCTAGAAGAGGTGGATGGGGTTGTTCAAAATATTATTCGCAAACTGATATTGATATAGTTGATGTAAGTAAAATCAAAGATTTTGTATTACAATATGTTAGATGGGATGATATAATAGAAATCAAAGTTAATGATAAGATTGTTTATGGATATGGAAATATCAACTCTGGAAGTTGTGAATATGCAACAGATTTTCAAACATTTCCAAACATTAATATAAAACCATTTTTGATAAATGGAAAAAATAAAATTTTTCTCACTCTTGGAGTTGCAGGAATGGGAAATGCAACAGTAAAATATTATCTTAACTACGAAAATCAGAGAATCTGTCAAACAATTAGTAACTGTAAAAATATTCCTTCAAATTGTGTCTTACAATTTTCTAAATGTCTTAATAGCAATTCTGATAATATTTGTAATTATCGTCAATATAATTATTTGTGTTCAACTACCTCTGTTAGTGCTTCCACACAAATAGACTGTGGTTCTAATATATATTGTGCAAATAATCAATGTGAAAAAACCTCTCAAGAATCTAATCAAGATTTTGGGGTTTCGATGGCTTACTTATCAGCAATAAATGAGAGTGCTAAAGATAATAATAAACAACAAGATCTAAAAATATTTTCAGGGCAGGGCAAAAATTGCAGTAAAGAAACTTTAAATTACAATAATTGCTGTAAAGATGATGGCTGGGGACAAAGTATTGCCAATGCTTCGTGCTCATCTGATGAAACTGAGTTAATGGCTATGCAGGAAAAAAAATTATGCCATTATGTGGGTTCATATTGTTCTAAAAAGATGCCAGTTATTGGTAAATGTATGGAAAATAAGAAGACCTATTGTTGCTTTAACTCAAAAATTTCTAGGGTGATTATGCAACAAGGAAAAAATCAATTAGGTAAAGATTGGGGAAGTCCGCAAACTCCTGATTGTGTGGGTTTTAGTGCCGATGAATTGACAAAATTACAATTCAACAAAATGGATCTTGGTGAAATTGCAAGCGACATTGAATCTAAAGTAACAATTCCCGATAAAACTGCGATCGAAAGTAAAATTAAAAAAAAGATGGAGGGTTATGAAATTAAGCCTCATTAGTATATTATTTATTTTTATTTGCAGTTTTGAATTAAGAGCCAAAGAGCTTGATATGTGTAATGAATATAATTTAGGTTGGCATTTTTATTGTAATAAAAATCTTGAAAAAGAGCAAAAAATTAATCCTCAAGATCTTAACCCAAATCAAGATGATTACGCTCAAAAATTAGAACAAATTAAGCAACAATTAGAAGAAAAAAAAGCCAAAGCGGTAATTTATCCCTCAGAAGAAAATATTAAAAATTACATGTCTTATCAACAAATGGTAATGGATAAATCGAGTTTTTTCGCCGATCAATGGCGAAGAGTTTTATGGAAAAATCCGCAGTTAGATTATACCCTTAAAAGACCGGTTTCAAAGATTGCCAAAGAATCATGGATTGATCAAAGAAATCAAGAAGTAAAAAAATCAATAAAAAATATTAATGAACGCTACGGAATATTTTTCGTGTTTAATTCAAAATGTCCGCATTGTCATCGTTATTCCCCAATTCTAAAAAATTTTCAAGAGAAATATAAAATTACTATAATGCCCGTTTCTCTTGATGGCGGAGGGCTAAAAGAGTGGCAAAATGTTTTGGTTAATAAAAACCATTTGAATGTTCTTGGAATAAATATCGAAGCAATTCCCGCAACAATTTTGTTTGATAAAATCAGTAAAAAAGTAATCCCATTGGGTTTTGGGGTATTATCTCACTCGGAATTAGAGGAGAGAATTTTTGCATTAACAAAATTGGAGATAGGAAATGATTTTTAAAATATTATTAAAAAAATATAAAAATGTTAAATGTGTTTTATGTTTATTATCATTAATATATTTTATAAATATAAAAAGTATTAATGCCAAATCTGTTGGTGAATCAATGGGAGAATTTTGGAATGATATTGGCGGGAGTTTCTCAAATTCAAGTGAGGCGGGAGGCTATCAATTACAAGGTGCTGGCTATTATACGGGAGGAAGTTTTACCGCTCGCTCAAAAGTTGTAAGTGTAAATCCTGTAAATATCACTCCGCCGGGAATCAGAGCCGGATGCGGAGGAATCGATATTTATACTGGATCATTTAGCCATATTAATACCGATCAATTTATTGCATTATTAAAAGCAATTCCAAGTAATGCTTTGGGTTTTGCTTTTCAATTGGCATTAGAAACAATGTCTCCTTCAATCAAGGGAACACTTGATCAACTTCAATCAATAATCGATAGAATAAATAATGTTAATCTAAATTCTTGTGATTTGGCTCAGGGGTTGGTTGGCGGAGGTTTAGCACTAGCAGGAAAAACTGAAGCTTATTGTAAAACAACAGCAAATTCCCAAGGCTGGGCAACCGATTTTGCAAGAGCCTCAGCAGAATGTAAAACGGGAGGAAAATCCACTGATCATATTAAGTCCGCAAATGATGTTCACGGCGATCAACGCCCCGTTGATATTAATATTGCTTGGGAAGTATTAAAAAAATCTCCATTGCTCAAAGATAATAATAATGAAATGGCGGAATTCGTTCAAGCTTTGACGGGAACGATAATTATTAAAACTCCACAAAATGAAAATTCGGGACCCGAAACTTCTTATAAATCAAATATCATTGTTAAAAATGAAACTATAAAAGCAATTTTAGA
>CAZDGN010000026.1:0-5370 GCA_964505265.1 uncultured Rickettsia sp.
CTCCCGCAAGGGGAGGGTGATTACACCGAGTATTCGACCCTTCCGCCAAGGGAGGTTGATTACACCGAGCATTCGACAAGCTTTCAATGGGAGGTTGATTACACCGAGCATTCGACACGCTTTCAATGGGAGGTTGATTACACCGAGCATTCGACACGCTTTCAATGGAAGGGTGATTACACCGAGTATTCGACATGCTTTCAATGGGAGGTTGATTACACCGAGCTTGGGATTGATTAGATCGAGTTTTATTGTTATGTTTGGTGAACATATTTAGATTTTATTTGGTTTAATTTAGGTGGTATGAATTTTTAAATGTTTTTTTAGTTGAGTAATTTTAAATTTAATTTTTGAATTTTCAATAAGCTATTTGCTATCGCCATTATCAATCTCGGTGCCATCACCCTCCCTCCGCTTGAGAGGGTAAAATTTTCCTCTGGCAAAATTAGCGGTGTCATCACCCTCCACTTGCTCAATTGATAAAATTTTCCTCTGGCAAAATTAGCGGTGCCATCACCCTCCACTTGCGGGAGGGTAAAATTTTCTGCAAGAAAATTTTGGGAGGGGGAGTTTCGTGAGTGAAATTTTGATATTTATTTTTTTATTAAAAATCTATTTAACAAAATTGGACTTAATATTAAAGTAGAAATGGTTGAACTTACAATTCCTCCAATAACCGTTATGGCAATTGGCTGTTGAACTTCAGCTCCAATCCCATTGCCAAAAGCCATAGGCAGGAAGCCAAGACTAGCAACAATGGCGGTCATCAAAATTGGTCTTAATCGAGTTAAACAAACGGTCCTTATATCTGGATTTTGATTTTGCGAGTCAATTAGAATTATTGAATTTAGCAAACTAATGCCAATCAAAGCAATAAATCCAACATAAACTGAAACCGTAATAGGAATTTGGCAAATATAAAGCAAAATGATTGAACCAGATAAGGCAAAGGGGATTGACGAAAACATCACTAAAATTTTTCTCAAACTCTTAAACATTTGATATAAAATCAAAAATATTAACAAAGAAATAATCGGAATTGTGAGCATAATTTGTTTTTTGGCATTGTTAAAATTTTCAAATCTTCCACCCCATTCAATAAAATAACCCTCTGGCAAAAGTTTTTTAGAATAAATTTCTTTTGAAGCCTGATCAATAAATCGCTGATACTCCGTGTCAGTAAGATAAATCGATAAACCCGAATATCTTTTGCCAAAAAGTCGAGGAATAGAATTGATGTCATCGCTTTCTTTAATTGTAGCCACTTTATCTAAAGCAAAACTTCCGCCATCAGCTAATCCAATTGGAATATTTGCAATTGCCTTGATATCATTACGATTCTTTTCATTTAAATGCATAATAATTGGAATTGGAAATTCGGTAGCATAAAAATTGCCAACCTTTATTCCTGCCATGGCATCTTTTAAATCATTATTAACATTGGCAATGGCAATTTGATGACGAGCAATTTGCCCATAATTCGGCACCACATCAACAAAATGACCAAGCTTAATTGAATTGATAAAATCCTTGTCGATTTCTTTAAGAGAGCCGTTATTTTTATAATCAAATTTTTCTTTCAAAAGATTCTTAATTTCATCGGTTATCTTCATCAATTGCATCAAGTCTTCTCCAAAAATTTTTAGCGATAAATCTGCCCTACTTCCTTCCAGCATTTCATTAAAGCGCATCTTAATTGGCTGAGTTTCGGTAATTTCACATTCTTCACATTTATTTTTTAATTTAGTAATAAATTTTTTAGCAATAAATTTGGCATTTTCTTTATATTCTTTTTTCAAAATTACAAAAATATCAGCTGAATTTTGTGGCATTAAATCAATTCCAGATTGACTAATTCCAATTCGTGAATAAATTTTATCAATCTCAATTTCATTATTAATTTGCCTCTCTAAATCCTGAATAATTTCTTCAGTATTAGAAATACTGTTGCCATCGCTTGTAACAACGGTGTAGACGATATCACCCTCATTTAATTCTGGTAAAAAATCGGTTGACATTTTGAAAAATAAAAAAAACGCCACCACAAAAAATTTGACACAAATTAAAATAATTATCTTATCTTTTTTTAAACAAAAATTTAATAATTTTTCATATCTTTTTTTTATGAAATCGAAAATAAAATGATCCTCATGAGTTATAGTTTTATTTACAAAAAAATAAGCTAATACCGGCATCAAACAAAAAGCGACAACTAAACTTGCAACCATAGCAATTATAACATTAATCGCCATTGGCGCAAAGGTTTTGCCCTCGATACCCGAAAATAACAAAATCGGCATATATACTAAAATTATTATCGATATTCCAGTGGCTATTGGCCTAGCAACTTGCACTGATAATTTGGCAATAGAATTAATTTTTTGCTCAGAATTTTTGGTAATAATCAAATGGGTAATTAAATACTCAATCATAACTATCGAAGAATCAACCAATAAGCCAAAATCAATGGCTCCTAGGCTCATTAAATTCGCTGAAACATTAAAAACCCTCATGAAAATTGCTAGAATTAATATACAAAATAACAAAGATGATGCCACAATCATTCCGATTTTTAAATTTCCTAAAATTAAACATAAAACCGCAATAACCAGCAATATTCCCTCGCCTAAATTTTTTAATACAGTTTTAACGGTTGAGTCTATTAAAAATTGTCGGTCATAAAGAATTTCGATTTTTGCTTTTGAACTTTTACGATTAATTTCGGCAATTTTATTTTTAACTTTTATCAAAACCTCTTTAGCATTTTCTCCTGATTGCATCATCACCGTTCCAATTACTGCCTCATTGCCATTATAAGTTGCACTACCGAGGCGTTGCGAATGATTTGGACTTACCTCCACAATATGTCGAAGTGCAAGAAAATTTCCGCTATAATCAATTTTAATAGGTATATCCATCACATCTTCAAATTTATTGATATCGGCAAGGGTGCGGACAATTTTTTGTTTACCATCTTTTTCAATATAACCTCCGCCAAAATTTTCACCAACCGTTTCGATTTGTTGAATCAATTTTTCTGGCGTCATGCCGTATTTGACAAGGTTTTGGGGCAAGATATTTAAGTGCAACTCCCTTTCATAGCCTCCAATACTATCAACTTCGGCGACACCTTTTATTTTCTTTAATTCTCTAGAAAATTGATATTGCTGGACGGTGCGCAGTTCCATCAAATCCATTTTATTTTCTGGATCATAGATTCGATACATCAAAATTTCTCCAATGCCAGTCGTAAGTGGAGCAATTTCGGGGGTCATATTATTTGGAATCTGGGAGCGAATCGAAGAAATTCTTTGCAAAACTTGATTGCGAGCAAAATGAATATCGATTGAATCATCAAAAATTAAAATTATTTGCGATAAACCGAATTTTGAAATTGAACGCATCTCAATTAGACCTTGAATACCATATAATTCAGTCTCAATAGGATAAGTAACCGCCTTTTCAATTTTGGCTGGATCCATTCCCATAGTTTTGGTGTTAATTATAACTTGTTTATTGGTAATATCAGGAATGGCATCTATTTTAATTTCGTGCAAACAAAAAAAACCAAACAACGCTATAAATCCGAATAGTAAAATTACATACCATCTTATTTGTAAAATTTTTTCAAAAAATTTAGTCATTATTATTTATTTTTTTTAAATTCGGGATAATAAAAAAACCAATTTTATTCATTAAATCTCCATAGCATCTTGCCAAGTCAATTTGGGCATTGATAGTGGCATCGACTATTTGATATTCTTGCGAATCTAGCTCGATATAAGTTATAAAATCCAAAATACCTTTTTTAAAATCATTATTTGCTTCTTCCAAGCGATTAACAATGGTTTCGAGATTTTTCATTGGAAATTCTTGAGAAATTTTTAAAAGCGTTTCAAATTCATTGACATTGCTATCTATATTTCTTTGTAATTGTCGCTTTTGAAATTCAAAATTAAGTTGCCGTGATTTTAAATTAGAATTTGAGCCAAGAATTTTTTCTTGATTACGATTAATCAAAGGGATTGATAAAGCCAAGCCAACTCCGTTATTTGCCGACGATTTATTGCTTGCAGAATTTTCAACAAAACCAGAAATTTTCACATCGGGCATTTGCTCAATTTTAGCAAATTCTAACTCTGATTGAGATTTATTGATTAGGTTTTTTTGTGCCAAAAGCTCTTGATTATTCTCTATTGCACTTTCTTGATAAAACTCTCGACCTTGATAATATTTTTTGTCAAGCCAACTCATATTGATATTGGTTGGAGCTTGGTCTAAATGTAAAAAAATATTAGCCTTATTCCAAGTTTGCACCAAATCATTTTCAAATAAAATCAACTCTCTTTCCACCAATTTAATTTTGTCTTTAGTTATAAACCATTGAGCCTTTTTAGTTGGCGAAGTTAAAACCAAATTAGCCAAAAATTTATTTACTAGCTCAAGGCGTTTAAGCCTTTTTTTAGCTAGTTCAATTCTTTTTTTAATAATTTGATATTGATAAATTAAACGAAAAGTCTCGGACTTAACTTGTAAAGCAACATTATTTTTTTGAACCCATAGGGCTTGCGACTCCCAATTTTCAATATCGTAGCGATTTTTTAATTTATTAAAATATGGTATATTTTGACTAATTTGAAAATTGTTGGTTGATCCATTTTTATATTCTAAAACTGGATTATCCCAATATTTTTGCTGGTTTGCCAAACTCTTTTGCCCTTCAGCTAAAAATTGTGCAGATTTTATGTTATCGCTATTTTCTTCAGCAATTTTAAGCAACTCCTCAATGCTATATTCCTTAGCAAAAACAGGATTTAACGCACTAAAAAGTAATATAAAAAATGTTAGAATAATTGGCATTAAATATGTTTTTGTATAACTTGGATAATATGTTAATTTTATTTTAGCACTAATTTTAAAGCAAATATAAATTTTGATATTGTTTTTTAAGAACCATATAAAAATAAACTAGATAAAAATGAGTGAAACGCTAACGACTCTAAACTCCCCGACTTTTCGCAGGGAGCGGACGAAAAGAATTTAACGGTAGTTAAATTCGCGGAGAAATTAGGGGTCAAAAGGCTTAAATTTGTGAGCGGTGCAATCACCCTCCAAAGTTGCTCAATTGATAAAATTTTCCTCCAGCAAAATAAGCGGTGTCATCACCCTCCACTTGCTTGAGAGGGTAAAATTTTCCTCTGGCAAAATAAGCGGTGTCATCACCCTCCCTTGGCTTGAGAGGGTAAAATTTTCTCCTTGCAAAATTAGCGGTGTTATCACCCTCCACTTGCTTGAGAGGGTAAAATTTTCCTCTGGCAAAATTAGCGGTGTTATCACCCTCCACTTGCTTGAGAGGGTAAAATTTTCCTC
>CAZDGN010000027.1:0-4497 GCA_964505265.1 uncultured Rickettsia sp.
ATTCGTGTCCAATTCCTCCGGGATTGCTACCGCACAAGATAAGCGGGAGTTTATGTTTTAAATGCTCTGGAACTTCAACACCGCCCAATCTTGCTCTACCTCTTAGAAACTTATAGATTTTTTCACTAAAATGCGTCAACTCATCAATTAATATCACTTGCATTTCAGCCCCCTGATACTTGTAAACATCTTTCTCATGCTGGCAATGGCACAAATAAATTTTTGCACCATTTTGGAAACTAATTTCTTCTTCTGTGATTTTTACAAATTTTTGTTGTATCCAAGGAGCAAGCAAAGCACGGAAACCACTAGAGCCCTCGACATGGTTTTTAAGCAAGTCAGCAAAGACTCTACGAAACAAATATATTTGAATATTCGGAACACTGAAAGCAAGCATTATCGCAATAACTCGCATTGCGTGAGACTTACCCCCGCCAGCACTTCCACCATATAATATTTCAGTTGCGGGCGAAGTCCAACATATAGATTGTTTTTCCTGAAGTTCGAAGTTTACAACAACATTGTTAATCATTATTATTTTCTAATAATATTTTATCAGAGTTATTAACAACTTTTAGAGTAAGTTGCGGAGTTATAATATTATTATTGTTTGTTAGTGATTCTTGAGACTTATAATTTAAATCAAATTCTTTACGATTCTTAACTTTAGCGAGATAAGTTGCAAATTGTGATAATTCGCATTTTTTTCGAACACTTGCATTTGTATCATCGGCATCTATTGATTCAAGATATTGCTTAGCTTCATCAATTTGTATGTATGAAGCAACCTGCAAAGCTAATTCTTTTTTTTCTTTTATTTCGTCTTGATTAAGAAAGAAGCAAAGATTAGCAACATTTACATTAAATTCTTTAGCTATAGAAGCGTAGCTTATATTGTTGCTTATTTTGTTAAGAACATATTCAAGATTTTTTTCGAGTAATTCGAATGAGTCAGCTTTAGATAATTCTTTTTTTTTTATTTCTTTTATTTCATGCATTTTTTTTGCAATTATTTAACACGCGCGCGTATTGTTTAGACGATGATTAAACTAAGAATAATATTTAATCAATTTAAATCAATCTAATCTATTCTAATTCATATCATCAATAAATTAAATCATTTACAATAATCTAATCAATCAAATCCGAGTACAATAATTTTTAATTTATTATGTAAACTTAAATTGTCAATAGATTATTTTAATAAGAGATTATGTAAACTTAATTTATTTATAACATTTGCTAACAATTGCTATTTTTGCTAAAAAATATTTTTTTAAAAGAAATCCCCTAGAACCCCTTAGAAAACTGTGTGAGATTAAGAAAGAGCTTTTTTATTTTTTCTTTTGTTTACACAAACTATTTTTAGTTTGTTTATTTATTTTGTTTTTGTTTTTTTTGTATCATACCATACTTTTTTCCTTTGTCAAGTTATTTTTTTATCCTACTCTCTCTTGACTTCACAAGCATTTATATCAATTTGAGTCAATATTTTCAACACTTCATTTTTTTTGTTATTTTTCTTGACACAATTATTTTCTATTTTCTTAACTTATAATATTTTTAATAACTCCTAATTTCATCATTTTCTACTTCATTTTTTAATCGATTTTTTTTCAATTTTATTTTAATTTTTTTTTTATTATTATTTCTTAATATCATTCCCAAGCCTTGAGTCTCTAAGCTTATCCCATTTTGAACAATCTTTAAAATAATTTTATTTTGTTCTTGACAATTGTCATTTTGTATTTTACAATGTATTTTACAAAGTGATTAATAAATTAATTTAATTTACTTTAAATATTAACTTAAAAAACTAACTATGAAAGACTTACAAATAAAAAAATTAGGAAAAACTATAATCCCAGCAGAACATCAAAAAGAGCACGGCGACACAGTCGCTTTCGAGCTTGTAGAATTTACAATTAATTATTTTGGCGCATTAGATAAATTTGTTCTTGATACTAGAATTAATAAAGATGGCACGCAGTCGGTAGTTGGCGGTAATGGTTGGATAGCGGACGGATTTGTTTTATAAAAAAATAACTAAACAAACACCAAAAAAAACCCGCTTTATTAACTTTAAAAACTTAAAACTATGGGAAACAGAGCAATATTAAAATTTCAAGACGAAGCCAACCAACCAAATATTTATTTACATTGGAATGGCGGGCGGGCAAGTGTTCAAGCCTTTTTAAATGTCGCCAAAGCGATGAACTTTAGGGCGGATAGCTACGGAGTCGCTAGAATGTGCCAAATTATTGGCAATTTTATCGGCGGTAATCTAAGTCTGGGATGCAGTAATAATTTAGGAGATTACAGCGATAACGGAATTTATTTGATAAAAGATTTTGAAATTGTTGGCAGAGAAAAATTTGACGGCGAGGAAGAAATTGATGAAGAACAAACTGAACTTTTGACGCAATATATTCTTGACTTGCATAAAAAACTTGATGAAGCAAGAATAAAATTAAGCACTTCAAAAAAATACGAATAATTTTTAATTACTAACGGCGACACCACAAAGCCTAATTATCAACTTAAAACTTTTAAACTATGAAAGAAAAATTTGAAATACAAATCGCAATTTTAACAAAATCAGAAACAAAAATTTTAAAAAGTCGTTTCATTGAAGCTTTAAATAAAACTAAAGCTTTGGAACTTGTTTATGAAAATTATGAAAAACTAGCTAAAAGATTAAAAATGTCAATTTTTCAAAAACATAATCATTATCAAAGAGAAATTATGATAACTAATAATTATGATAAATTTATTTTAATGCAAGTTCTTTAAAACTCTTTAAATTTAAAAAATAACTCTATGAAAAACAAAGCCGATTTTATCAAAATCACAAAAAAAGAATATAATTCTTTAAGTGATTCGAATAAAAAAAAATGCATCTTAACAAAACAAAAAGGCAAACATTGGCAATATTTTAAACCAAAAATTTTAAATCAATAAAACTTATGAAAAAAACAAAATTACAAAAACTAACGGCAATCAAGAAAAATCTTGAAAATCGTTTAACAAAATTAAATAACGAGAGTTTCAGAATCCAATCAATTCTTTTAGAAAATGGTGCATTTTTTAACGCCGTTGAACAAGCTTTAAACAACGGCTGGGCAAGCAATAAACAAGAGCAAGAACATTGGTTTGATTTGCTTTTTGAAGCAAGAGACGGCGACGAAGATGCTTTAATCGAGTTAAGAGCCGAATTTAAATTTAACGATGCATTTAAATCAAAAACGGGGGCTTTTAAAAATGTATAAAGTATTTTTAACAATTGCATTAATCGCAATCTTTTTGTTCAAGCAATCGCACGATGCAAAAACACATAAAGTTGAATTTGAAAATAAACTAGAGTTCAACGCCCACAAGCTTCAAGCCGTGATAGCTGATGTTTGGAATATTAACCATTAAATTAAAATATTATGTCAACGCTAGAATTTAAAAAAGGGCAATCAGTAATGCTTGCGAAAAATAATGAATTTATTGGTTTTGTGATTTTTTCTCACTACGAAAAAAACCACAAAAACGGCAAATATTGGTTCGATATTGACGGAAATAAATATTCAATTAACGATTTTGCGTAATAACAATTAATTTAAAATTATGAAATTTATAAAAAAACTATTTAAAAAATCTTCAATAATCGCTGAAAATGCTGAAAATAGTCGTTTTGGTTGGTCTTACGGGCTGAATTGTGGATGTTCGAATCGTTGCAATCAAGAACGCGATATTTTCAACAAACAACTTCAAGTTTTAAAACAAGAAATTATCAAAATTAAAAAAAATTTAAATATTAACAATTAATTTAAAACTATGAAAATTTATAAAGAAACACAAAAAAAATATTACCAAAAAAACAAACATAAAATTAAACAAAATAACAAACGCAAGCGGGAGCGGGACGAACTAGAACAAAAACTCTATAAATACGGCTTCTGGTTATTACTAACGGCGGGCGTAGTCAATTCTATACTAACTCAAATTTAAAAAAACATATGATTTACATAAAAATAAAAGAAACCTCAGGTTTTCGTAAAAAAATAATAAAAAGCGTAATTCACGCTTTCAATAAAAGAAAGCAATCGGTGAGCGGTGCTAAAGCGTATTTAGACGAGCACAATAAACATTTTGCTTTGACTTTAAAAACAATTCGCTTGATTTTAAAAGAGAATGGAATTGAAACTAAAAAGAAGGGGGTTAAAAATGGCTAATCATAGAACAGCGAGATTTCAAAATACTTATCAAGACTTGCGGGATTGCTTTGATTTTTTAGAGTCAAACGGGGTTTACAATACTCAAGAGACTATAAATAATTTATCGGATACTGAACGGAATTATGCTTTAAAATTGCGTAAACTTTGCGAAGAATATCTTGAATTATCCGAATATGAAGAAGAGGAGGAAAATGTTTAAAGAAAATCCAGTCTTAATGCTTTTGGCAATGGTTTTTATTGCTGGCTTTTTTATTCTTTTATCGCTTTGCGTTCA
>CAZDGN010000028.1:0-3896 GCA_964505265.1 uncultured Rickettsia sp.
AACCGTCGAGGGTTCATCCCCTCCGTGAGTTCGAATCTCACCTCTTCCGCCATATTCAATCTATTAACCCCCCCCTTTTTTTTAGTTAAATTTTATTGAACATCCCACGGTTATATTTCGGGTATGATTTATCTAATGAAATTTACAGGAAATCTATATTGTTAAGCCAAGTAAAATTTTTAATGGCCGCCATAAAAGCAAATACTTTTTTGATTGTAGCTATATTTTTTCTAGCTATTTGGGTTTCTCTAAGCGCATTTATTAATACATCTCAATTTGGTGATAATTTTGAGCAATTTAATTGGGCCCATAGTTGGGAATGGGGTTATTGGAAACACCCACCCCTGACTACCTGGTTATTATTTGGCTTCCAGTCGTTATTCGGTTTTAACTATTTAAATACTTATTTTTTGGCCTTTGTTTGTTTAAGTACAACATTATTTTTTTATAACAAAATAGGAAAAATTTTAATTGGCCATCATTTTGCTGAAATTGCAACTTTGCTTTTAAGTTCAAGTTTCATGTTTACATGGCGAGCGCAGATGTTTAATCACAACACTGTTTTAGTGATGATGTTGACAATCTTATGCTGGTATTATTTTTATAATATTTACAAAAAAAATAGTAATGAATTAAAAATAATTAATTGGTTATTGTTTGGCGCTTTTTTAGCCTTGTGTTTTTTAGCAAAGTACCAGTCAATTATATTTTTTGTAGGCCTTGGAATTACTTCGTATCTAGCCGCCAAAAACTCTAATAATAAAATATCAATTTTTGGAATATTTCTCACCATCCTGATTGCGATGATGATGATTTACCCTCATTTATTTTGGATTTTCAAAAACAAATTTATGATTATGCATTATACGGCAGACCGTTTTAATATTGATGATTATTCATTTTTAGATCAATTTAAAAATTTAATAAGTTTTTTAGTGCAGCAAATTAGATTTTTTATAATTCCTTTATTAATTTTAAGCATTCTTTCCTTCGATACGGGAAGGAAAGAATTTACTAAATTGTTTAAACTCACATCCATATCTGGTAATTCATGGGTATGGGGGCTTATTCTTTTTCCATTCTTATTTTTAATTTTTTTAAATCTATTTTGTGGATTGAAACTAGCAAATCATTGGGGTATGAGTGTTTTTTTATTTACCCCTATATTTGCTTGTTTTTTTTGTATAGCAAAGAAATTTAAGCGTAATATTTTTTTATTAATTTATACTGGCTTGCAAATTTTAAGTCTCTCAATATTTATTTTTTATAAAAATGGTGCCAGTCTTTCGCAGCATAAGAGAAATGATGAAGCTTATCCTAGCAAGATAATTTCTAATTTAGTTATAGCGAGCTGGAAAGACCGTAGTGATTGCAAAATTAACTTCATTTCTGGGCCAGCTTTTGAATCTGGAGTCGTTTCTGTTTACTCTGGAGAGTATCCACAAGTGCTCGAAGATGGCGATTTTACTAAATCACCCTGGATAAATAAAAATGATATTGAAAGAGATGGAATGATTGTCATAAGTAGATCGTCTGAGAATCTTTCAAAATATACAAAAATATTTTCCTTGCCAGTTGAAGTAACTTCCACGAGCCTGTCATTATTAGATTTTTATTGGGCAATAATCCCACCCTTAAAAGAATGTTAATTTTTAGTAGGTTAATATGAAAAAAATATCCTTGATTGTTCCTTGCTATAACGAAGCTTCTAATATCGAAACTTTTTACAATTCTTTTGTCAACACATTTCATTCGATTGAAAATCAGTATATATATGAAATTATTTTTATTGACGACGGGAGTGAGGATGAGACTTTAGATAAAATGATTTCTCTTGCTGAAAATGATCATAATATAAAAATTATTGAACTGTCTAGAAACTTTGGAAAAGAAGCGGCTTTAACAGCTGGTTTAGATATATCTTCTGGCGATGCAATTATCCCCATAGATGCGGACCTTCAGGATCCGGTGGAATTGATTTTAGATATGATTAGTGTTTGGAATAGCGGAGCAGAGATTGTCTTGGCAAAAAGAATTAACAGATCAGAAGATTCTTGGTTAAAAAGAGTTACTGCATCTTTTTTTTATAAGATTCACAATTCTATTTCTGACATTAAAATTCCAAATAATGTTGGTGATTTTAGATTGATGGATAGATCTGTAGTAAATGCTATTAAATCACTTCCGGAGCAGCAAAGATTTATGAAAGGGTTATTTTCTTGGGTCGGTTTTAAAACAGCTTCCATTGAATATAGCCGTTTAGCTAGAAATGCTGGATCAACTAAATTTTCTGGATGGAAACTATGGAATTTTGCTATTGAAGGAATAACTAGTTTTAGTTCGTTACCATTAAGAATTTGGACTTATATTGGATTTTTGGGTGCGATTTCTTCTTTCCTCTATGCTTTTATAATTATATTTAAAACTATAATTTTTGGTATTGATGTTCCAGGTTATGCCTCATTAATTGTACTGTTACTCTTCTTTGGGAGTCTTCAGTTAATTGGCATTGGAGTCTTGGGTGAATACATTTCTCGTATATATATGGAGTCAAAAAAGAGACCAATTTATATTATTCGCAATAAACATGAATTTAAATAAAAGATCGTTACGCTTTCTATTTTCAGGCTTACTAGTTACTTTTTTTTATATTTTTATAGCTTTTTTTATTATCAAATTTGTAAATTTAAATGTCTCCCTTGCAAATGGCATTGCATTTGTCTTAGCTAATTTTTTTTCTTATTTAATCCATACAACCTGGACTTTTTCAGAAAGAATTAAAAAATCTAATTTGATAAGATTTTATACTGTTTCGATTATTGCTTTTTTAATGTCATTATTAATTCCATATTCATTAAGATGTTTTGGAATTAGTGATTTTTTAATCACGCTTATAACTAGCCTTTCAATTCCTTTTTTGACTTATTTTTTGCACAGCACATGGACTTATGCATAGCCGATAAACTAAACTTCAATTGCTTTACTTATTTTTTCTTGTAAAGTTGTAATATTTTTTTTTGTTAGCAATTGATTATTTTTATATGTAATTAGAAACGTGTCTTCGGCTCGAGATCCAAGCGTATTTATTTTTGCATGATTAATCGACACACCTTCTTCTAATAACTGATCTGATATAACGCTTAAAAGCCCATTTCTGTCATCTGTGATTACATCTAATTGATAAATATGGGAGTTTTTAATTTGAAGAATTGATACTTTTGTGTCAAAAAAATGATGCGTGGCTTGTCGACTTTTTTCAGAAAGTTTTTTAGGGGTCATTGTTTTTTCATTTTCTAATCGAACTCTTAATTCATTTTCAATAAATTTAAATAAACCTTCATAACTTACCGATTTTGGATTGGCATCAAGAAGGTCAAAAAGATTAAGGGCGTAATCATGTTGGGTTGTAAATATTTTTGCCGCTGCCACGTTATATCCAATTTCATCAAAAAAATGACACGTTTTGCTAAAAATACGAGCTGTATTTTTTTGGTAAATGAGAACCTCGATACCTTCGCCATTGGGGCGATGCCTTACTCGAACAATAGGCTTCACAGGAGCTGTATGTGAAAATAAAAGCCTTGTTTGCCAAGCAATTTCTTCTTCAGTATATTTATAAAAATAGTTTTCACCAAAACTTTTCCAAAGAGTTTTGTAATGGTTATTTTCTATATTGTAAGTTCCTAAAATGGATGCTGCTTTGACTTTTCTTCTTGTAATCGTGTCTGCATGAGATTGATTGTTTTGCTCAAAATAATTTAATGTATATTGAAATAAATTTTTAAGAAGTGTCGCTTTCCACTGATTCCAAACATATGGACTTGTAGCTCTTATGTCTGCAACTGTTAAAAGATAAAGTGAGATCAGGTTTTCTTTGTTCCTGACTTTTTCTGAAA
>CAZDGN010000029.1:0-2156 GCA_964505265.1 uncultured Rickettsia sp.
ATATTAGTAGTATAGTGCATTGATCGCTTGTTACATTGCATTGCCCAACTTCTTTTAGTGCCTTGAATAGCATAAAAAATCGTGTTTTTACTAAAATCCTTGTTAATTTTTTCCATAGTTTTTTGAATAAGCTCGGATCTGGTTTTTTGCTTTTGTAAATTATTGCCAGAATCCAAAAAAACATAATTTTTATCAGAATTATTTTGCCAAGAATTTTCAGCAAATAAATCATTATCAAATAGATTTTGCTGAATATTACTACCCTCATCAATCAAATCCAAAAGCATTATGCCCGCCTTTTTATATTGATAATCTTTTTGATAAATTTGATCTAAAATTTTTAAAGCCGATTTTAAAATTTCACTAACATTAGCAGTTGCCGACACGAAGCTAATTGAGTTGCCAGCACAATATTGACGCTTATTAGCAAAAGGATTGGTGCGAATATAAACATAAATAGCCTGAGCTTGAGATTTTTGACGACGCATTTTTTCGCAAGCTCGCACCGCATAATTAGCAATAGCTTCTTGTAAATCAGATTTGGCGGTGACATTTTTGCCAAAAGATTTTGACGATAAAATATTTTTGCGTGGAGCAATTTCTTCAAGATGCAAACAAGAAATTCCATTAAGTTCATAAACAATTCTTTCACCAACAACTCCAAGAATTTTACGAATTTTTTTTGGGTCAGCGTCTCTAAGTTCAAGAGCATTTTCAATGCCAATTACTCTAAGCTTGGTGGCAATTCCCTTGCCAATACCCCAAACATCTTGCACCGCAAATTTTGCCAAAACTTCCCGCTGTAAATCTGAATTGCCTAAGTCACAAATATGATTTGGTGCTAAATTAAACAAATTTTTTTTGGCAATTTGATTGGCAATTTTTGCCAAGGTTTTAGTGTTGGCAATGCCTATCGATGTTGGAATGCCAAGCCATTTATTAATATTGAAACGAATTTTCGAACATAAATTTAGAATGTCATCGAAGGCAATATTATCAAGCCTTAAAAAAGCTTCATCGATAGAATAAATCTCAAGATCTGGCACCATCATTTGCAATGATTTCATCACCCGATTCGACATATCGCCATAAAAACTATAATTTGAAGAAAATACCGCAACTTTATTTTTTTCAATCAATTGGCGAAACTTAAAAAACGGCGCCCCCATTTCAATGCCTAAAGCCTTGGCTTCATTAGAGCGAGCAATGATACAACCATCATTATTTGATAATACCACAATTGGAGTTTTTTGCAAATCTGGGCGAAAAACTCTTTCACAAGAAGCATAAAAATTATTGCAATCAACCAAGGCAAAAATTGCATTTTGATGTTGGTTTAAATTTTGATAAGAGTGGCTTTTCATAATTTGTGAATTACATTGGTAACCACTCCCCAAATCACATTTTCATTAAAATCATGAATTGGTATTGGTTGATATTTTTTATTGGCAGGCATTAAAAAAATTCCTTGCTTGGTTTTTGATAATTTTTTGACCGTTAATTCGCCATTAATTGAGGCAATAATAATATCACCATTTTTTACTTCTAAACTACGATCCACCACCAAAATATCATCTGGATTAATACCTGCATCAATCATCGAATCACCCGCCACTCGCACCAAAAAAGTGGCAGTTGGATGTTTAATTAAATATTTGTTCAAATCAATATCTTCAACGATATAATCATCGGCAGGCGATGGAAATCCAGCCCTTACTGCACAATTATATAGCGGTAAAGTAAAACCTTTGTTTTCGATATAATCGATTACTTTGCCAACCAAACTAATTGGAATTCTAATGGGCTTGGTTGATTCTTGATATTTGCCATTGCCCTTAGGCCTGCCAGCATTTTTTCGATATCCGCCTCGTGACATAAATTATAAATAAATTTAATAATTGTTAATTAAAATAGAATAATGCACAATAATCAAAAAACAAGAAATTTTATCGTTAAATACAAACAAAATTAAAGTTTTTTTGCAATTTAATTTGATTTAACTTAAATTGTTAATAAGCAAATGTTAAAACCAAAAAATTAAACATGACAAAATTAAAATATATCCTTTATCGTCAGGCAAAATCAGCGATGCAATCGGGCAAAAATAATGCCCAAAAATGGATTGTGGAGCCTGCAAATAATATTGCTCATCGCCA
>CAZDGN010000030.1:0-2125 GCA_964505265.1 uncultured Rickettsia sp.
CTTTTCAAGTGCTTGTTTTCAACCTTATTAACAAAAAATTACAGGAGAAATTATGTTACTTCTTACAAAAGAAATTTTAAAAAAATTACCGCCAATTTATACAAATTGCGAAAAAGAAAATAATCAAATTAAAGTGATTGTTAAATTTTTCTTACCGGGCTCGAGTGCTTCTTGGTATGCCACTGAATATGATCCAGTTGAAAAATTGTTTTTCGGATTTGCCAATTTAGGCGATGATGAAATGGCAGAGTTGGGTTATTTTAGTTTAGAAGAATTAAAAAGCATAAGGCACCCATCAATTTCTAGTTTAAAAGTTGAGAGAGATAAATTTTGGAATTCAAATACTTCTCTTGACGATGTTATTAATTTTAGAAAAAGATAAGGAGGTTTTTTATGGGAAGATATTACTCTGGAGATATTGAGGGAAAATTTTTATTTTCAATTCAATCTAGTGATGCCGCCGATAGGTTTGGTGTCATTGGGCAACCTCCATCAACTCTTATTTATAGTTTTGGAACTGAAGATTTAGAAAATGTTGAAAATGAATTGAGAAAAATTATTAAAAAATTTGGTGCTAAATTTTTTAAAATAAGAAAATTCTATTTTAAAAATTTTAATTGCGAGCAATTAAATAAAGAAATTAAACATGAAGATTTGAGTGAATTTGCAGATTTAAAACTTGGTTTCCAGATTCGTAGATGCTTGATATTAAACAATTATTGCGAATTTGAAGCGGAACTTTAAATAATGTAAATTAATTTAAAAAACACCACAAAAAAACCAATTATTTCATATTATAACTTAAAATAATACTTGCAAAATAAAGTTATAATATGAAAATGATTCTTTATTATTAAAGTTATAAACTGATTTATGACCAAAAGATTAAAACAAATACAACTACAAAATTTAGATAATCATTTTAAAAAAATGTGCTTTGAAACCAAGCCTAAGAATGGCTGGATTAAAACTATAAGGCAAGCATTATCAATGCCTTTGGCTTTTGTTGCCAATAAATTAAATATTTCCGAGCAAAGCGTTAATCAACTAGAAAATAACGAAGCTTTTGAAACAATTTCTTTAAAATCTTTAAGAAAATTAGCCGAAGCAATTGATTGTGAATTGCATTATGCAATTATTCCCCGGGAGCGTTCATTGCAAAAAATTATTAAAAAGCGAGCGGAATATAAGGCTAGATTGATAATAAAAGAGGTTAATAAAACTATGGAACTTGAAGACCAAAAAATTGAAAATTCCGAAAATTCTGTAAAATTATTAACCAAAGATTTTACTGAAAATTTAAATAAAAATTTATGGAGAAATGATGAAAATTAATTTTTCTCAATTTGGGCAAACATTGATTGATGAAGATGATAAATTAGGATTAATTCCTTCAATCAACAACCTTAATGAATTGAACATCTGGGAGCATGAAAATATTATCGACGGAAGAAGATGGGCTTTGAATAAAAGAGTGCTTAATTATTATGAAATATTTGATATTGATTTTTTGCTTTTACTTCATAAAAAAATGTTTGGTAAAGTCTGGAAATGGGCAGGAGAGTTGAGAAAAAGCGATAAAAATATTGGTTGTGATTATACGCAAATTAGAGTGGAATTAAAAAAATTATGCGATGATTCGCAATATTGGCTCGAAAATAATATTTATTCGATTCAACAAATCGCTTTAATTTTTCATCATAAATTAGTTAAAATTCATTTATTCTCAAATGGCAATGGAAGGCACGCCAGACTGGTTTGTGATTGTATTATAAAAAAATATTCGGATTCCAAAAATAATATTAAAAAAATCAATTGGCGAGCTAATGAAATTGATTCAACCACAGAGTTAAGAAAAAAATATGTAGAAGCCCTCCGCCAAGCTGATAAAGGAGATTATAATGAACTTTTTAAAATGTTTTTGAATTAATTAAAAAAGTGGTGTTAAAAAAGTGCCAACTTAATCTTATACCAAATCCAATTTTAAATCAAATTCTAACTTCATATTTCTGGATAAAAATCCTTAAAAAGCCTCGCCGTATGGACATACGACTTCATTTTTTAATAATTTTTATCTCAAAAATATCTTGTTATAATTTGATCTAAAATTGAATTTGGTAATTTT